>JBJTYJ010000220.1:0-7934 GCA_046082705.1 Actinomycetota bacterium | reverse complement strand
GCTCGAGCGCGACAACGTCGTTGAACGGCACAACCCGTGTCGTGGTCTTCGGGTCGACCTGCGGACCGATTGCCCCCGGCCGACTGACGACCCCGCCGTCGGGTCCGAGAATCGCAAGGGTTTCGTCGACGGTTCCGTGGTAGCACCAGTCCATGACGCAGATCTTTGGTCTCCCCGTCAACATTCGGGACAGACGCAAGACGAACCGATTGGCGTCGGTGGCCGAAAGTGCCATCTGCCATTTCGGCAACCCGAATCGCCGCGCCAACTCATCGGCCACCCATGTTGCGTCGGACGATGGAAGCATCGTCGTGATGCCGCGCTTGGCCTGCGCAAAGAGAGCCTCGGCGACGGCCGGCAACCCGTGCCCCGTCATCGCCCCCGTGTCGCCCAGGCAAAAGTCGTCGTATTCGATGCCATCGACATCGACGAATCGACTGCCCTCGGCGGCGGCGACGGTGAGAGGAAACGACCCGGGCCAACGCGTCATCCACGGCATGGGTACACCTGCCAGCAGACTCCGCGACGCCTCTCGCGCCAACTCGCGGGACCTGGGATGGGTCTCGTCGAACCGCGCCTTCTCGGCTGCATGAAGATCCTGAAGGCGACTGCGGTCGATCTGCATGGAAGTCAAACTAGCCAGTGACAAAACGGGGTCATCGCTACCCGTGTCGTCAAGTCCGTAATGTTGACCCGAGACTCTCCATGAACTCCTCCAACCCTTCTTCCACCGCATCACTCAAAATCAATGGCGATCGTTTGTTGCAGCGCCTCGATGCACTCGCCGACATCGGTTCGACGGGCGATGGAGGTTGCTGTCGTCTCGCACTCACGGATGATGACAAAGCCGGCCGCGATCTCGTCGTGGCGTGGATGCGGGAACTCGAACTCGACGTCGTTGTCGACGCCATCGGCAACGTCTTCGGCACGTGGAACGTCGGGGTGGGAACCCCGGTGATGACGGGCTCACACATCGACACGGTGCGAACCGGTGGCAAGTACGACGGCAACTACGGCGTGCTCGCGGGCCTCGAAGTCATCGCAACCTGCAAGGATCTCGGTATCACTCCTTCACGACCGCTGTGTGTCGGAGTCTTCACCGATGAGGAAGGGGCGCGTTTCGCGCCCGACATGCTCGGAAGCCTCGTCTACGTCGGTGGCCTCGCACTCGAAGAGGCGCTGGACGCCGTGTCGATCGATGGCAAGCGTCTCGGCGACGAACTCGTGCGCATCGGCTACGCAGGTGCGGCTCCGTGCCCCGGGCCTGCACCCCACGCTTTCGTTGAGTTGCACATCGAACAAGGTCCCGTGCTTGAGGCCGAGGACCACGTTTTCGGTGCGGTCACCGGCGTGCAGGGAATCTCGTGGCAGGAGATGACAATCGTCGGCCAGAGCAACCATGCAGGCACCACTCCGATGCACCTGCGTCGAGACCCCGCATACGTCGCGGCGATGATGACGGTATACCTGCGTGAAATCGCCGAGCGCTTCGGTGGCGACCAAGTCTGCACGGTCGGCAAGGTCGATCTGCACCCCAACCTCATCAACGTCATTCCGGCCCGCGCAACGATCACGCTCGACGTACGTAACACCGACGAGGACACGTTGCGCGATGCCGAGCATCTGATCGACACCTTCTGCTTTCAAATCGAACAGGACGAAAGTGTGTCCATCACCAAGCGACAACTGGCCCGTTTCGAGCCCGTCACGTTCGACGATCGCGTCATCGATCTCGTAGAACAACGAGCCTCCGAAATCGACAAGCGGGTGAAGCGCATGCCTTCCGGAGCCGGTCACGATGCACAGATGCTTGCCCGGGTCTGCCCCTCCGCAATGATCTTCGTCCCCAGTAAGGATGGGATCAGTCACAACCCGCGAGAACACACCGAGCCCAACGAGCTGATCGAGGGTGCGACCGTTCTGCTGCGCGTCATGCTCGATCTCACGGAAATGGAATTCTGAGATGTCCCGAATCGTCACGGTAGGCGCGGCCCAGATGGGCCCGATCCAAAAGGAACACACGCGCGCCGAGGCCGTCGAACGGCTCGTGGCCCTGTTGGAACAAGGGTCCCGCAACGGCTGCGATCTGGCGGTCTTCCCGGAACTCGCACTGACCACCTTCTTTCCCCGTTGGTTCGTCGAAGACATCTCTCAGGCCGACCATTGGTACGAGCGCGAGATGCCTTCGCGCGAGACCCAGCCACTCTTTGACGCGGCACGGAAACTGAAGGTGGGTTTCTCGCTCGGTTACGCCGAACTCACGGCCGACGGACACCGTTTCAACACGCAGATCCTCGTCGAGCGCGACGGATCGATCGTCGGGCGCTACCACAAGGTCCACATTCCCGGCCACGAACACCACGAGCCTGACCGTCCGTTCCAGCACGCAGAGCGCTACTACTTCGAGCCGGGACCCGAGGGTTTCGGTGTGTGGAAGGCTTTCGGGGGTCGCGTGGGCATGATGATCTGCAACGACCGACGTTGGCCCGAGTCGTACCGCGTCATGGGGCTGAAGGGCGTCGAGTTGATCCTCTGTGGCTACAACACGCCAATCCACTACGTGCCCGACCCCAGCCAGGACATTCTCCAGGGCTTCCACAACTCCCTGGTGATGCAAGCGGGCGCCTACCAGAACGGAACCTGGGTGGTGGGCGTGGCCAAGGGCGGAATCGAAGAAGGAATTGATTCCCTGGGACAATCGGCGATCATCGCCCCCTCGGGACAGATCGTGGCTCAGGCCTACACCGCGGGCGACGAATTGCTGGTGGCGCGTTGCGACCTCGATTGGTGTGCCAAGTACAAGGGCACCCTCTTCGACTTCGACCGCTACCGGCGACCCGAGGTGTACGGCCCCATCACTGCCCAGCGAGGCGTCGTCCTCGACGACTGACGCCGGCTTGCTTTGACAAAATGTAAAGTACCTACATGACAAGCAATACGGTCGCCTTCATCGTCAACGGGTCGCCCGTCGCGGTCAGCGCCCGTCATCCGCATTTGCTCAGCGCTTTGCGCGACGAACTCGACATCACCTCACCAAAGGATGGCTGTTCGCCCTCCGGACAGTGCGGCTGTTGCACGGTGCTGATCGACGGCAAGGCCGTGGTCAGTTGCCAGCAGCCCTTGACCAAAGTTGCGGGCAGTTCCGTCACGACACTCGAGGGCTTCGCCGAAGAAGAGCGTGCGAAGTTCGCTGCGGCTTTCGCGGCCTGCGGTGGACTTCAGTGCGGCTTCTGCATTCCCGGCATCGTCGTGCGGGCAAAGGCCCAGATCGACAAGAAGGGTGCGGCACTGCAGCCCGCCGACATGGCGCGCCACCTCGGTGCACACCTGTGTCGATGCACCGGTTACGTGAAGATTCTCGAAGCCATCGATGCGGTGGCCAAGGATTCCATCCCGTCGCAGCAGGCATGCGGCGGAATCGGCAGCCGCGGAGTCAAGTACGAAGCACACGAACTCGCCCTCGGCGATCGTGGCTACGTCGACGACATCCGGATGCCCGGAATGCTGCACGCTGCGCTGCACCTGACCGACCACGCGCGTGCCGATATCGTCTCCATCAACACTTCTGAAGCGGCTGCCCATCCCGGCGTCGTGGCCGTGTACACGGCCCACGACATTCCGGGCGAACTTCGGGTTGGCATCATCCACAAGGACTGGCCCGTCATGATCCCCGCCGGTGGGCGCACGTCCTACGCGGGCGACGTTCTCGCCATCGTCGTGGCCCACGACCGACTCACGGCACGCGAGGCGGCCGAACTCATTCGCGTCACCTACAAGCCACTGAGCCCCATCACCGATCCCGTCGCGGCGATCAACGACTCGGACGTGGCCGTATGGGGCACCGACGACAACGTTCTGTCTTCCAGCACCTACGCCCGTGGTGACGTCGAGACTGTGCTGGCCTCGGCGAAGTTCCTCGTCAAGGAAACGTTCACCACACAGCGCATCGAGCATGCGTTCCTCGAACCGGAATCAACCCTCGCCGTGCCTTCGATGCGCAACGGGAAGCGCCACTTGCACGTTTATTCGGGTGGTCAAGGCATTTGGGACGACCGCGACGACATTGCCCGAGTGCTCGGAACCGACAACGAGTCCGTGACGGTCGAACTCGTCACGAACGGCGGCGCGTTCGGGGGCAAAGAAGACATGAGCAACCAGGCCCATGCCGCGCTCGCCGCATGGATGCTCGACAAGCCGGTCAAGTGCACCCTCTCCCGCGAGGAGAGTCTCCGAATCCACGCAAAACGGCACCCGATCACGATGACCTACGAAGCCGCCTGCGACGGCGAGGGTCGTCTCTCCGCCCTTCGGGTTCGTGCCATCGGTGACAGCGGCGCATACGCCAGCGTTGGCATGAAGGTGCTCGAGCGCATGGCGGGCCACGCCAGCGGACCCTACGAAGTTCCGAACATCAACGTGCAGGCGATTGCCGCGCGAACCAACAACCCCGTATGCGGGGCCTTCCGTGGATTCGGTGCGAACCAAGCGCAGTTCGCGATGGAAGGCGTGCTCGACCGTCTCGCCGATCAAGTCGGCATCACAGGCTGGGAGATTCGCAAGCGCAACGTCATCAAACCCGGTCGTGTGTGGGGACCGGGCCAAATCATGGACGACGGTTGCCTCGGTGCCGAGGTCTGTCTCGATGCCGTCAAGGACGCCTACGATGCGGCGCGCGCCGAAGGCAAGGCAGTCGGTGTCGGTCTCGGTTTGAAGAACTCGGGTCTCGGCAACGGATTCAAGGAGATCACCCGCGCCGTCGTTCGCTTCAACAGCGGCGGAGACATCGAGGTTCGCCATGGCTGGACGGAGATGGGCCAGGGCATCAACACCGTCGCACTGCAGGTCGCCGTCGAAGAGCTCGCGGTCGACCCAGATCGTGTTCGTGTGATCGTCGATACGACGCGCGAGCTCGGCCTTGGTCAAACGACCGGGTCGCGGGGCACCTTGATGGGAGCCGGTGCCGTGCGCGCGGCATGCATCGCGGCTCGCGAAGCCAACTGCGCACCTGACGTCGACCACATGGGTGAATACAGGGTCGACTGGACGACGAAACTCGGCGAGCCCGGCGTGGACAATCCGATCATTCACTCGACCTTCGGGTACGCCGCCCAGTTGGTGATCGCCGATCGTGAGACGGGAAAGATCGAACGGGTTCTCGCTGCGCACGACGTTGGTCGCGCAGTCAATCCGACGTTGTGTGAAGGCCAGATCGAGGGAAGCGTCCACATGGGCCTCGGTTATGCCCTCACCGAAGACTTTCCTTCCGACCCCGACACCGGCTTCCCCACCAACATGACGTTGCGTTCGCTCGGGATTCTCCGTGCGAAGGACGTGCCGCCCATCGACGTCATCCTCGTCGAGTCACCACAACCGAATTCTCCCTACGGGATCAAGGGTGTGGGAGAGATCGGTCTGGTGCCCACGGCGGGCGCCGTCGCTGCGGCGCTGCACGAATTCGACGGTCAGTGGCGCAACCGGCTTCCGATGCGCAGTACGGCCGACGACGGAGACGGCGACTGATGGGAAACACGACGGGTGGCCTCGTCTGCGCCCACCATCACCTCTACAGCTCGCTCGCCCGTGGGATGCCCGCCCCGCCCGAGGCACCGCACGACTTTCTTTCGGTGCTGCAGCAGGTCTGGTGGAGGCTCGACGCCGCGCTCGACCTCGACATCATCTATTGGTCGGCAGCGCTCGGAGCTGCCGAGGCCGTTCTTTCGGGAACGACAACGATCATCGATCATCACGAATCACCAACGTGTATCGAGGGTTCCCTCGATGCCATCGCAGCCGGATGCGCACTCGTCGGGGTGCGTGTCATTCCTTGCTACGGGGTCACCGACCGTTGGTCGAACGATGGCCGTCTCATCGACGTCTCCCCCAGCGATGCAATGTCCGACGGTGCGCGCAGGGGACTCGAGGAGTGCGAGCGATACATCGCCTCCGGTCGCGAGGCCATGGTGGGCATCCACGCCTCGTTCACCTGTTCCGATGAGACCATCGCCGCTGCCGCCGACTTGGCCGATCGGCTGAATGTCGGTGTCCATGTGCACGTGGCCGAAGGACCCGACGATGACAGCGCCGCCCTTCGCCTGAAGGGGCTCACCCGCGACAGCTGGCTCCTCGTTCACTGTGTGGGTTTGCGCGACGAGATGCCAGGCACGATCGTTCACAATCCCCGTTCCAACATGAACAACTCAGTGGGTTACGCCCGCCCCTCGCGGTTCAAGAACCGGGTTGCGCTCGGTACCGACGGAATCGGCGCGGACATGCCCGAAGAGTTCCGCCTCGCGTACGTTGCAGGCCGCAACGACAACATCGGCTTCTCTCCCGATACCGCCTGGTCGTGGCTCGCGAACGGATGGGCTCTTGCTCCACAGGCCCGCAACGACAAGGTGATGTGGAACTACGACCACATGGACAGCCCGTGGCACCTCGCCTTCAGTACGGGAACAAGACCGCTCGAGGTCTCCATCGATGGTGGGGCCATCGTGAAAGAAGCCCGGCCTGTCTCGTTTGATCTCGAAGAGATCCGACGCAAGGCAGCAGAACAGGCACACCGTCTCCACGAAAGGCTTGCCGCATGACACAGAAGAGACCGGCTCCCGTCGCGCTTTACCTACAGGATGCCCACCGCATCCGCGAAGGGATGGACTTCGTCAAGTACGCCGAACAAAAGGGATTCGATGCCGTGTGGCAAGCCGAGAGTCGGCTCGTTCGAGAGGCAACCGTACCGATGGCTGCTTTTGCGTCGGTCACCGAGCGCATCAAAGTCGGCAGTGGTGTCGTCGACTGCTGGAGTCGGAACCCCGCACGCCTCGCCGCGACTTTCTCGACTCTCGACGATCTCGCACCGGGTCGAGTCATCCTCGGAATCGGAGCCTGGTGGGACCCACTGGCTCAAAAGGTAGGCATCACCCGTGCAAAGCCTCTGCGTGCCATGCGCGAGATCGTGACCGCGGTTCGCGGGCTGCTTGCGAATGAGACGGTCACGTTCCACGGTGAGTTCGTTCATCTCGACGGAGTGGAGCTTGATTACGTGTACCAGGAACGCCGTCCGAAGGACGTTCCCATCTACATCGGCGCAACCGGCTTGCAGATGATGGAACTGACGGGTGAAATCGCCGACGGAGCGGTGCTCAACTATCTGGTCTCACCCGACTACAACCAACAGGCCATCGAGGCTCTCGAGCGGGGCGCAGCAAAGGCCGGTCGATCGCTCGACGATATCGACCGACCACAACTCGTCGTGTGCAGCGTCCACGAAGATCGCCAGACGGCACTCGACATGGCACGTCTCATGGTCACCCAGTACCTCGGCCAGCAACCTCACATCATGAAGGCGTCCGGTGTGCCGCAGAGTCTCCTCGACAAGGTTGGCGAGGTTCTCACGTGGCCCGCAACCCACGAACAGGTTGTCGCCGCATCGAAACTGGTGTCCGATGAAATCGTGCAAATGCTGACGGCCAGTGGAACACCAGATGATGCGCGCCGACAAGTAGCCCACTACATGCGCAACGGTTGCACCTGCCCGATTCTCTATCCCCTCGGCGACGTCAAGGCGATGATCGATGCATTCAGTGGATGGACCCCCGAATGAGCGTTTACATGCCCACCACCATCGAGGAAGCAGTTGCAATTCTCGCCGAGAACCCCGCAGCACGATTGTTGACGGGCGGCACCGACACGATGGTCGAGGTCAACTTCAATCGTTTCAAACCCGAAACCGTCATCGGTCTTCGTCGCGTTGCAAGCCTCCGCAACTTCACGATCACCGCGCAGCGAATCGACATCGGTGCCGGAGTTCCCTACGCCCGCATGGAGACCGGCCCTCTTGCCGAGGCGTTGCCGGCCCTGGCCGCCGCCGCACGGACGGTGGGTTCCCCCCAGATTCGTACTTCAGGAACGCTCGGGGGCAACCTCGGAACCTGTTC
>JBJTYJ010000219.1:0-2437 GCA_046082705.1 Actinomycetota bacterium | reverse complement strand
GAGCGCTGCGATCATGCGCAACGCCCGTCAGAAGTCTGCAGCAGCCAATCGCGACCGAAGTTGCAGGACCGCTTTCGAGTGAATCTGCGAGACACGGCTCTCGGTGACACCGAGTACTTCGCCGATCTCGGAAAGCGTGAGGTTCTCTTCGTAATAGAGAACGAGCACGGTACGTTCGCGGTCGGGCAGGTTCTTGATCTCGGAACGCATGTGGTCGCGCAGCGTGCGTTCCTCCAATGCGGCATCTGCGCCGTCGGCGCGAGGTGCAGAGTCGGCAACGATGTGGTCAAGAGGTCCAACGTTGCCCGCTGCGATGTCGGAGAGCCACTTCTGCAATTCCTCGACCGACACGTCGAGCTGCGTTGCGATTTCGTCTTCGGTCGGTGCACGACCGAGTGTGTGCTCGAGGTCGGAGATTGCGTCCTGCACGGATCGCGCCCGCGCGCGAACCGAACGAGGTACCCAGTCGAGGGCTCGCAGACTGTCGAGAATCGCGCCGCGAATGCGCGGCACGGCATACGTCTCGAACTTCACGCCGTGGTTTGGGTCGAATTTGTCGATCGCGTCCATCAAGCCGAACACTCCGGCGCTCACGAGGTCGGCGGTGTCGACCGACTTCGGCAAACCCGCACCGAGACGACCGGCAACGAACTTGACGAGACCCGAATAGTTGACGACGAGCCACTCACGAGCACGGGGCTCGCGCTCACCCGACCAGTGCGACCACGCCGAGTTCAACGTGTAGCGACGCGGACGACCCTCCATCGTCGGGTTGTCGAGGGGTGGGGCACACATGAACGGCTCGGCTCAGGCCCGCGGGTGGGAAGCGAGATAGGCAGACTGCAGACGCTCGCGACTGACGTGCGTGTAACGCTGCGTCGTTGCGACACTTGCGTGGCCGAGCAGTTCCTGCACCGCGCGCAGATCGGCGCCGTTGTCGAGAAGGTGCGTGGCGAACGTGTGACGCAGGGCGTGCGGGTGCGTGGGGTCGATGGCCCGACGGTCGAGGATGCGGCGCACGTCGCGTGGTGTCAGCTTGTTGCCACGGCCGTTCACGAACAACGGCGCGCGCAAACCGGTTTCGGTCGCCACCTCGGTGCGAACCGTCGACCACTGTTCCAACGCGATGACGCACGGCGGACTCAACGGGACGCGACGCTCTTTTGAGCCCTTTCCCCAAACGGTCGCGGCTGCGGCGCGCAGGTCGATGCTCGCCAGCGTGAGCGAACACAACTCGCTGACACGCAACCCACTGCCGTACAACAATTCGACCACCGCCGTGTCGCGCGCCAACCTCCACGGTGGGTCGTCGACTTCGAGTTGATTGCCCGACAACAGGGCATCGAGTTGGTCGGGTCCGAGAACGCGCGGGAGACGCCCCTCGCCCTGAGGTGATCGCACACCGATCGTGGGGTTCGCCACGCGACGTCGGCCACCAACCGACTCGCGCACCAGCCAGCCGTAGTAGCGGCGCAGCGCGGAGAGTTTGCGCGTGATGGTGCGCTTGGCGTGATTGTTCCGAGTGAGGTGCGCGAGGTATTGCTTCACCTGGGCACGGGTGACGCCTTCGGGCTTCTTCGTACCGTTGTCGGCCGCCCACTCGGCGAACTGTGTGACATCGGTTTCGTAGGCGACGCGGGTGTTCTCGGATGCCGATGTCAGCGACCCGATGAAGTCGTCGAGCCGCCAGTCACGAAATGGATTCGTCCGCGTGCCGCCCACGCCTCAACAGTAGAGCCTCCCACCATCCGGCCTCCTCCACCACCCACCCCGTCGCTTCGAGGCGACCCAATGCAAGGGCGAGGTCCGCGAGTGTGCGCCCCGTTGCGATCATCAATTGGTCGAGAGTGACCGGGCCGTGACTGCACGCTTCGAGCGCGACGACGTCGCGCGGGTCGGGCGCGGTGCGCTCGTCGCGTGAAACCGCATCGATGTGGCGATGGTCGAGTGCCAGCACCGAGAGAATGTCGGCAGCACACGTCACCGCACCACAGCCCTGTTGGATGAGAAGGTTCGTCCCCGCCGCGCTGACGACCCTCGGCGAACCCGGCACCGCGAGAACGTCGCGCTGGCGTTCGATCGCTTGACGCACGGTCGACATCGACCCGCCCGACTCACGCGATTCGACGACAACGACCACTTCCGACAATGCCGCGATCAATCGGTTGCGTCGCGGAAAGTGGTGTGGTTCCGCCGCGGCACCCGGTGGGTGCTCCGAGATCAACAGTCCGTGGTGCGCAACCCACTCCCACAACGCGGCGTTAGTCCGCGGGTAGACCACATCGAGGCCGCTGCCGACCACCGCGATCGCCCGACCCGGTGCGGTCGGCGCTTCGCGTGTGGCGCGCACGCCGTCGTGTGCCGCACCATCGATTCCCTTCGCGAGACCCGACACCACATGCACGCCGGCTCGCGACAAACCTTCACCTATTTCGCG
>JBJTYJ010000218.1:0-3706 GCA_046082705.1 Actinomycetota bacterium | reverse complement strand
AAAAGTAAAATGAGAAAAAAAAAGGGAAGAAAAAAAAAGAGAGGCGAGCCACCAGAGGTTCCCCCGCCTCTCGACGTGACGTTGCGTCAAACGGTTCTTACTTGCCGACCTTCTTCACCGAAGCGAAGTCGAATCCCGAACCGTTGACGAGCGGACGATTTCCGCCGCCAGGCAGTGGTGTTGCACCGACGCCATGTGCGGTGTTGTTCCATGCGAGGAAGCCACCGTCGAGGTATGCCGGGTGCCAGTAGCTCTTCTCCTGCAGTTCCTTCACGCAGGGAGCGAACGCCGCCCTGGTGGAGATGGCGCGCGCGTTGGTGAAGCACTCGGCGAGAGCGGGGTTGCTGAGGCGGAAGCCCGACATTTCGAGGTTCGTCTTGGTGACGAACAGCAGCGAGAAGTCGGCGTAGTAGCCCGAGGAAACCGCGAAGAGGCTGACATGGTTGGTGAGTGCGAATGCGCCCTGGATCACGAGCGTCGACGACACTGGCTGACCCACCGAGCAGGTGATGCCGGCCTTGCCCATCATGTCGCAGATCAACTGGCTGCTCTCGCCCGAAGTGCTGGTGGTGTTGCGCGGCATAATGAACGACATGTCGACACCGGCTTCTGCCTTGTAGGCCGCGACAGCTTCCTTCGCCTTGTTCAGGTTGAAGGTCTTCGACTGCTTTGGCTGGTAGAAGGGGTGTGTGGGCGGGGCGATGGCCGTCGACGGCTTGCCGTTGCCCTTTGTCATGACCTTCGTGTACGTGACCGAGTCGAACGCGTAGGCGAATGCTTCGCGTGCGTTCTGGCTCCAGAACGGCGAACCCGAGGGCTTGCCCGTTGCCGTCACCTTGCTGGTGTTGAAGTGGAACGTCCATGCGCCTTCGATCGGGCCCGAATACAGGGTGACCTTTTTGCCCATCTTCTTCAACGAGTTGAGCGAGGTTCCCTCGGCTGCACCGAAGAGCGCGATGTCGACGGCGTTCGTGCGCACGGCGGCAACCTTGGCAGCCGAGTCACCGAGGATGCGGAAGGTCACCTGCTCGGCCTTCGGCAGCGGGTTCTTGGCGGTGCTGCGCCAGTAGACCGGGTTCGCCGCAAGAACGGTGTCAGCCGTGGTCTCCTTTGCGCCCTTGGACGAAAGCTTGAACGGCCCGGTGCCGACAGTCGCTTCAGCCGTCTGGCCGCAGTCCTTGCTCTTCAGCGATGCCGTCGAGAGCAATGCCGAACGGCCGAAGTTCCAAAGGAGGAAGGGGAAGTTCGGACGGGGTGTTGCGAGCGTGAACTCGAGGGTGAGCGGGTCCTTCACAACAACCGCAGCATCGACCTTTGCCTTGATGGCGAGGACGGGCTTCAGGTCGCCCTTTTGGACTGCGCCGTAAGCGAGGGTCAAGTCTGCAATGGAGCTACCGAACAGATCGGTCCACGCGATTGCGGGAAGCGACGGCGCCTGGGCCTGGGGTCCGAAGACCACCGGTCCGAGACCAGCCTGTGCGTACATGTTGGCCTTGACGTTGTCGGCGTCGAACGCCGAGCCATCGGAGTACTTGATGCCCGCGCGAAGCTGGACGGTCCACTTGCTGGCGTCGGCACCCTGCGTCACGCTCTCAGCGGTGTTCGGCACCATCTTGCCCTTGTCGTTCACGATGGTCAGCGTTTCGAGAACCGCGTTCTTGGCCGCGACCTGGTCGAGACCCGGGGAGTCTTGGGTGCACCAGCCGGCGTTGGGTTCGTTGATACCGATGATCAAGTTGTTCTTTGCGCTGGCGGCATTGACCACCGCGGCAGGTGCGGTTGCTGCAACGGACCCGAACAGCACTGCTGCGCCGGTCCACTTCACCACCCGCGACCTCTTCGTCGCTCGTGTCGACATGTTTCCCCTCTTTTGGTGTTGTGACGACGCCGGGTTCGGCGTGCCTGTTGCCACAATACTGCCACGGTCGCAAGGGAGCAACGGTCACTCCGACGATTCCTGCTGGTTCCCTCGTGGGACGTACAACGTTGCTTGATGCAACGAATCAGTGCGGTGCGCCGAACTGGCGATCTCCGGCGTCGCCGAGGCCGGGAACAATAAAGGCGTGTTCGTTCAGGCGTTCGTCAACCGATGCCGTATAGATGAGGAGATCGAGACCCTCGGCTTCGAGATACGCAATGCCCTCGGGGGCGGCGAGTGCGCAAACGACGGTGAGGGGTCCTTCGGCGCCGCGCTCGAGGAGCAGTCGGCACGTGTGGGCGAGTGACCCTCCGGTGGCAAGCATCGGGTCGAGGACGATGCAGAGGCGACCCGCGAGTGATTCGGGCAGCTTGTTGACGTAGGGCTTTGGCTGGAAAGTTTCTTCATCGCGGCTGATGCCGATGAAGCCGACATCGGCGTTGGGCATGAGATCTTGTGCGGCGTGCACGAAACCAAGGCCCGCGCGCAGGACCGGGATGACGACGGGTTGTGTCGTGAGCGCTTTGCCTGCGGTTGCCGTGAGTGGAGTTTCCACGGTGATGTCGGTGGTGGAAAGACGACGCGTTGCCTCGACGAGAAGCAGCATGCCAACGCGTTCGAGTTCCTGGCGGAAGAGCGCATTGGGCGTCGACTTGTCGCGCACCCGAGTAAGGGAATCCTGAACGAGGGGGTGGGATACGACTTCGACGCGAACCGGCATGGCGTCATTCTTGCCGATGGTGCCTCATCCAAGAATTCTCACAAAAAAATTCTGGTCGGGGAAGGGGGACTTGAACCCCCGGCCTCCTGCTCCCAAAGCAGGCGCGCTACCAAGCTGCGCCATTCCCCGGCGAAGTCAACCAGGAGGCTATCGGTTCGCCTGTGATCGAGTATTCGTGCTCAGGCGCGCTTCGATTCACGCGCGAGGCGCTTGGCGGTGCGACCGGTGGCCGCAATCTGGCGAGCGTCGAGGTCGCCGATCTCGGCGCCGTTGGCGAAGAGCACGCGGTAGCGCTGCCAGTTGAAGCCGTTGGCGAGAATCACCTTGCCGGCCGTTCCGGCAGACACGCCGTCGAGTTCGACTGTCGCGACCACGCGGTCGCCGATACGCAGGTTGATCTGGTCGGCATGCGGTGTGGCAAGGGCGTGTGGCTTCCAGAACGGCATGGCTCCATCTTTGCCGATCGCTGCGCCCAAAGCCCACTTTCGACGCACGTGGGTACACTCGGCACCCTGTGAAAACGACCCTTGAACCCCTCGACGGCAACAAAGTCAAGCTCACGGTCGAGCTCGACCAGTCGGAATTCGATGCCAGTATCGACCTTGCCTTCAAGAAGATCGCCCATGAAGTGCGTCTCCCCGGTTTCCGTGCCGGCAAGGCACCCCGCAAACTGCTCGAGGCCCGTATCGGTCTCGACGCTGCTCGCCAGCAGGCCATCCAGGACGCCGTACCTCTTTATCTGTCGAAGGCGGTGCGTGAACACAGCATCGACATCATCGCCACGCCCGACGTGAAGTTGGTTTCAGGGGAGCAGGAAGGTGCCGTCTCGTTCGACGCAACTTGCGAGGTGCGCCCCGTCATCACGGTTCCGGGCTACCAGGGTTTGCGCATCGAACTTGCGCCCATCGAGGCAAGCGACGAAGAGATCGAAGAAGTTGTGTCGGCCGAACGTCGTCGTCACGGGAACCTCGTCGACGTCGACCGACCGTCGCAAACGGGCGATTTCGTAACGCTCGATCTGCAGGGTCTGCGCATCGAACTTGCGCCCATCGAGGCAAGCGACGAAG
>JBJTYJ010000217.1:0-6579 GCA_046082705.1 Actinomycetota bacterium | reverse complement strand
CCCGGCATCAGCGTGCCGACATCGACGACAACCGGCCCGCGCAGTGACTGCAGTTCGGTGGCGAGCGACAACCACTGAGTTTCCGTTGCATCGGATCTCATGCGTCGGGGAAGAAGGCGCAGCGCCGAGTTGACCTCGGCGATCGCGGCACCGTCGGGTTCGGCGATGCCGAGAGCCGCAGGAAGGTCGCCGACGAGGTCGACCACGTGTCCGCCACCGCGGTGACGCGCGGCGAGCAACAACCCGAGAGCCGCGGCGGTCACCGTCGTTCCGCTTCCGCCTTTCACCGACCGACAAAGAATGATCATTTCGAGCCCTTTCGCTGGGTTGTATTCCGTTGTCGTCATGTGTGCGCAAGCGGGGTCATTCACGACGGGTCGTTCGCGAAGTTCTTCGGCTACGGTTCGGTCGTCATGGAGGTGTCCGTGCGCCTGGTGGGCTCCGCCGCCTTCAAAGCGGTTGGGACGAGCGATCCTCGTCCGGCGGGTTCGATTCCCGTCCACCTCCGCCAATTCGTGATGCACCGCGTGCGGGCGCTCGTCGCCTGCGCGCTCGGCTTTCTCGTCGTGGCGCCACCGGCTGCGGCCTTTGCCGATCCTGCGCAGCCAGGGAACACCGAAAGCATCGTCGAGTCGGTGGAACCCACGAGCGACGTCGTGCGTGTCGACATCGTCGGTGGCGATGCGTTCGTACGCGTGCGCGTGGACCGCGGCCACGCCTTCGAGATGGCGGGCTACTACGACGAGCCGTTCGTGCGCATCGCAGATGACGGAACGGTGTCAGTTAATGAATCGTCCGACACGTTTCGCATCAGCAAGTCGCGTTACGGCGCCGGCACGACACTCGACGGCGGCGGATCGACGACCAAGGCAGAGTCGTGGACCGTCGTTGCGTCGAACGGCACTTACCTGTGGCATGACCACCGTGTGCATTGGATGAGTCCCGCCGCGCCGCAGGCGATCGATGACCGCGGCCTCGTGCAGCAGTGGACGATTCCGGTGACGATCGACGGCCAGGCAACGATCGTTTCGGGAAGTCTCTATTTGCGCGATGCGCCGGGGTCGTGGTGGTGGCTTCTCGCCGTTCCCGCAGCTGTGGTGGGCTTCGTGTTGTCACGCCGCGGTGCACCGCCCGAACTTGCAGGCGCGGGTTCGTTGTTCGCGGTCACCGGCGCGTTCATGTTCTGGGGAGTTCCGTCGCAGGCGCGTGGCGCACCGGCGATGTTCGTCCTCGGGGTGCTTACGGTGATCATCTCCATCGCAACGGCCGTCTTTCGGCATCGCAGCGAGATCGTCGATGCACTTGTTGCGTCCGCTGCAGTTGCGCTGTTGGTTGGTGTTGTCATCGAGCGCGAAACCGTGACGAACAGATTCGTGCCGGGACTCGGCGATTCCATCGTTGCGCGGCTTGCAGTGCCGATCGTTGCGGGGATGGCGCTCGGAACCGGCGCGCGCGCATTGAAGCGTTTGCTCGGAAAGCCGGAATCAACCGCGTCGGTGTGACGTCGGCGAATCAGACGGCGAGAAGGTCGCGTGCGCCGGTGTCGCTGGACGGGTGGCGCAACTTGCTCATCGCGCGCGCTTCGATTTGGCGGATGCGCTCGCGCGTGAGGTTGAAGTGTTCGCCGACTTCCTCGAGCGTGCGGGGTTCTCCGCGGTCGAGGCCGAAGCGCAGCTTCAGAATTTCGCGCTCGCGCTCGTCGAGAGGTGCCAACAGACGCTGGATTTCCTCGGGCAGCAACGCGGTGGCTGCGACCTCGAAGGGTGACTCGGCCGAGCGGTCTTCGACGACGTCGCCGAGTTCTGCATCGCCGTCTTCGCGCAGCGGCTCCGACAGCGACAACGGCTCGGCAGCGAAGCGCAGCGCCTCGGTGACCTTGTCTTCGGGCATCTCGACTTCTTTGGCGAGCTCGGCCAGCGTTGCAGGACGGCCGTACTTCAGCTCGAGTCGCGAGCGGGCCTTTTGCAAACGGGCGAGGGTGTCGCCGGCGTGGACTGGCAGGCGGATCGTGCGGCCCGTGTTTGCGATGCCGCGGGTGATTGCCTGACGGATCCACCACGTTGCATAGGTGGAGAACTTGAAGCCTTTGCGCCAGTCGAACTTTTCGACGGCGTGCATGAGGCCGAGGTTGCCTTCTTGGATGAGGTCGAGAAGCGGCAGACCCGATGCCTGGTACTTCTTTGCGATCGACACGACGAGTCGCAGGTTCGACTGCACGAATGCGCGCTCGGCGGTTTCGCCTTCCTTGGCGGTGCGGCGAAGTTCGCGCTTCTTTGTTGGCGTCAACGACTTGTCGTTGGTGTTCAGCTCGGCCTGTGCCTCTTTGCCGGCTTCGATCGCCTTGGCCAGGCGGACTTCGTCATCTTTCGTGAGAAGTGCGTACTGGCCGATGTCGGTGAGATAAAGCCTGACGAGGTCTTCTTCGTCGCGGTCGACCCGATCCTTCGCCATACGCGGCATACGATACCGACGCACCCCACCGCCACAACCGACGCAAGAGCATTTCTTTTTGCCTTCAGGTTCGCTACTTTCTGGGTATGTCAAACCCCCTCTTGAACGACAAAGTCCTCGAAAAAAACGCCCCGAAAGGCACGGGTTGGGCAGCCGCCGAAGCCGACGCCGGCAAATCGGGAAGCACGGGAACATGGGCACCGCCCGTCACCGACGGCCCCGTCAGCCCCTGGGTTGGCGCCGCCCGCATGACGGCAAGCGGTGCGGTCAGCGCAACTCTCGTGCTGATGGTGCTGCTCCTCGGAGCTGCAGTTTTCGGGTGGTCGACGGTCAGTGAGCCTGCCCCCGGCCAGGTCGTGTTCCCGGGATGGGTCATCGCCGCGGTGCTCGTTGCATTCGTGTGCGCCATCGTGTCCATGTTCAAACCGAACCTCGCGCGGTTCCTTGCACCGGTGTACGCACTCGTGGAAGGTGCTGCCATCGGCGCGATCTCGCACGCGTTCAACATCGAATATGACGGCATCGTTTTGCAGGCCGTCGGTGCCACCGCGGGTGTTTTTGTCGTGATGCTGGTGCTGTACCGCACGGGTATCATCCGCGTGAACGACAAGTTCCGTCGCACCGTTGTTGGCGCAACGCTCGGCCTGATGGTGTTTTACGGCATCGCGCTGCTGTTCCGTTTGTTCGGCGCCGAAGTGTCATTCCTCTCGAATGGCAGCCTGCTAGGCATCGGCATCAGCCTGTTCGCGGCCGGACTCGCCGCGATGAACCTCGCCCTCGACTTCGATTTCATCGAACAGGGCGAGCGCAACGGACTTCCCAAGCACATGGAGTGGTACGCCGGGCTCGGCATTCTCGTCACCCTCGTGTGGCTGTACCTCGAACTGCTGCGCCTCTTCGCCAACCTGCGCGAGCGGAACTGATCCGCGACTAGTTGGCGCGGCGCGCTTTGTCTATTCGGCGCGGCGCGCCGTGGGGCGCTGTGCGAGAACTTCGTCAGGAATCGGCTGGCCCGTCACTTCGTCGGTCCAGTACGTTCCCGCCTCCAAGCGCGCGAGCGCGGTTTCCACGTCGGCAAGGTCTTGTTTGATCTCGTCGAGGTTCGGCACCGCTGACTCGGGATTGGTCACGTCGACAGCATAGGCAGATAGCGTCTCGCGCATGCCCACTCCTTTCCCGCCCTTCGATGGATCCGCACCCAAGCAGCAGCAGTTCTCCGAGTACCCCGAAATGGGAATCGACCCGGCCAAGCGCTACACCGCGACGATGGACACCTCGATGGGAACGATGGTCATCGCGCTCGACCCGATCAAGGCACCAAAGACCGTCAACAGCTTCGTGTTCCTCGCGTTGAACCACTACTTCGACGGCATCATCTTCCACCGCATCATCAACGGCTTCGTGTGTCAGGGCGGCGACCCCACGGGCACCGGGCGCGGCGGCCCCGGTTACCGCTTCGACGATGAGTTGCCGAAGGCCGGCGAATACAAGATCGGTTCGTTCGCGATGGCCAACGCCGGTCCGAACACGAATGGTTCACAGTTCTTCATCATCTCCGGGCCCGACGGCTGCCGTCTTCCCCCCGCGTACGCGCTGTTCGGCCAGGTCGTGAAAGGCCTCGAAGTCGTCGAGGCAATGCAAAGCGTGCCGACCGCCGCTGGCGACCGCCCGAAGACCGACGTCGTCATCAACTCGGTCACCATCACCGTCGCCGATTGACGAACCGTGGTAAGCGCACGCAACGCACTCACCATCGATTCACTCTCCATTGAAGCAGCGCGGCGGCTTGCGCTCGTCGCGCAGGGATTCGGCGTGCGATCGCGCGGCGTTGCCACGACGCAACGACATCTCGACCAAGTGCTCAACCATGTCGGCCTGATTCAGATCGACTCGGTCAACGTTCTCGTTCGTAGTCAGGAATTGCCGCTTTTTGCACGTCTGGGCAACCACAAACGCGACCTCATTCCCTCCGCCCACGCGGACCAACGCCTGTTCGAGTATTGGGGCCACGCCGCATCACATATCCCCGTCGAGTCGTATCCATTGTTTCGTTGGAAGATGGACGCGGCGCGCAAGGGCGCGAAGTGGGGCGGGGTTGCAGAGTTCGCGAAAACGAACCGTGCCTTCGTGCGTCGCATTCGTGCGCACGTCGCGAACAACGGCCCCGTGGCAGCGGGTGACTTGTCGACGCGTGTCGGGCCGAAAGGCCCGTGGTGGGACTGGGACGACGCGAAGATCGCCCTCGAGTATCTGTTCTGGACGGGCGAACTGTCGGCACGACGACGCGACAACGACTTCGCACGTATCTACGACGTGCCCGAACGGATGATTCCGGCGCGACATCTCGAGACGAAAATCCCGGCTACAGATGCGCAGCGCGAACTCGTGCGTCGCGCGGTTGCACACCTCGGTGTCGGAACCCCGTCCGACATTGCCGACTACTTCAGTCTCAAGTCTGCTGTCGTCGCGCCTCGACTGCGGGAACTGATCGAATCGGGCGAGGTGCAACACGTCAGTGTCGACGGCTGGGAGAAGCCCGCATACATTTCGGCAGGCGCGAAAGTGCCTCGCGCATCACATGCCGCCAATCGCGCCACGGCATTGCTGTCACCGTTCGACTCTCTGGTGTGGTGCCGTCCACGCATTGCACGGCTGTTCGACTTCGACTATCGCATCGAGATCTACACACCTGCTCCGAAGCGCAAGTTCGGCTACTACGTCTTGCCGTTCCTGTTCGACGGTCGGTTGGTCGGGCGATTCGACCTGAAGGCCGACCGCCAGGGATCGGTGTTGCGTGTGCAGGCGAGCCACATCGAAGAGCGGTGCAAGGGGGAAGCGGGCGATGTCGCGTCGGCTGCTGCGAAGGAACTGCAGCTGATGGCTGACTGGCTGGGCCTTGGCACGGTCATGGTCGAGCAACGGGGTTCGCTCGCACGGGAACTTCGACGGTCGGTAGCGTGATGGCCATGTCGCCGCTGATCGCAGTTGCCGGACGCACCGCAGTCGCGGGTCGCGTGTCGCGCGACGCGGTTGCTTTTGCCGGCCGTCGTTACATGGAATCGGTGTTGCGTGGTGGCGGTGAACCCGTGGTGGTGGCACCTCAGCACATCACCCACGACGTCGCACTCGATCTCGTCGGTCGATTCGACGGCCTCTTGCTGATGGGAGGCCCCGACGTCGACCCCGAGTTGTACGGCCAGGAACCCCACACCACCACCTATGGCGTCGATCGTTTTCAGGATGATTTCGAAATCGGGCTCCTGCGCGCCGCGCTCGAACTTGGCGTACCCGTACTTGCCGTGTGCCGTGGCATTCAACTCGTCAACGTGGCGATGGGTGGCACCCTCATCCAGCACATCGACGAAACGGGCGGACCACAGCACCGTCCATCGGCTTTCCCCGCGGATGTCGAATTCGCGGTGCACGACGTGAACATCCGCGAAGGTTCGAAGATGCACAAGGCACTCGGCACGACGACGATCACGGGTTCGTCGTTCCATCATCAAGGCCTCGACACTCTCGGCGACGGCCTGGTTGCCGTCGGCTGGTCATCGGATGGATTGGTCGAAGCAGTCGAGCACCCCGATCGCTGGTTGCTCGGCGTGCAGTGGCATCCCGAGGACACCGCGCACGAAGACCCGCCGCATCAGTCGCTGTACAGCGCGTTCGTGCGCGCCGCGAGCACGTTCAATCAGTCGTCGCGTCGGGGCTGACCGCTTCCGGTTCGGGTTCGACGAGAACCCAACGGAACAACCGAGTCACGGCCTCGCCGAGGGGGCGACCCACCAGCACGTCGGCAACGGGCACGTAGGGAAGTCGCAACGGCATACGCACCCAGCGCGGAAGCGTCGAGATCGCAGCAGCGGCAATCGCCGAGTATCCGATGCGTGCGGGCATCGGCAACGGAGGGGTGAGCACCAGGTAGCGGGCGGCTTCCTTTGCTTCTTTCGAGGCGTGCAGTTCGGGACGGAACATGCGCAACTGATCGCGCAGCGAGCGTTCGCTCGTCGGCGGTGCCGGCACGCCGAGCGCACGGGCGACGCGTGCGGTGTCGGCCACGTAGGCGTCGCGCTCGTCCTGGTCGAGTGGTCGCTCACCGAAGCGTTGGTGGGCGAAGAGAAAGCTGTC
>JBJTYJ010000216.1:0-2314 GCA_046082705.1 Actinomycetota bacterium | reverse complement strand
GTAGGTCTGTGCTCCCGTTGATTCCGCCAGCCAATACGACAGCGGCACGTGGTCGGAATGGCAATGCGTGATGACGATCCCCTGCACGCGCCGCCCGTCGAGCGCACTCTCCAAGGCCGTGCGATGCGACGGCAGATTCGGGCCCGGGTCGACAACCACCACTTCGTCGCGGCCGATGATGTACGTGCCGCTGCCCTTGTAGGTGAATTTCGAGGGGTTCTCGGCAACGACTCGCGCGACGAGCGGCGACAGTTGGTTCACCGCGCCGTAGACAAGACCCTCGAGCGGCTCGACGAAAGGGATTCCCGCCACGGCCGTCAACCGGCCGCTTGACGGCGGCGTTTCTTCTTTTCGCGGGGCGGCTGCGGTGTGGTCAACGGACTGTCCACCACATCATGTCGCGAGCCGCGCTGGCTGGCGATCGCCTGAATCATCGCAGCGGCAGGCAGGGCAAGAAGCGCGCCGATCGCGCCGAGCAATGCGGCTCCGGCAATTGCCGAACCGAATGCGAGCGCGGGGTGCAGGTCCATCGTGCGCGCCGTGATGCGCGGCGAGACGAGGTAGTTCTCGATCTGCTGGTAGATAACGATGAAGGCAATGACGAAGATCGCCGACGATGGTTCCTCGATGAAGCTGAGGACCAGCGGCAACACGCCCGCGACGTAGGTCCCGACGACGGGCATGAATTGCGACACCAAGCCGACCCAGATCGCCATCGCAATCGGTGCCGGTGTGCCGATCGCCTGGAATGCGATCCAATGGAAGAAGCTCGACACCAGTGCAAGCAAGGCACGCGAGTACAGATAGCCGCCCGTCTTGCTGACCGCGATCTCCCACACCTCGAGCACCCGCACCTGTCGGTCGGTCGGAAGCCGCGAGCAGAGTGCACGCCGCCACTTCGGACCGTCGGCGACGAAGTAGAACGTGAACAACAACACCGAGAAAATCTGCAGAAGAACGCCGAGTGCCTGAACCGAAACGCTGACGACCTTGTCCTGTTGGGAGTCGATGAACCGCTGCACCGGACCATTCGGGTCGGTGATCCGCTCGTTCACCTGTTGCGGGTCGATGTTGGCGTTGAAGTTGCGGTTGATGAAATCGACCGTCTCATTGACGTACTTCTCGCTGTTGCGCAACAGGTCGACGAGCTGCGTTGCGACGAGCGTCGCAAACAGTGACATGAGTGCGATTGCACCGACGATGACCGACAGCAGAATCGTGATCGTTGCCCGACCGCGACGCCATCCACGTGCCTCGAGTTTGTTGACACCCGGTTCGATCGCGAGCGAGAGGAAGATGGAGACGAGAAGAAGGAGGAGAAGGTTCGTGAGACGGTGGAACGAATGCCGTGTGGCAACCATCACGAGGAAGCCAACCCAGAAAATGACGGCTGCCTTCACCATCCAGCGGGTCGAGAGCAACTTTTCCTCGGCAGGAGACGGCATGACCGAAGCGTACGCTGGCACGATGGGGTCTTGGTGAAGTTGGAGATTCCCCCACAGGTCGACGCTCAGTTGGCGGGTTTGCGCACGACGATCGGCGACGCCGTTCGTTCACGCATCGCCGGGCCCGACGGCAACACCCGCATGCTCGGCCTCATCAACGAAGAAGGCCCCCGGTGGTTCGCCCCCGACAGCCCGATCGTTCGCGTGCACGGCGATGCGTCGATGTTCATCGGCGGGCTGCGCGCACTTCTTCTGCAGTCGATGCACCCCCTCGCCATGGCCGGTGTCGCCACGCACTCCGACTACCGCAACGATCCGTGGGGTCGTCTGCAGCGCACCGCCGACTTCCTCGCCGCAACCACCTTTGGCTCGGCGCGCGCTGCCGACGAGGCCGTGGCCCGCGTGCGGGCCGTGCACAACCGGGTCACCGGCACCGCCTCGGATGGTCGGCCGTACTCGGCAAACGACCCGCATCTCTTGCGCTGGGTTCACGTGGCGGAAGTCGACAGCTTTCTCTTCGCCCACCAACGCTTCGGTGAGCGCCCACTCGACCAGGATGAGCGCGACGCCTACGTGGCCGACACTGCACGTGTCGCCCGTGCGCTCGGCGTGCCGGCACCGCCGACGAGCGAACGCTCGCTGCGCGACCAACTGCGCATGTTCCGTCCCGAACTGCAGGCGTCGAAAGAAGCAAAGGAGGCCGCCCGCTACCTGGTGCTCACCCCTCCGTTGCCGATGCCCGCACGCATCGGCTACTCGGCCATCGCGGCTGCCGCAATCTCGACGCTTCCGCGCTGGGTGCGCATGCCGTTGCGACTTCCCTACGTGCCCGTTGCCGACGTGCTGGTGGGTCGCCCGCTCGGCGAGGC
>JBJTYJ010000215.1:0-4138 GCA_046082705.1 Actinomycetota bacterium | reverse complement strand
CGGCACCACGAACGAGTCGTCACATCGTGGCTGACAGCGGGGTCGCAAATGCACGGCGATTTCCTCATCGTGTCATCGACGTCGTTCGTCGGTGGTCGACGGATCTTCTCCCGTGCGCACCCGAACGATGGTCGCCTCGACTGGCTGACCATCGAGCCCGGCATGACCTTGCGGCAACGCCTGGCTTTTAGTCGCCGTACACGCACCGAGACGCATTTACCGCATCCGCATGTCAGCGTTGGAACCGGTGCGTCACTGACCCGCTCGTTCGCTCGGCCGGTGACGGTTCGATTCGAATCTGTCGAATCGATGACGAACGTCGTTGAATTGGCGGCAACGATCCGTCCGGACGCGGCCTTCACCCACGTTCCGGCCTCGTGATGGGTGACTAGAGTCGGACCATGAGCGATCTCGCAGAGATGAAGCGTGACGTAGTTGCCGAAATCGACCGACTGGCTCCTTTGCTCATCGAAATCAGTCGCGACATCCACGCGCACCCAGAACTCAACTACGAAGAGACCCACGCTCACGACGTTCTCACCGACGCGCTCGGCAATGGCTTCCCGTCAGTCACACGCTCGGCGTTCGGCGTCGACACCGCGTTCCACACCTCCAAGGGTGACGCCAACGGGCCAAGAGTCGGCATCGTTCTCGAGTACGACGCCCTGCCGGAGATCGGCCATGCCTGCGGACACAACGTGATCGCGGCAGCTGGGCTCGGTGCGTCACTCGGCCTCGCACCTTTCATGGGATCCGCGGGTGGTCTACTCGAGGTCTACGGCACGCCCGCCGAAGAGGGGGGCGGCGGCAAGATCGCGATGGCACGCAACGGCGCCTTCCGCGGCCTCGATGCCGCCATGATGGTCCACCCCGCCGACGTCGACATCACCTCGATGCGAGCGATCGCTATCCACGAGTGTTGCGCCCACTTCCACGGCAGCGAAGCACACGCCGCGGCGGCCCCACACATGGGTCGCAACGCCCTCGACGGTGCGGTACTTGCGTACAACTCCATCGCTGCACTTCGCCAACACATCAGGCCCACCGAACGGGTGCACGGCATCTTCACCCACGGTGGGGACAAGCCGAACATCGTTCCCAAATACGCGGCGATGAATTGGTACGTGCGCTCCGACACGCTAGAAACGCTGAAGCCATTGAAAGAACGTGTTGAACAGTGCTTCAGGGGCGCTGCCCAGGCGACCGGGTGCGAGGTCGAGATCCAGTGGGAAGACCACGCCTACGCCGACGTACGCGACTCGGCCGCGCTGTTGACCGCCTACGTCGCCAATGGCCACGCGGTGGGGCGCGACTTCGTTGCGCCGTCCTCAAACAGCATGGTCGTTGGGTCGACCGACATGGGAAATGTGAGTTACCTCGCGCCTTCGATCCACCCGATGATCCGCGTCGCACCGCGTGGGGTCCCCATCCACACGGCTCGTTTTGCCGACTACGCCGGCGGGGAGGAAGGCGACCGCGCCGCCATCGATGGTGCCAAGATTCTCGCTCTGACCGCCCTCGATGTCTGGGCAAACCGGAAGTTGCGGGAGTCGATCGCTGCCGAATTCGCCGCGATCGGCGGCCTGCCTGACGGCGTCATCTGACAGCCAACGGATCCCTCCCGCACGGTGTCGGGACTTCTAGAGTTGGACGCCGTGACGGTGTACGTGCCTGAGGAGTTCAGTCCCACCGAGGCCGACATCCTGCGCCGGTATTTCACTAACCTCGATTCCCCGGTTTTTGCCCTCGTCAACCTGCCCGAAGTCGTGAAGGGTGCGCTCTTCGCTCGATACAGCCGTAGCGCAAAGAGCCTGCGTCGACTGTTCCTCGATGAGTTCGTGGGGGAGCTCGACATACGCGGCGACCAAACGTTTGATGCGACGGTCGGCGTGTCGCGTGCCGAAGACCTCTACGAGAAGGTCTTCGTCGAGTACGGAGACGACTCGGTCGCGCAGTTGGGTGGCGTCCACCTCGCCTGCGAGCAGGCTTCGAACATTCTGACGAAGATCCTCGAGTGGGGCCGGCTCATGAGCTATCTCGAGCAGAGCACCCGCTACATCTCCTACGACGTGCGCCTGGGTGGCCGCTACCGCTACTTCCGCGACCCGGACGTTCTCACGGGAAAGTTCGGCACACGATACGTGGGCGACATGGACAGGATGTTCGACTCGTACAGCGCGCTCGTCGAGTCGCTCACCGACCACGTTCGCCGCGTGGTTCCCCAGGGACCGAAGGACAGCGACTTCGTCTATCGCCAGGCGACACGAGCCAAGGCTCTCGATGCCGTACGCGGTGCCCTTCCGGCGGCTGCTTTGTCGAACGTCGGCATCTACGGCAGCGGCCAGGCCTTCGAGGGCCTGCTTCTTCGCATGCGCTCCAGCTCGCTACCGGAGGCACGTCTGTATGCCGACCTGATGCTGACGGAACTGCGCAAGGTGATACCAAGCTTCCTGCGGCGCGTTGACCAGCCTGATCGTGGCGGTCGGTGGTCGCAATACCTCGTTGACACGGCAACCGAGACCGACCTCGCCGTTCGTGCGTTGTTCGACGACGACGTCGACGACTCGGCGACGGAATCAGTGACCCTCACGGATTTTGATTCCGACGGCGAAGACAAGTTGCTCGCGGCCATCTGCTACTCGCACTCGAATCGCAGCGAAACCGACATCGCTCGGCGCATCGAGCGCATGTCGCACGAAGAGAAGGTTGCACTCATCAGGGCTTACGTGGGTGACCGCTCGAATCGACGGCACCGTCCCGGCCGTGCCTTCGAACGCACCGACTATCGGTTCGACGTTCTGTCCGACTACGGCGCATTCCGTGACCTCCAGCGCCACCGCCTGCTCACGATCGAATGGCAGCCCCTCACCCCGAACCACGGTTACGTGCGTCCCGAACTGGTCGACGATGCCGGCCAAGCGGGAGTTTTCGACGAAGTCATGCAACGCAGTGCCGCTCTGTACGACGCACTGTCCGTCGAGTATCCGGCCCAGGCCCCGTATGCGGTGTCAATGGCTTATCGCATTCGATACGTGATGCAATTCAACGCCCGCGAAGCCATCCACATGCTCGAACTGCGCTCGAGCCCACAGGGCCATCCGGCCTACCGCAAGGTTGCCCTCGACATGCATCGTCTGATTCGAGATCGCGCCGGCCACAAGGCCATCGCCGACGCAATGACTCATATCACCACCGCGGCTCCCGAACTCGAGCGACTCGAGGCCGAGCGACGGTCCGAATCGCGTCGTAACAAGCCCTAGGCAACAGGTCTGAGACGGACGAATGGCGTCTTCCCCGAACGGCGACAAATTCCTCCGATTTGCGTCGGGGGGTTCGCCAGCCCCTATGGTGCGCGGCTGAGAGGGGCCGATATGCCTATGATCCCCGCGCGGATCGGTCCCCACACGAGTTTCGAAGAGAGGTTTCCTGTTCATGGCAAGCAAGAAGGGCAAGCCCAAGAGCGAGGCCCCAAAGAAGGCCGCAGCAGGCAAGAAGGCACCAAAGGTCACCGCGAAAGATGACGTCATCGACGACGACCCGGTTGACGAGGGAGCCATCGATGTCATCGAAGAGGAAATCGACCTCGAAGCAGACGAGATAGACCCCGAAGACCTTGATCCTGAAGCGCTTGATGAGGAAGGCTTCGAGACCGAAGACGAGGTATTCGAAGACGACGAGGCTTTTGACGACGATGCCGAGGAGGACGAAGACGAAGCTGTTCCGGCCGCACGTCGTGCGGCCGAAGACGAAGAAGACGAGGATCTGACGACACCCGACGACGTCGAGGAAGATCTCGACAAAATTTTGAAGGATCGCCTCGTAGCGGCAGAGGATCAACCGAACGAAGACGACGAAGACCAAGAAGTCGAGGACAAGTCGACCGACGGCGATGCTCTCCAACCGCGGCGGGCCGACGAAGAAATGTGCACCTCGTGCTTCCTCCTCGTGCGGCGCGCGGCACCGAACTGTCCGGTCGGCGACGACGATTGTCCGATCTTCGCCCGCTGACTCAGCGCCAATGATCTGAGGCCAGCGATGACCATCCCCGTAGATCCCGCCAAAGTGGTGCGTGCGGTCACGCGCCACGTGCGTAATTCCCATGCCATCGGCAAGCTTGTCGTCGATACCGCATTACGCG
>JBJTYJ010000214.1:0-2427 GCA_046082705.1 Actinomycetota bacterium | reverse complement strand
CTCGACGATCCGTACATCCTGCTCGTGTCGTCGAAGATCTCGACCGTGCGCGACATGTTGCCGGTGCTCGAAAAGGTGATGCAGAGCGGTCGTCCGCTCGTCATCATCGCCGAGGACGTCGACGGTGAAGCGTTGGCCACGTTGGTGGTCAACAAGATCCGCGGCACGTTCAAGTCGGTGGCCGTGAAGGCCCCCGGTTTCGGCGAGCGCCGCAAGGCGATGTTGCAGGACCTCGCGATCCTCACCGGTGGTCAGGTCATCAGCGAAGAGGTCGGACTCAAGCTCGAGAACGTCACGCTCGACCTACTCGGCCGCGCCAAGCGCGTCGTCATCACAAAGGACGAGACCACGATCATCGAAGGTGCCGGCGCCGAGGACGACATCAAGGGTCGCATCAATCAGATCAAGACCGAAATCGACAACACCGACTCCGACTACGACCGCGAGAAGCTCCAAGAGCGCCTCGCCAAGTTGTCGGGTGGCGTTGCGGTTCTCAAGGTCGGCGCAGCCACCGAGGTTGAACTGAAGGAAAAGAAGCACCGCATCGAAGACGCGGTCAGCACCACCAAGGCCGCCATCGAAGAAGGTGTCGTGCCCGGCGGTGGCGTTGCACTTCTCCGTGCACAGGCAGCCGTGCTCGAGCGCGCAGGCAAGCTCACCGGAGACGAGGCAACCGGCGCCAAGATGGTCGCTCGTTCGCTCGAGGGTCCGTTGAAGCAGATCGCCGAGAACGCCGGCATGGAAGGCGGCGTCGTCGTGGAGAAAGTGAAGTCGCTGAAGGGCAACGAGGGTCTGAACGCCGCCAACGGCGAGTACGAAGACCTCGTCAAGCTCGGCGTCATCGACGCAGCGAAGGTGACACGTTCGGCACTGCAGAACGCAGCATCAATCGCGGCGCTCTTCCTCACCACCGAGGCCGTCATCGCCGACAAGCCCGAGGCTTCCGCACCGGCCATGCCGGGCGGCGGTATGGACGACTTCTAGACGTGATTGCGCTCGTCACCGCTGCGGTGTCGCGCGATCTCGACGAAGACCTACCGATTCTGGGTGCCGCGCTCGACAGGGCCGGCACCCAGTTTCATTTTGTGAACTGGCACGACGACGTCGACTGGTCGCAGTACTCGGCGGTCTTTCTGCGCAGCCCGTGGGACTATCACTTGCGCCGCGACGAATTCCTTGCCTGGCTACGGAACGCCTCGCGCGTGACCCGCGTATTCAACCCGTTCGAGATCGTCGAATGGAATAGCGACAAGCGGTACCTCGGTGATCTGGTGGCAGCAGGAATTCCCGTCGTGCCAACGCGTTTCATCGCGAGTGCCGAAGAGTCGTTGGTACGCGATGTCCTCGACGAATTCGGCAACGACGTCGTCGTGAAGCCCAGCATCTCGGCCGGCTCGCACGACACGTCGCGTTACCGCGACGCATCGCTTGCTATTCCCGACGTCATCAATCACGTGGCTCGCATCGTCGCAGCCGGAGCGGTGGCGATGGTGCAGCCTTACGAAGCGGGAATCGACGAACGCGGCGAGACCGGCATGGTGTGGTTGAACGGGGAGCTCAGCCACGCATTCCGCAAGGGAGCAATTCTCGCCGTCGAGCCCGACATGGGCAATGGTCTCTATGCCGCCGAGGACATTGCCTCGCGCACCGCATCGAACGAAGAGATTGCACTGGGGGAGTCGATCATGGACTTTCTCCGCAGCCGCTTCGGAGAAGCGCCGCTATATGCGCGGGTCGACGTGATTCCCGACGAAGCGGGCCATCCGCAGTTGATGGAACTCGAACTTGTCGAACCCTCGTTCTTTCTGGCGTACGCACCGGGTGCCGACGACAGGGTGGCTTCGGCATTCACAAATGCCCAGCGGTAGCGTGGCATCCATGAGCGAACCGATGTCTCCCTCGATCGGGATGGGTGTTCTGCACCTCTTCTGCAAGGCCAGCGAATCATTCGATCGCCAGGCAACGATCAACGCGGTGAAGGAAGCTGAATCCGCCGGTCTCACCGTCATCACGGTGTCAATGCTCGGCCACAAGAGCGATGCCTGTTTCATGGCACTTGCCAACGACATGCGTGAACTGCGCCGCTTCCAAACGGCCGTCCAGCGCGCCGGCCTCGACATCGTCGACAGTTACGTGTCGCTCACCGAGGTGAGTGAGTACGCAGTCGGTGTTCCCCAGGAAATGTTGAACGCCCGCCTCTATCCGCAGATTCCCGTTCCCGGAAAGAACGCATTCTGCTTCTACCCGATGTCGAAGCGCCGCAACGTCGGTGCCAACTGGTTCACCCTTCCCTACGAAGAGCGTCTGCGCCAGATGCAGGAACACGGTCATAGTGGCCGGAAGTTCGGAGCCAAGGTCACCCAACTCGTCACCGGCTCCACCGGTCTCGACGATTACGAATGGGGCGTCACCTTGTTCGCCGTTAGC
>JBJTYJ010000213.1:0-10831 GCA_046082705.1 Actinomycetota bacterium | reverse complement strand
CACTCCACCGAGCCTGCGGGTGCGCTCGGCCCACTCGCCGTAGGTCACGGATTCCTTGCCACGGGGCGTGGCGGTGATGATCGTCTTGTCACGGTGGTACTTCTCCGCCCGGTCGAAGAGATGAACGATCGTCAACGGTGTGTCCTGCATGAGTCCGCGCATGGGAGAAGAGTAGTCAGCCACGAACAGTGGGTTGGATGGCGGCGATTTCGGTTCGGTCGGTTAGTTTTCGCCCGTGCGCAAAGCGGTTCTCGCGATCACATCGCTTCTTTTCATCGCGGGAACGATCGGCTCGAACATCGGCCCCGCGCTCGTCGACGAACACCCGATTCCGATGCTCGTCCTGTCATCGCGCAACAGAAATCTGTTCGGTTCGGTGCCGTTCACGTCCCCGGTCCCGTGGTTCATCATCGGCTTCCTGCGCGTCCTCGCCGCGGGTGTCGCCCTCTTCTTCGTCGGACGCTGGTACGGCGAGCGCACCGTGCGATGGGTCGAAGAGACCGTCGGCGAAACCCCCGCGATCTACCGCTGGGTCGAACGCGCCGTCGACAAGGCCGGTGGTCTCGCCGTTGTCCTGATGCCGGGAAGCAACGTCGTCTGCGTTCTTCTCGGCCACCGCAAATTGTCGTTCGCGAAGTACCTGCCCTGCCTCGTCGTCGGCATCATCATCAAATTGATCGTGTTGCGCATCGGCGGCAACATCTTCGAAGACCAGGTGCGCTGGTTCCTGAAGTCGATCGAGCGCTACCAATGGTGGGTCGTCATCGCCCTGTTCGGCATATCGGCACTGCAGGCCCGCAAGCGCCGCCCGCTCGACCCACCCGCCAACGACGAGGCCCCCGAAACGCGTTAGCGGTTCAGAGAATTGCGTCGAGGCCGAGCGTGAGGCCCGGCGTCTGCGCGACTTTCTTGCACGCGAGTACGACGCCCGGCATGAAACTGACGCGATCGAAACTGTCATGACGAATCGTCAAGGTCTGACCCGAGCCGCCGAGAATGACCTCTTGGTGTGCGGTCATTCCGACCATTCGCACCGAATGAATACGAATGCCGGCTGGTCCCTCGCCACCACGCGCCCCCGCATAGACCTCATGAGTGGTGGGGTCGGTGGCCCACTCGCCGCTCGCCGCCGCCATGCGCTGCGCGGTCGCCACCGCCGTGCCACTGGGTGCATCGGCCTTGGCGTTGTGGTGCAGTTCGATGATCTCGGCGGTGTCGAAAAACGGCGCCGCCTGCTCGGCAAACTTCATCATCAACACCGCACCGATCGCGAAGTTGGCGGCGATCAGGCAGTTGCTGGCCGTGAATGCCTTGCGGAACCCATCGATGTCGTCGTCGCTGAATCCGGTTGTACCGACAACCGCGTGCATCCCGTGCAGTGCCAGCCAGGGCAAGGTCGTACGCGCAGCGGCGGCAACCGTGAAGTCGACGACAACGTCGCACTTCGCATCGGCAAGAGCCTTCAGGTCGCCGGCAATCGTGACACCGTGGATCGGTGTACCCACGTGACCGGGGTCGACGGCCGCAACCAGCTCGAGATGCGGATCGGCCGCAACCGCACCGCACACCGTGGCTCCCATGCGGCCACCTGCACCGACAACACCAACTCGAATTGATCCGGAAGACACCACGACCCCGACCGTAGTCGGTCGGGATCGGATGTTTGTTTACGTTTGTTCGCTGGAGTCAGCGGTGACGGCGACGTCCCGAGTCACGGCCGGGGCCGAGGTCGCCGAGTTGCTCGGAGAGTTCGTTTTCGAACTCGTCCTCGAAGCTGACCGACACCGCGTCGCCGCTGCCGCCGTCGTCTGACTTCGGCGCACGGCGCTCACCACGGTCTTCGCGCGGGCCGCGATCGTTGCGTCCGCCACGGTCACCACGTCCACCGCGATCACCACGTCCGCCGCGATCACCACGGTCTTCACGTGGTCCACGCTCGCGGCGTTCGCCACCGTCGTCGACGGGAAGGTTCTCATAGCCCTCGCCCACGGGGGTGAGGCTGATCTTGCCCTTGTCGTCGATGTCGTCGACACGAACGTCGATCTCGTCACCCAACTGCAGGACGTCTTCCACGTTGTTGATGCGCTTGCCCTTGCCCAGCTTCGAGATGTGCACGAGGCCGTCGCGGCCGGGGAGGATGTTGACGAATGCACCGAACTTCGTGATCGACACGACGCGACCCTTGTAGGTGGCGCCGAGGTCGGCGGTCGGAGGCTGGACGATGTTCATGATGCGCTCGCGCGCGTCATTCACCTTCAGCAAGTCGGGCGAACCGATCGTCACGATGCCCACGGCTCCGTCGTCGCTGATCGCGATGTCGGCGCCGGTCTCTTGCTGGATGGTGTTGATGACCTTGCCCTTCGGGCCGATGACTTCACCGACCTTGTCGAGCGGAATCGTGAACGACACGATCTTCGGCGCGGTTTCTGCGACGTCGGCACGCGGTGCCCCGATCGCGCGGTTCATCACCTCGAGAATCGCAAGGCGCGCTTCCTTTGCCTGATCGAGCGCCGCAGCAAGCACGTCGGCGGGAATGCCGTCGATCTTGGTGTCGAGCTGCAGGGCCGTGACCGCATCGGCGGTTCCGGCGACCTTGAAGTCCATGTCACCGAAGGCGTCTTCGGCACCGAGAATGTCGGTGAGGGTCGTGTACTTGCCTTCGGCGTACACGAGGCCCATCGCAATACCGGCGACCGGCGCCTTGATCGGCACGCCTGCGTCCATCAGCGACAGGCTCGACGAGCAAACCGAACCCATGGAGGTCGAGCCGTTCGACGACAGCACTTCGCTGACGAGACGGATGGTGTACGCAAAGCCTTCCTGGCTGGGCACCACGGGCAACAAAGCACGCTCGGCCAACGCACCGTGGCCGATTTCGCGGCGCTTGGGTGAGCCGACGCGGCCGGTTTCACCATTGGCCCACGGAGCCATGTTGTAGTGGTGGATGAAACGCTTTTCCGTGTCGGGCGTGAGCGTGTCGAGCATCTGGTTCATGCGCGGCATGGCGAGCGTGCACACGTTCATGACCTGGGTTTCGCCACGCTGGAACAGGCCCGTTCCGTGCGCGGTCGGCAGAATGCCGACTTCCGACGACAGCGCGCGCAGGTCGCGCGGTCCGCGACCATCGATGCGCATGCCCTCTTCGACGATGCGCTTGCGCACCAACTTCTTCGTGAGGCTGCGAACGGCTTCCTTCACACCCTTTTCCTGACCGGCGAAACGACCGGGGGCATCGGACGAACCACACAGTTCGGCGACGGTTTCGGCGGTGGCCTTGTCGATCGCCTCGTTGCGCGCGCTCTTCAGCGAGATGCTGACGGCGGGTGCCAACTTGGCGGTGGCCGATGCTTCGACGGCCGCGAACACTTCCGGCGTGTAATCGAGAACCGGGGTGTACGACATCTGCTCGATCGGGCCCTTGGTCGCGATCACGCTGGCGACGAGTTGACGCTGCAGCGCGATCGATTCCTTGATCCACTTCTTCGATGCCTCGAGACCGCCAGCGAGAACGCTTTCGTTCACCTTCGGTGCACCGGCTTCGTAGTACGTGAAGCTCTTCTCGGTTCCGCCCGCTTCGACCATCATGATCGCGACGTCGCCGTCTTCGAGTTCACGGCCCGCGACGACAAGTTCGAAGGTCGATGCTTCGCTTTCCTCGAAGGTGGGATGGGGAATCCACTCACCATCGGTCGAGAACGCCACGCGCACCGCACCAATCGGACCCTCGAAGGGAATGCCGCTGATCATGAGCGAGGCCGACGCCGCGTTGATCGACAACACGTCGTGCGGGTTCGTCTGATCGGCACCGATGACGGTGAGAACGATCTGTGTCTCGTTGCGGTAACCATCGGGGAATGCGGGACGCAACGGGCGGTCGGTGAGACGGCACGTGAGAATCGCCATCTCGGTCGGACGACCCTCGCGACGGAAGAACGCACCGGGGATCTTGCCCGCGGCGTATGCGCGCTCTTCGACGTCGACCGTCAACGGGAAGAAATCGATCCCATCACGCACGCCCTTTGCGGCGTTCGCAGTGGCGAGAACCGTCGTACGGCCCAGGCTTGCAACGACGGCACCCTGTGATTGCTGTGCAAGTTTCCCCGTCTCGAAGGCGAGGATCTTGTCGGTGCCGGAAACGGCACCAGAGACGCGAATGGCGTCAGCCATCTGTCTGCTCCTTATCTATGGTTTCGCCTCCTCGGCGAAACGATCTAAGGTTTCGCCGCATCCTTCAACGTGGCGAAACGTCTTTTACGTTTCGCCACCCTGGCGAGACGTGTGCACCGGAGCTGGTGTCGGTTCCCAGTCGGCAATCTCGCGGCACGTCATGACGCAATGCGCATATCCGCGGGTTCGGCGACTGACAACCGACGCATACGTGCTTCGGTGCCATTCAATTGTGGCGTGGGCACCCACCGTCGTGGTGGGATACCCACACCGGAGGATCAGCGGCGCAGACCCAGCTTTGCGATGAGATCGCGGTAGCGCTGGACATCGCGGTCGCGCACGTAATCGAGCATGCGGCGGCGGCGACCAACCAACATCAAAAGGCCACGACGTGAGTGGTGGTCTTTCGGGTGGGTCTGCAGGTGCTCGGTCAGTTCGTTGATGCGGTCGGTGAGGAGCGCAATCTGAACGTCGGGTGAACCCGTGTCGGTGCCGTGCTGCTGGTGCGCAGCGATGGTTGTCTGCTTGCTGGATTTCTCCGGCATGTCTGCCTCGTTTCGTTTCTTGAACGGGTCGCTCGGGTCGGGTGACCCGGGCATCAGTTGCAGGTAAGGCCGCAACGGACTCCGTCAGGCTACGGAAAGGGTGGGCATCCCCCAACCCCGCCGCTTCCCGCCCACTCGGGCGCGGGCTTCACGGCATTAGGGTTTGGCGCGTGTTCACGGGGATCGTAGAAGAACTCGGCACCATTGCCGCCCGCAACGGGTCACGTCTGCGCATCGCGGCGACCACCGTCCTCGACGGCGGTGGTCTCGGAGCCTCGATTGCCGTCAACGGCTGCTGCCTCACACTCGTTGCATCGGGCGACGACTGGTGGGAGGCCGAGGTGAGCGATGAGACCTATTCGCGCACCAACCTCGCCGATGCGCACGCCGGTGATCGCGTCAACCTCGAACGCCCGATGGCACTCGGCGAACGCCTTGGCGGACACATCGTGCTCGGGCACGTCGACGGCGTCGGCACGGTCGTCAACCCCGCCCCCGATCTTCGTGTCCGCATCCCCTCGCACCTCATGCGCTACCTCGTCGAAAAGGGCTCGGTCACGGTCGACGGCATCAGCCTCACCGCCTTCAATCTCGGGCCCGACACTTTCGACGTCGCCGTGATCCCGCACACCGCCGACGTCACCACCCTCGGAGTAAGACGCGCGGGTGACCGCGTGAACATCGAGATGGACGTTCTCGCAAAGCACATCGAACGGTTGATAGAACCGCACACATCATGAGCACGAACGACGAACTTGCGGCACTGCGCAACGAAATCGACGAGATCGACCGCGGCATCGTCGAACTTCTTGCGCGCCGTCTCGACGTCTGCCGCCGCGTCGCCGATGTGAAGTCGAAGAACGCGACCTCGATCATTCAGCCCGAACGCGTGCGTCAGGTTCTGACGAGCCGTCGTCAGTGGGCCATTGACAAGGGTATCGACGCCGACTTTGCCGAACAGATTTTCCGCACGCTTCTCTCCGAGACGCACCGCATTGAGGTCGCATTCGAACGTCCCGAGGCCGCACCCGTGAAGGTCGCCGAACCGAACGGCGACACCGAACTCGACACGGTCGCATGCCGCATCGACCACGTCGTCGTTGCCGTTGTCGACATCGATTCCGCGCGCAGGTTTTTCTCCCAGATGGGTTTTCGCGTCGAGGCCACCGATGATCCCGCCATGTTCCTCGCCGAGGCGGGTGGCGTCACCGTCGTCCTGCTCGGCGCGGGCAACGATCCGGCCGTGCATGCTCATCTCGATGCATACGGCTCGGGGGTCCAGCACATCGCGATCGAAGTGTTGAATGCCGGCTTCACCCGGCAGGCCCTCGCCCGCACGGGCGTGCCGCTGCTGACCGACGTGATCGTCGACCAAGACGGCCACGAGCAACTGTTCACGGTGCTCGACCCTGCGACCGGGGTGCAATTGGGCTTCATCAGCCGGACGGGCCACCGACTGCCGATGAGCAGCCACAACGTGCGGGCCCTCTTCACTGCGTTGCATCGGTGAATGTCGGCTAGTCTGACGTCGCTCGACATCTAGGGGGTCGGCCGGATTTCTTGCTCCCGGTCATCTTCCGTCAAGCGCTGGCATTCACATCCGAGTCGACCCTCACGAGAGGTTCTCACATGTCGTCCCAGCGCCCGTCGCACGACTTTCTTCTGTCCGCTTCACTCGACGAGTTGCTTGCACTCGCATCCGCACGACGCGACGCGCTCTTCGGTTCGCGCGTCACGTTTTCACCGAAGGTGTTCATTCCCCTCACGATGCTGTGCCGCGACACGTGTGGCTATTGCACCTTCGCTCAACCACCGGCACGGCTTGAGAACCCGTACCTCACCGCCGAGCAGGTCGTGGCGATCGCACGCGAGGGAGCGCGCCACGGCTGCCACGAAGCGCTGTTCACCCTCGGCGAGCGTCCCGAGCTGCGCTACGAGGTCGCCGCAAAGTGGTTGGCCGCGAACGGCTATGACTCGACGGTCCACTACGTCCATGCGATGGCGAAGTTGGTGCTCGACGAGACCGGCCTCCTTCCCCATGCCAATGCCGGTGCGTTGTACCGCGATGAGCTGGAACTATTGCGCGACGTGTCGCCCTCTCAGGGAATGATGGTCGAGACACTGCGCGACGACCTCGCCTGCCATCGCGGCGCACCCGACAAGGTTCCCCAACGCCGCCTCGACACACACGAGTGGGCGGGTGAGCTGAAGATTCCGTTCACGACGGGAATCCTCGTTGGCATCGGCGAGAACCGTGCCGACCGCATCGCCGCACTCGAAGCGATCGCCGCATCGCACGACCGTCACGGCCACGTGCAGGAAGTCATCGTCCAGAACTTCCTGCCGAAACCGCGCACCGGCATGCAGCATGCCGCACCGTGTCCTCCCGACGAGTACATGTGGTCGATCGCCGTTGCGCGCCTCCTTCTCCCCGACTCGATCCATCTGCAGGCTCCACCGAACCTTTCCGACGACTTCGGCGTTCTTCTCGATGCCGGCATCGACGATTGGGGCGGCGTCTCGCCGGTGACCGCCGACCACGTGAACCCCGAACGCCCGTGGCCCGCACTCGATCTTCTGCGCACGGCCAGCAACGAACGCGGCTTCGAACTCGCGCCACGCCTCACGATTTACCCCGAGTACGTCGCGCGCCCTGACGAATGGCTTGCGCCCTCGATTCGTTTCGCGGTGCAAGACCGCTGCGACGCCGAAATGCTGGGCCGCGACGACCCGGGTTCGGTTTGGCCCGAGAAAGTCAGCGCTGCGGACGTGGTGAAGGACGGCGCCGAGGTGGTGCTCGTCGGACACAAGTCGACACAGTGGTACTCGGGTGCAACCAACCCCGCACCGACGCTTCTTCCCGGCACCTCGAAGACTCCGCTCGACCTCGCCGAGATCTTCGACGGCGTGGGTCGTGGCGAACTGCCCGACGAATCGCAGATCGTGCGGATGTTTCGCGCACGTGGTCGCGAAGTCAACGCCATCGCCGAGTTCGCCGATCACCTGCGTCGCGAAACCGTTGGTGACGTGGTCACTTGGGTGCACAACCGCAACATCAACTACACGAACGTGTGCACCTTCAAGTGCCGCTTCTGTGGCTTCGCCAAGGGCAAGTTGTCGTTGAACCTACGCGGCACCCCGTACCTGCTGACTCTCGACGACATCGCCCATCGCGCCGCCGAGGCCGCAGCAATGGGCGCCACCGAAGTGACCCTGCAGGGCGGAATCCACCCCGACTTCGACGGCAACTACTACATCGACGTCGCGCAGGCCGTGAAGGATGCCGTTCCCGAGATCCACGTGCACGGCTTCACAGCCCTCGAGGTCACCGAAGGTGCGCGTCGTCTCGACGAGTCGTTGCATTCGTATCTCACCCGCCTGAAGGATGCCGGCCTCGCATCGCTCCCGGGCACCGCCGCGGAGATTCTCGACAACAAGGTGCGAGCAATTCTCTGTCCCGACAAGATCAACACCGAAGAGTGGCTCGAGTGTCATCGTGTTGCACACTCGGTCGGTCTTCGTTCGAACATCACCATCATGTTCGGCAGCATCGAAGGCATCGACTCGTGGGCCCGACACATCGTCGTTACTCGCGACCTTCAGCGCGAGACGGGCGGGTTCACCGAGTTCGTCGGCTTGCCCTTCGTGCACATGGCTTCGCCGATCTACCTGCAGCGTCAGGCGCGACGAGGGCCAACGTTCCGCGAGACCGTTCTCATGCACGCGATCGCACGCATCGCCTACCACGGCCTGATCGACAACGTCCAGGTTTCGTGGGTGAAGATTGGCGTCGATGGCGCACGTCAGTTGCTGCAGGCGGGCTGTAACGACCTCGGCGGCACGCTGATGGATGAAAACATCTCCCGTGCGGCAGGCGCGGCCCACGGTCAGAAGATGAGCGAAGACTCGTTCGGCGCGGTTGTGTCACCGCTTGGTCGCACGCTTGAGCAGCGAACGACGCTTTACGGTCGCACGTCGGGCGGCAAGGAACTGACCAACTCGCGCGCGTGATCGATGTCGAGCTTGACCTGTGCGATCAGCGCGTCGGGCCCGTTGAACTTGCGCTCCGAGCGCAGGAAATGTGTGAACTGAACCCGTGCGGCCTCGCCGTACAGGTTCACCGACGCATCGATGAGATGCGCCTCGAGCAAAGATGAATCGCTGTGCTCGTAGAACGTTGGTCGACGACCGAGGTTGATGGCGCAGGCCCATCGCGAACCATCGGGTCTGGCGTACACGCCCGCATACACGCCATCGGCGGGCAGGCAGATGAAACCCGGCACCTGCACGTTCGCAGTGGCGAAGCCGATCGTGCGGCCCCGGTGATCGCCGTCGACGACCGGCCCACGCGCCTCGAACCAACGGCCGAGCATGTGCGATGCAATCGCAACGTCGCCACCCTTCAGCGCACGACGGATCGCGGTCGAACTGACGGGCTCATCGACGCCGTCATCGCGCTGCAAAAGCTCGAGCGGGCCAACGGTGAAGTCGTTCCGCACACCCTGTTCGCGCAGCATGGCGACATCGCCCGCGCGGTTGCGACCGAAATGGAAATCTTCACCCACCGCGACGTGGCTGACCGCCAAACAGTCGACCAGCACTCGCTTCACGAACTCGTGCGGTTCCTCCGCAGCCTGCACCGAGTCAAAGGGAACGACCACGACCGCATCGACACCGGTTGCTTCCAACAGTTCAAGCTTCTGGTCGAGGTCGGTCAGAAGCAGCGGTGCGGACTCGGGCCTCACGACTGATGCGGGGTGCCGGTCGAACGTGACGACCACGCTCAACGCCCCATCGGCGGCCGCCTTCGCACGCACGGCCGCAATCACCGCCTGATGACCGCGGTGCACTCCGTCGTAGGCGCCGATCGTGACAACGGCACGACGTCCGGGCCACGGTGATTTCGAAGGGTCGCGCACGACGAGCATCGCCGAAACGCTATCCTCCGGCGGCCAAGACGACAGATGGCTTCACCAAGACCACTCCGTCGTCGGCCACCCTGGCACTCGGTTCGTAAACCGCGAGCAATTCGCCACCCGGGCCGTGCACACGCCAGGGTCCCTCGCCGACGAAGCCGAGGCCTAACGCAAGCATCGCACCGTTTGCGATCCGTGCTGCCGTGGCATCGTCGACGTCGACACGAGCGAGATGCGCGACCATTTCCTCCTCGTCACGGAGAACCGGCGAATCGAGCGCGCTGCACATTGCCTCGGTGAATCGCCCCACGCGATGCCGCCGCAGATCGCGGATGTGGGCCCCGCCGCCGAGCAGCCGACCCAGGTCGTCGCCGAGGCTTCGCACGTAGGTTCCCGATGAACACGTCACGTGCATCTTCCATACCCCTGCTTCACCCGTCGGTTCGATGTCGTAGCGATCGATACGCACGGGTCGTGCCTTGCGTTCGATCTCCACGCCCTCGCGCGCATATTCGTGCAGCCTCTTGCCGTCGACCTTCAGTGCCGACACCATCGGCGGCACCTGTTCGATGTCACCCAACAAGTGGTCACGAATCACGCGCCGACCGTCTTCGATCGACACGGACGACATGTCGAATATCTCGAGAACCTCACCCGAGTCGTCGAGGGTCGAAGTTCGCGCGCCGAGTACGACTTCACACGAATAGTCCTTGTCGGCACCGGTCACCCACTGCATCAGGCGCGTCGCACGACCGACGCCAAGCACGAGAACACCGGTCGCGTCTGGGTCGAGCGTTCCGGCATGGCCAATTCGTCGCTCCCCCAAGGCCTTGCGCAACTTGCCCACCACGTCGTGGCTGGTCATTCCCGCCGGCTTGTCGATGACCACCGTCCCGTGCACGACCGGGGGCCTTCTCTTCGCCATTAGTTGTCGTCGCGGGACATGCGATCGCGACGTTCGCGGTCGGCACGCAGAACCTGGTCGATGCGTTCGGCGGCTCGGATGACCTCGTCGGGCCGGAATTCAAGGACCGGAGTCTTCTTGGCGCGAACCTGCTTGCCGATAGACGACTGGATCCGGCGACGGTGCCCCTCGAGAACTTCAACGATCGCCTCGTCACCCGCCTCGCCCGCCAACGAGTCGAAGAAAACGATCCCGCGGTTCAGTTCGGCGTCGACGTCGACCGACGTGACCGTGACGAA
>JBJTYJ010000212.1:0-11192 GCA_046082705.1 Actinomycetota bacterium | reverse complement strand
TTCGTACCGTGGGAGGCGCCCGAGCGGTTTGTCGAACTGACGCTCGGTTTCTGTCGTCGCGGTTAGCCTGCCGACATGAGCCAGGAACTCGGTCGTGCCCGTTACGTCTCGTTCACGTCGTTCAAGAGGAACGGTGAGCCGGTCTCGTTGCCGGTGTGGGTGGTTCCCTTCGAAGGCGGCTATGCATTCACGACCGACCCCGATGCGTTCAAGGTGAAGCGTGTTCTCAACAACCCGAAGGTGAGTCTGCGCGCATGTTCGATGCGTGGGAACGTGGCGCCCGGCGCGACAGAGTTTCACGGTACGGCCGAATACGTGGACGCAGCGACGGCGGACCGCGTGAACAAAGCCATTCGCCGCAAGTACTGGGTCGCCTATCGAGCGCTCATCGCCCCGTCGAACCTATGGTCCCGGTTACGCGGCGGTTCGGGCACGGCAGGCCATGCCGCCATCAAGGTCATGCTCGACGCCTGAGTCGAGACCCGCGCGCATGGCAACGACGTACGAATCCGCGACGAGTGAACTGATTATTGCGATTGGTCATGTCGTCGAGTCATGGCTCGTGCGAATTGCGGTCGAAACTTATGAGGCCCACGGACAATCCGTTACGCCGGACTTTCGTATTGCGGTAGAAGATGCGGCTCGCGCAGGGGGCGAGTGGGTATTGGCGAGATTGAAGGCGACGCTCGAGGTCGACGTTGATGGGCAGCGGGTGAACCCTTTGCAGACGTTGCGCGAGGCCGTGCGATTTCCCACCGAGGTTCTGCGGGAAGCGGGTGTCCCCATGAAACTTCGCGACGAGTACGACCAGAAGATCAACCCCGAAGACGTCTACGGCATCGGCCCGGCACACTGGAACGACATCGACGAGTCGCTCACCGAACCGGGAATCGTGTGGGGGGCGGCGAAGGCGAGCACGGTGTTGCAGCGCCGGCGCGCCGAGGGAAAACTTGACCCGCAATGACGGACCCCACCACTTTCCCCGCGCGACGCAGCGTTCTGATTGCCAGTTGGGGTGTCACGTCGGCCTCATCGGGAACCGAATTCTGCACCGCATTGTCCGGACTCACCGACGAACTACTGGTGTCGCTGTTCGATGAGGCGCGGACAAAGACGGGAATCAAAGGTGACGTCGCCTTGGTAGCCGTGGGCGGTTACGGCCGTAGCGAGATGGCGCCGTTCAGCGACCTCGACGTGCTGCTTTTGCATCGCAACGTGAAGAAAATCGACGAACTGGCAAGCGCTCTCTGGTATCCGCTGTGGGATCTGAAGTTCAAGGTTGGCCACTCAGTGCGCACACCGAAGGAAACGAAGAATCTCGGCGACAGTGACCTCGATACCGCGACGGCACTCGTGACGTCGCGTCCGGTGGCCGGAGATCTCGACCTCGCTACGGAAGTCATCGACCAAGCACGCGATCGCTGGTGCAAACGCGGTCGTGACTCGTTGCGCGACGTGCACAAGAGAGTCATCGAACGCCACGCGAGCGCGGGCGAGGTGGCGTTCCTCCTCGAACCCAACCTGAAGGAAGGTTTGGGTGGTCTGCGTGACATCCACGCACTGTGGTGGGCGCTCGACGCTGGTCTCGTTCTCAGCGGCGCCGATCGACAGGAACTGAAGCGAGCAAACGAAGTACTTCTGACCGCGCGAGTCGCACTGCACATCTCGACCCGGCGCACCGGCGACGTTCTGCGTCTCGAGGACCAGGATGCAGTTGCGCGACTGATCGGTTTTGGTGATGCCGACAAACTGATGGCCGAAATTGCGGCTGCCGGTCGCAGCGTGGCCTGGATCGCCGACGAGGCGTGGGCACGTCTCGACCCACCCGCAAATGCGACCGAGCCATCGCGTCGGCTTGCACCCGGTGTCGAACTTGTCCGCGGCGAGGTGCACCTTGACGAAACGGCGAACCCCGCAAGCGACCCGACGCTGGTCTTGAGGGTTGCGACGGCTGCTGCGCGCCTGAAGGCACGCATCGACCGTGAGTCACTGAACCGCCTCGGGGAAGAGACGCCGGTGTGGCCCGACCCGTGGCCGGCGGGCGCGAGCGATGATTTTGTGGCGCTGATGTTGGAGGGCGAACGGGCGATTCCCGTGCTCGAGTCACTCGACCAGCGCGATCTCATCACGAAAGTTCTGCCCGAATGGGCCCCAAACCGCAGCAAGCCACAGCGCAACGCCTATCACCGCTACACCGTCGATCGTCATCTCTGGCAGACGGTTGCCAACGCTGCCGGCCTCGCTGACACGGTGTCGCGCCCCGATCTCTTGATGTTCGGCGCGTGGTTCCACGACATCGGCAAGGGTTACCCCGGTGACCACACCGAGGTCGGAGTGAAGATGTTCGCGACGATCGGCCCCCGAATGGGACTTTCTGCCGACGATGTTTCGACCGTCGAGGCGCTGATCGAACATCACTTGCTCTTGGCGGACACTGCAACACGCCGTGATCTTTCCGATGATGCGACCATCACCACTGTTGCCAACGTTTTGAAGTCTTCGTTGACGCTCGAGTTGTTGCGTGCGCTCACCGAAAGCGATTCGAAAGCGACGGGTGTGTCGGCATGGAGCGATTGGAAAGCGAACCTTGTCGCTGAATTGACCGAGCGTGTGCACCACGTTCTCGGCGGTGGCGACGTGCACGACGTGACCTGGAAGTTATTCCCCGATGCCGAAGTACTGGAGATGATGGCCGAAGGTCGGTTTGCGGCCTGCACCACCGAGAACTCGATCATCGTCGTCAGCCCCGACCGTCCCGGAACCTTCAGCAAGGTGGCCGGCGTCATGGCGCTGCACGGCCTCGACGTTCTCGGTGCCGAAGCACACTCCGACGAGATGGGCATGGCTGCATCCGAGTTTCGTGTGCAACCACCCACAACACATTCGATCGAGTGGGGTCGTGTCATCGAAAGTGTCGAGCGTGCCCTGCGCAACGAACTGGCTCTCGAGGCACGACTCGTCGAACGTGCCCGTGATTACGGCCCGACCCGCGCGAAAACTGCGATCCCGCCCGCCCCACCCACGGTGCGCTTCGACGACACCGCATCGTCGAACAGCACGTTGCTCGAAGTTCGTGCACCCGACAAGATCGGCCTCTTGCACAACATTGCAAAGACCATTGCCGACATGGGGCTCGACATCCGCCACGCGCGCGTGCAGACATTGACCAATGAGGTCGTCGATACCTTCTACGTGCGGTCGGCGTCCGGTGGAAAACTCACCGACCCCGCCCATCGAGCCGAGGTCGAAAAGGCACTGCTCTTCGCCGTTTCAAAGTGACGCGGTACGGGTGCGGTGGTGCACCGAACTAATCTCGGGTTGTGAGCGAACTCGGACCGCAGGACTTCACGCGCGATTTGCTGCGCTGGAGCGAGGCACTGGCTGCAATTGCCCGTACCGGGATGGGTTTCACCCAGAACCTGTACGAGCGTGAACGCTACGAAGAGGTGCTTCACGTTGCCGCCGATATCAAAGCCGCGGCCGACGACGCGCTCGACGTGCGCCGCGAGCAGGACCATTTCGTTCAGGAGTGGATGGAAAGCATCGGCGAGGGCGTGCCGGGGTACGTCACTCCGAAGGTCGCAATCGGTGCGATCGTGGGTAACGAGGCGAATGAGATCCTCCTCGTTCAGCGCAAAGACAGTGGGATTTGGCTCTACCCCACGGGCTGGGCGGACGTGGGGTATTCGCCTGCAGAGGTCGCGCTGAAGGAAGTGCACGAGGAAACCGGCATTGAATGCGAGGCGGTCCAGCTGCTCGGTGTCGTCGACGGTATGCGCATGGGGTTCTCGCGTTTCGGCATGTACATGCTGTTGTTCCACTGTCGTGCAACCGGAGGTGAGTTGCGCGGGCATCCACTGGAGACATCGGGTGTCGGTTGGTTCTCGCGGGATCAGTTGCCGCACCCCACGGCCGGTGCGCAGTGGTGGGGGCCGATGGCGTTCAACGTTCTCGACGGAGGTTCGCACACCGCCACTTTTGACTCTCCGCGCGCCCCGATCTGGCGCAGTGGTGAAACGGCCTAACGGCCGTCTTGGTCGCGGAGGAACTGTTCGACTTCCTCCATCAGTGCATCGGTGTCGCCGACGTCTGCGTCGGTGAGGTCGACCTCATCGTCACCCAAGTCCGTTGCGAAGTCGAACTGCAACTGGCTGTCATCGTGTTCGAGGTCGAAGTCATCGTCGTCGTCGATCGACATGCCCGAGTCCGACATCGTTTCGAGTCGACCAACGTAGGACTGCAGGTCGTCGTCGTCTTCGATCATCGAGTCGAGTTGCGACTCGTATGCGGCGACGGAGTCCATCATGTGGCCGACCGGCGCAGGTGTGCCGATGATGTCGCAGGCGCGTTGCATGAGCGCGACCGCCGCTTTAGGTGAACTGATTTGACCGGCGTATGCGGGGACAGCGGCCCATAGCGAAGCCGAGGGAACGGATACCTTGCCGCAGACGTCGTGCAGCACGCCGACGATGCCCGTCGGGCCTTCATAGCGTGAGCGCTGCAGGCTGTAGCGATTGACCAGCGATTCGTCGGTGGCGGTACCGATGAGCTGCACCGGCCGCGAGTGCGGCACGTCGGCCAGAAGTGCACCGAGTGTGAGGAACATTTTCGCGTCGTACTTCTCGAAGACACCCAACAACTGATCGGTGAACAGCCGCCAACGAAGGCTGGGTTCGGGGCCGAGAACGAGAATGACGTCGGTGCCCGCAGATCGCGCGTGCCAGAGTCCGATTGTCGGCCACACGATGCGGCGCACGCGACCATCGCTCAACTTCACGTGAGGACGAATCGTCGCAAAATCGGTGAAGAGTTCCGGGTCAATTTCCGCGAGCGCTGTTGCGCTCCAACCCTGGACGAGATTCTGCAGAGCCGACGAGGCTGCATCGGCTGCATCGTTCCAGCCGGTGAATGCAGCGATGACGGTGGGCTTCACGAGGTTGGGTTCGGAAATCCAACGGATGTGGTCTGTGCCGCCCATGACGCTGTAACGCTATCCACCCATTTCGGCTATTTCGGACGCTCCAAATTCGCTCGCACGTAATAATTGCTACCCCCGCCCGCAGCCAGAACGTCGTCGAGCCAGTTGCCTTCGTACGCGTCGTTCGGGCCCTGCATCAGGTCGTTTTCCGTCGCACCTTCGGGCGTGGTCACCAGAGTCCACGCTTGTCGTTTGTACGTCCAGTTGTCGGGGTCGAGTGCGTGGGCGCGGCGCCAGTAAGGAACTGCTGCGTCGTGACCAACCGTGCGATGCAGGTATTCGCCCAGCGCGAAACATGCCGATGCAAGGGCGCGGTCATTCGACATTGGGCGCGACGACTCGACGACTTCGTCCGGAGTCATTGCGTACGGACTTGCCGAACCATTGCGTACCCAGTCGAGCATTGCCGCAAGGTAAGCAGTGGAGTCGTAGGGAATTGCCTTGACCTCGGTCATCATGCGCTTCAGACGGTCGGGGATTCCCTCGGGAATTTGCATGTCGCGCGCAGGGCTGCGTTCGATCGAAGCTTGTTCGGCGGGTCGCACGATGACACCGTTCTCGTCGATCCACACCGCCATCGGGACGTTGATGAAACCAAAAAGTTCATTGGTGCAGTGCGTGGTGTCAATCAACGATGGATGCGTCGGAGACGCCGCATCGATCCATGGCTTGGCGTGCGCGGGGTTGATGTCGAGGGCAACCGTGACGACGGTGCCGCCAAGCGGTTCGATTTCAGTGTGGAGTGCCTGCCACCCGGGCAGGGCCGTTCTGCAGCCTCACCAACTGGCCCAGGCGATCATGATCACCCTGCGCCCGCGCAGCGATGCGAAGTCGAATCCGCGTCCCATCGCATCGATGAGTGATGAAGGAAATCGAGCGATCGCGCTCGACAAGGTTCGGCCCGTAGCCGTTGCGGGGCCAAGTGACCACACACCGTGCATAGTGTCGTGGACGATGGGCATGCCGAGTCCGCTGGCTGCGACCTTGACGTCGACCGTGCCGTCGGTGAGGGCGCCGGGTGCGGGAACGCACAGCTCTCCGCGGCACATACCTTCGGGCTTGGCGTCCCATCCGGTTGTCGACGAGAACTCAGCGGCCGTGACGCGAAGGCTGGAGAAGATCATGTCGCGACTCTATGTCATGTCCCACGACATCACGGACGGAGGGGCAAGAATGGGGCCATGAGCGCTCAGATCGAAATCGCCCGCGAGGCAACCGACGAACTCGTGGCCGCGATGGCCGCACTCATTCCGCAACTCTCGAAGTCGAATCCGCCGCCCACCAAGGCCGAACTTGCGGACCTCGTCGGTTCCGGGGCCAGCACGATGTTCATCGCCCGCGTCGACGGACGCATTGTCGGCTCTTTGACGCTTGCGATGTTCCGTATTCCGACGGGCGTGCGTGCATGGATCGAAGATGTCGTCGTTGACGATTCGGCCCGCGGTCACGGCGTTGGTGAAGCACTGAACCGCGCCGCGCTCGACTTTGCAAAGCAGCACGGGGCCATCACCGTCGACCTGACTTCGCGACCGTCACGCGAGGCGGCAAACCGCCTGTACCAACGCATCGGCTTCGTGGCACGAGAAACAAACATCTACCGCTACACACTCTGAATTCGATGCCGGATAGCAGCGATAGACTTTGACCTGTGGATCGGGTCGTCGTCAGAAAGAAGAAGGGCGAGTTCGACGAGCCCTGGCGCTACTGGCTGACACGGCCAGTCGAAGAACGCATAGACGCCGTAGAGGAACTTCGGCGCGAACATCACGGATGGACACGTGGATCTGAGCCGAGACTTCAGAGAATTCTTAGAATTACTCGACTCGAACGGGGTTAGGTATCTACTTGTTGGGGGCTATGCGCTTGCAGCGCATGGTCATCCTCGGTACACCAAAGACCTCGATGTATGGGTGTGGCCTGAATCTGCCAACGCGCAGCGGATCATTCGCGCCCTTGAGGAATTCGGCTTCGGGGGTCTTGGGCTCGTCAAGGAAGACTTCGAGACGGGCGAACAGGTCGTGCAACTCGGTTCTGAGCCTCAGAGGATTGACATTCTCACATTTGCCGATGGCCTCAGCTTCGATGCCGCATATGCGAATCGAGTGATGATTGAGGTTGCGGGTCGGCGCGTTCCGGTTCTCTCTCTTGAAGATCTTCGAACGAACAAACTTGCGACAGGTCGGCCGCGCGATATCGCTGATGTCGCAGACTTGCCACCAACCTGATCACAGCGGCGGCCAGGGCATGCCCGACGGAGGGTCTTCGCCAGAAGTGCCGTCGATTGCTTCGCGCAGCAGGTCGGCGTGGCCAGTATGTCGACCGTATTCCTCGACGAGGTCGAACAACAGTCGGCGCAGGCTCGCCATCTCTCCGTTCCAGCCGAACGTGCTCGGCTGGTCGAGGCCACCGGTGGTCAATGCGCGACGAACGGTCTCGCGCGAGCGACGAGGATGCGAAGCAAAATGCAAGACCTTGTGCGTCGAGCCCACGCGATTTCCAATGAAACGTGGCGCGCAAACGATCAAGTGACGCGAGGAGGTGTTGCACCTCGTTGCCTGCGAGCGGTGGTTCCCACGGATCAGGTTCATGTGCCATCGAAGACGACACTACGTCCGCGCGTAGCCTGAGGTGGTGCTCGAGGATCCGCGACCAAACGACACGCCGTGGCGTGATGCACGGTGGGCGCCAATCGATGCGGTTGCGTTGCAGCACGGGGCGGTGACGATTCGCGCCGCGGTGGAATCAGATGCGACCGACCTTTTTTCGGTGCTCGACCATGACGGGTGTTGGCGTCATGTCGTCAGTCGTCCGGCCACCCCACAGGTGTTGGCTTCGGTGATCAAAGAGTCCACAGGGTCGGGTCGGCACATGTGGGTGGTCGAACGCAATGGTGCAATCGTTGGCACGACCTCATTTCTCGATGTTTCGGTGAACGATGCACGGATCGAGATCGGGAGCACGATGTATGCACCGTCGGAGTGGGGCACCGACCTCAACTCAACGTGCAAGTACTTGTTGATGTCGTATGCCTTTGGTGAGTTGGGCATGGGTCGTGTGCAACTGAAGACCGACATCCGCAATGCAAGAAGCCGTAATGCGATCGAGCGATTGGGTGCCCGCTTTGAGGGAGTTCTACGGCGTTACCAACGCCGCGCCGACGGGACGGTGCGCGACACGGTCATGTACTCGGTGATCGCCGAGGAATGGCCGTCCGTGCGCGAAGGTCTGGTTGCCCGAATTCCTCGCGTCGAGTGAATCAGCCGATGCTGCGCTCTTTCAGCGCGTGTGCCGCCTCGTGGAACTTGTGTCGAATGCGTTCTTCATCGACACCCGCCACTTCGCGGTTCTCCATCAGAATTTTGCCGTTGACGATGCTGTGCGTGACGTCGTCGGCACGTGACGAGTAGACCAGCGCGGCACGCGGGTCATACACCGGTTGTGCGTGCGCCGTGTCAAGGTTCACGATGATGACGTCGGCCTTGGCGCCGGCAACGAGGCGACCGGTATCGGGTCGATGCATTGCGAGTGCACCCTGCGCGGTGCTCATTTCGAGGATCTCGCCGATTTTCAGGAATTCGACGTCGGCAGTCGCCGTTTTGTGAATGAGCCCGGCGAACTTCATCTCTTCGAAGAGGTCGCTTGAGTTGTGGCTTGCGGGACCGTCGGTGGCCAGGCCAACCGTGATGCCTGCCGCCATGACCGCACGCAGGGGCATCGTGCCCGAACCTAACTTTGCATTGCTGATGGGGCAGTGGGCAACCTTCGTACCGGTGCGGGCGAGTATCGCGATGTCAATTTCATCGAGACTGGAACAGTGGGCCGCGGTGACGTCGGGTCCGAGGAACCCCAGGCTGTCGAGCCATTGCACCGGACGCATTCCGTAGGTCTCGGTTGTGTAGGCGACCTCCTGCCTGCCTTCGGACAAGTGGGTGTGGATCGACACTCCGAGTGAATCGGCCAGGCGGCGCACCTCGTGCCACATCTCGGCGCCGCACGAGTACACCGCATGCGGTGAGAGCGCAATGTGGAGCAGGCCGTTACGGGTGTCGTGGTGCTCGGCGACGATGTCGGCAACGCGTGCCATCGTGCGCTGCGAATAGTCGGTGCGGGGTGCGTACAGCCCGCGGTCGGCGAAGCCGTAGCCGAGGGTCGCCCGTAACGGGATCTCTTGCAGGGCTTCCATCTGCGGCTCGACGTCGTAGGCATCGAAGTGTTCGTTGAAAGAGGTGATGCCCGCCTTCAGCATTTCCAAGTCGCCGCACAAACTTGCCCAGTAGAGGGTCTCGTGGTCGAAGTTGCGCTTCAGGTTCCACATGGTCTGCAGCCATTCGAAGAGGAGAACGTCCTCGAGAAGTCCGCGCAGCAGGAGATTCGATGCAACATGGGTGTGGCTGTTCGCGAAGCCCGGCATGACGACCGCGCCGCGAGCATCGATGACCTTCTTCGCCCCGGACACGTCGGTTGCCGACCCGCCGACAGAAGTGATGGTGTTGCCGGTGATCGTGACGACACCCGACGCGATGTCGGCTTGGCCGCCCATCGGCAGAACCGTTCCGTTGATGATGGCGATGTCGCAGGCCATGTCGTCAGCCCCAGGCACCGGGCTGGATCGACGAGTTCCACGTTTCGGTGATCTTGCCGTTCACAACACGAAAGATCTCGACACCGCTGACCGTCTGCACCGCATCGCCATTGCCGAAGGTGATGTTGTACGCGCTGGCAACGTGTGTTCCGTCTTCAACGAGAACCACGTTGTCGAACTGCATAGTTGTGGCCCGTGCCAGAAAATTGCGCACGCGGGTGACGTTTTCCTCGATTGACATCGTGACGAGATGGCCGTGTTCATGGCGGAGACACGGGTCGGCAATGTAACTACGTGCAGCTTCAGGGTTGCGCGCCATGTAGACATCGTCGGTGTAGCGCTGCAAAAAGTCGTTCAGGCCCATGATGGCGAGGTTATATCGGTGCCGCTCCCTGGGATTCTGTCTTTCAAGCCGTCTCTCCGTCATCCGTTGTTGGTTGCGGCGTCAACTCGTAGTCGTACTGTGGTCCGTGTGGGGATGGAGCAGTGGCGCGTTGGTTTCAGCAGAATTCTGCTCGAGTGGGGGCGCGTCGGCATCACCGGTTTCGGTGGTCCACCCGCACATATCGCGCTGCTTCGTCGGCTGTGCGTCGAAAACAATGACTGGATTTCGGAACGTGACTTCGAGGATTCGATCGCCGCGTGCAACTTGCTCCCCGGGCCTGCATCAACACAACTCGCGATCCATTCCGCGTACCGAGTCGGCGGTCTTGTGGGAGCCGTCGTCGGAGGTTTGGCATTCATCATTCCGGGGTTGATTGCGATCGTGGCCCTGGCCGCCTTGTTTATGGCTGAATCTCCCCCCGAACTGGTGCTTGCCCTTGGTGCAGGTGCTGCCGCAGCGGTGCCCGCCGTAGCGGTGAGTGCGGGTGTCAACTTGGCGCGACCGAGCCGGTCGACTGCATCGACACATCTACGTTGGATCATCTACGTGCTATTCGGCGTGCTGGCAGCTGCAGTGACAGGGCCGTACGTGGTGTTGGTGTTGTTGATGTGCGGTTTTGTGGAGATCGCCGCAACGCGAACGGGTCATACTTCGGCGTCGCCGTTCCTTCTTGGAACGATCAGTGTCGCAACGACCGGCGGCTTGATGGCTCTTGCATGGACTGCATTCAAAGTCGGTGCGCTGTCGTACGGTGGCGGATTCGTGATCATTCCGCTCATGCAGAACGATGCAGTGTCCGCCCATCACTGGATGACGGAATCCCAGTTCCTGAACGCCGTCGCGCTGGGACAGGTGACGCCCGGGCCAGTCGTACTGACGGTTGCGGTCGTGGGTTACGCAGCCGCTGGCATGGGCGGTGCCATGCTGGCCGCGGCCATCGCCTTTGGTCCATCGTTCATCATCGTGCTTGCGGGTGCACGACATTTCGACGCACTGCGGACGAACGACACCGTGCGTGGTTTCCTACGCGGAGCCGGTCCTGCTGCGATCGGTGCAATTCTCGGTGCGGCGATTCCACTGACTCTCGCGCTGGATCACGCGTGGCAGGCCGTTGTGCTGGCCGCGGCGATCATCTGGACAGTAGGACTCCGCAAAGGGGTTGTCTCTTGTCTCTTGTTGGCGGCTGTCGCCGGTGCCGCCGTCATGGCTTTCGGTGGGTCTGTAGCGTGACGACGTGAGCGAAACGA
>JBJTYJ010000211.1:0-3823 GCA_046082705.1 Actinomycetota bacterium | reverse complement strand
CAACATCGATGGGTCGGCGGGGTTGGCATCGGCAATGACGAACTCGTCACGCTGTTCTGCAAACTCACCCTTCCATTCACCGTGGCCCCACTCGGGATGCGTGTAGCCGATGCTGCGCATGAAGAACCGAAGAAGCGGTGTATAGGTGACACCTATGGGTTCAGCACGCCAGCGTTCGAGGGTGACGGTTGCCGATTCGAGCCACCGGGTGCCCGTTGCCCATTTCGGTTCGATGCGCACCGCGGTGCAACGGTCGACCTTGGTTTCGTCGAGAACTGATTCGGTTGACGTTGATGAATGCGCGACGCGCGCGGTGACGGCTCCGCTGCGGTGCCACGACCTGCCGTTTGCGTAGTCGTTGATGGCCGCGTGGGTGTACTGATCGTCGAAGGTGGTGGGAGCCCACAGCCAGAAGAACTGCGGTGCCTTCTTCGGACCATTCGCGCTGCGGGCCGAGTTCCGTACGCCCCATGAGCGGTCGCGGCAGCCGGTGATACCGCCGATGTCGGCGAGGGTGGTGCGCTTGCCGTCGACTTCCACCCAACCCGACCATTCGCCGAACTGCGTCATGCGCGTGTAGTCCATTTGTGGCCGGCCGTTCTCGAGGTGCTTGAACAACGGTTCCTCGAGAAGAGCCGACGTTGCACGCCATGTGATGTCGGCACATACACCGAAGCGGTTGTCGACGATGATGCGGTGTTCGAGCATGGGTCGCACGACCTCGATACGAATTGCGCCGACTTCGAGATTCGTGCGATCGCGGTCACAGTGTCGCGATGCACGCACGCTGTGTTGCGTTCCGTTGACCGACACGCAGAATGCTGCGTCCATCACCTGCTTGTTCGGATACACACCGAAAGCAACTGCGAAGAAGATTTCACCCTTGGCGTCATGACCGTTGTAGAAGTACCGGTCGTAGACACCGGGCGCGTCGCTGAAGACGTGCATGACCGGCGCGGAGCTTTGGTGAACCGGAAAGTCGTCGAAGGGGTGCAGCATGCCGGCAACACTAGGTCGGTTGCGAGAGGCCATATTCGGCGATGTCGACGGGGCGACCTTCGTCGATCGACTTGTGGGCGGCGGCGCCGACAACGACCGACCACAGGCCTGCGGTGGTATCGACTTCGACGGGACCGGTGCCCCGAATGGCGTCGCAGAACCTGCGCAGTTCCACATAGCTGGCGCCGTGATGGAAGCCGACATGGCCGACTTCTTCGTTGGTAACTGCGAGGGGTGTCACCGAGCGATCGGCACGACGACCCAGATACAGATTTCCGTCGCCGGGTACTGCTGCCTCGAGTTTGCCTCTGTCGCCGACGGCGACGATTTCCTGTTCGTTGCGGCCGCCTTCGGCGAACATGCTGAGATCCAGCATGGCGCGCACGCCATTTTCGTAGTCGACGATCACGTATGCATTGTCGAGGATGTCGGACCGTTCGCCGTCGTAGACCTCGTCGAGATGGTTCACGTCCTGACCACCGCTTGCATAGACACGGGCGGGCCGCGCACCAACGGTGAGGTTCATGAGGTCGAAGAAATGGCAGCACTTCTCGACGAGAGTGCCGCCCGTGTTGCGTGAGAAGCGGTTCCAGTTGTCGACCTTGACGAGGAACGGGAACCGGTGCTCGCGGATGGCGAGCATTTTCAGCGTGCCGATGTCGCCGGCACGGATGCTGTCGAGGAACCTGGCAATGGGCGGCATGTAGCGGTATTCGAGACCCACCCACGTGATGGCGTTTCTGTTTTTCGATGCCGTGACAATGCTGCGACAGTCGTCGACGGTGTTGCACATCGGTTTCTCGACGAGGACGGGAACGTTGGTTGCAAGAACACCGTCGAGGATCGCTTTGTGCGTGTGGTTCGGGGAGGCGATCACGACCGCGTCGACGAGACCGGCTGCGAGCAGGTCGCGATGGTCGCGGAAGGCGCTGACCCCGTTCCACTTCTCGCCCATCGTGAGCTGTGCCCAGTTGAGTGGTTCTTCGTTGGGGTCGGAAACCGCGGCGACGATGACGTCGTCCATGGGAAGAAGGTTGCGCAGGTGTTCGCAACCCATCATCCCGGTGCCGATGACACCGAAGCGCAGTTTCTCCATGACGTCGAGACTAGGCGCGACGCCTGACACGGCGCGGACGACCAATGCGCACCGATACGCCTGGTGAGAACATCACGTGCGGGTCACCCGATGGCGTGGGCAACCCCGCCGCCTCGACAACGTTCTGGTCAATGGCCTTCAGTTGTGCTTCGTGCAGGGGCCAGGGTTCGTGATCGACGGGTGCATACATGAGGCCGCCGAAGAGACCGCGCGAGTAGAGACCCCAGCGCGCCGAGAGAAACACCGAAAGTTCGTCGGACTGCGGAATCGCTTGGCCGATCTCGACCGTGGTGGATGAGTGGGCGCGCGAGGGCCAGCGACGCTCGACGTTCGACCGCAAGACGCTGCCCTCGATGCGGTTCGCGGCCCGCCCCCAGCAGTACGGCAACAGATAAGTGGTGCGGGCCACGACTGCGGGGATGAGGCGGTTGACGTCGAGAGAGAAGAACCACACTCCGGGGATGCCGTTGTGGCGGACGTAGGTGCGCACGTTGATCTCGGGGAACGACCCGAAGTACGGCACGGCCGGCATGCGGGGCAACGTGATGCCGCGCATAGAAAAAGGTATGAGACCAACCCAAGCCGAACCGTCGAAGGTGTCGACTTCGAGCCCCGGTGGCAAGAGCGCCTGCACCGTTGCGGGGTCGTAGCGCCAGTGGATGTAGGCGAGGTCGCGCCACTGCTGCACCATCACCGCGCGGCGCACGGGATTCGGACACGACTCGTTCACGGTCTCACCATATGTTGCGTTTTCCGCACACGACTAACCTGAGTCCATGGAAGAGAACCTTGTGTCCGATGCCTCCCGTCGGCTCGGGGACGAAGTGGAGATCGGCCCGATCGGTTTCGGTTGCTGGCGACTCACCGGTGCGTCCGACGCCGACAACGGCCGCCTGCTCGCAACTGCTCTCGATTTGGGAATGAATCTCATCGACAACGCAGATGTGTACGGCCTCGATTGGGGTGGAACGGGTTTCGGTGCATGCGAAGAGGCGCTGGGTCGGGTGCTCGCCGCTGACACGTCGTTGCGTGACACATGGTGCTGGCCACCAAAGGCGGCATCATCCCCGGCATTCCCTACGACTCGTCGGGTGCGTACCTCATCTCTGCATGCGAGGCCTCGCTGCGCAGGATGGGCGTCGAGCATGTCGACCTGTACCAAATCCATCGCCCCGATATGTTCACGCACCCCGAAGAGATCGCCGTCGCGTTCGCTTCGCTGCGCGACCGCGGACTGGTCTCGATGTTCGGCGTGTCCAACTACACGCCTTCGCAGACGATCGCGCTGTCGACGTATCTGGAGGAACCGCTCGTATCCACCCAACCCGAGTTCTCGTGCACCGCGCTTGCACCGATGCGCGACGGCACGTTCGACCTGTGCATCGAAGAAGGCATCACTCCACTCGCGTGGAGTCCGCTTGCCGGTGGTCGCCTCGCCACGGGCGAGGGCATGCGACCCGAACTGGTGTCGGTTCTCGACGAACTTGCCGCACGCGAGGGAACGTCGCGAGCAGCCGTTGCGATCGCGTTTGTGCTGGCCCACCCCGCCGACGCGGTGGCATTGGTCGGCACACAACGGGCCGATCGTTTGGGCGACCTTGCATCTGCGGTCCGCGTGACACTGTCGCGCACCGACGTGTACCGCATCGTCGTGGCGAGCGACGGCGTGCCCCTACCGTGAGCGCAGCACGACCATCGGCCGAATTGGCACGGCTGTCGGCCGAGTAT
>JBJTYJ010000210.1:0-3767 GCA_046082705.1 Actinomycetota bacterium | reverse complement strand
GTTACCACCCGTGACGATCACGCGTGGTGCGACACCGAGTTTCCAGAGTTCGACGACGTGGTCGAGGCGCGCAGCGAGTTGCGGTGAAGGCCGACCGTCGTATTGAGCCGCACCCATGACGACGATTGCATCGACCGTGGCGGTCGACGGCGAGCGCCCGACGCGCCACACTTCGAACGTGGTCAGTGCAACGTAGAGGCCGGCCACACAGAGGGTCAGTGCGACGAACCGCAGGAACTTGCGGATCACGCGCATCGACCGATCAGAGTTGGGCGATCGCCGCGCGGAGACGACCAAGTGTGGAATCGCGACCCAACACTTCGAGCGACTCGAAGAGTGGCGGGCCAACCGAGCGGCCCGTGACGGCGACGCGGACGGGTGCCTGCGTTTTACCGAGTTTCAGTTCGCGCGATTCGGTGATGGCCTCTAGTGCTGCCTTCAGGTTTGCGGCGTTCCATTCATTGCAGGATTCGCATGCGGTCGCCATCTCGACAAGAACGTCACGGGCCCAGGCGTCTTTTGTCGCCTTCGTCCACGCGGCATCGTCGATCACGGGTTCGTCGAGAAACAGGAAGTCGACCATCGATGGCACGTCGGCGAGCACCTGAACGCGCGTTTGCACCAACTCGGCCATCGCCGCGAACTTTGCCGTGTCGTACTTCGTGGCAGGCCACGGCACCGAGGGGCCCGCGAGCACGGGCCAGCAAGCCGTGATGAAGTCATCGATCGACATCGCCCTGATGTACTCGCCATTGAATGCGAGCAGTTTCTGGATGTCGAAGAAGGCTGGCGAATGGTTCACGTCTTCGAGACGGAATTCCTCAACAATGCGCTGCCACGGAACGATTTCAGTGTCACCCTGCGGTGCCCAGCCGAGGGTCATGAGGTAGTTCACCATCGCATCGGCGAGGATGCCCTCGTCGCGGTACTGCTCGACGGCGACCTTGTCGCGGCGCTTCGACAACTTCTTGCGCTGTTCGTTGACGAGCACCGGAACGTGGGCCCACGTCGGGGCGGCCGCGCCGAGCGCATGCCACAGCATCTGCTGCTTCGGGGTGTTCGGCAGGTGCTCTTCGGCGCGCACCACGTGGGTGATGCGCATGATCTGGTCGTCGACGACATTGGCAAGAAGGAACATCGGCGAGCCGTTACCGCGCAACAGCACGAAGTCCTCGATCGTTGCGTTGTCGAAACGCACTTCACCACGCACGAGGTCGTGGACGACCGTCTCGCCCTCGGGCACGCGGAACCGCAGAACGCGACCCGGGCCGGGTTCGAGGGCACGATCGCGACTAAAGCCGTCGTAGCCGAGCTTGCCCGATGCCTTTGCCCGCTCTTGCACCTGGTCGGGTGTGAGATCGCAGAAATACGCCTTGCCCTCGGCGTACAGACGCATCGCTGCCTCGACGTGCGCTGCGGCGTTGTCGGACTGGAAGTACGGGCCTTCGAACTGCGGATGGCCGTTGTTGATTCCCAACCACGCCAGGGCGTCGATGATGCCCTGCGTCCACTGTGGCTGGTTGCGCGACTCGTCGGTGTCTTCGATGCGCAACACGAACGTGCCACCTTCACGCAGGGTCAGCGCCCAGTTGTACAAAGCGGTGCGCGCGCCACCAACATGGAAGAAGCCCGTCGGTGACGGAGCGAATCGATACCGGGGGCCGTTCGACATGACGGCCCAAGGCTACAGACGGAGAGAACCATGCAGAATCAACCGAACGTCTTTGGTGAACCGGTCACAACGTGTTGCACCAGTCCGATGACGGGTTGGTACCGCAACGGGTGCTGCGAGACGGGCGGCGACGACCATGGAGTGCACACCGTCTGCGCGATCATGACCGATGACTTTCTCGAGTTCTCGAAGTCGATGGGCAACGATCTCTCGACCCCGATGCCCCAGTACAACTTTCCGGGCCTGAAGGCGGGCGACAAGTGGTGCCTCTGCGCGATGCGCTGGCAGGAAGCGCTCGACCACGGCAAGGCACCGCGTGTCGACCTGTCGGCCACGCACATGCGCACCCTCGAGTTCGTCGACCTCGACGACCTGAAGCGCTTCGCCGTTTAGTCGAGAAGGGTCAAGTCGGCGAACGACTCGCGGCGTCGCACGACTCGCGCTGAACCATCGGCCACGAAGACGACCGCCGGTCGCGTGATCATGTTGTAGTTCGACGACATCGAGTACCCGTATGCCCCGGTGACGGGAACGGCGAGCAGGTCGCCAATGGCGAGCTCCGCCGGAACGTGTGCGTCGTCGATCAGTACGTCGCCGCTTTCGCAGTGCTTGCCGACCAAACGCACCGGGCGTCCGCGCACCGCCGTCGGGCGGGCGGGCATGAAAGCTTCGTACTGCGCGCCGTAGAGCATGGGTCGCAGGTTGTCGCTCATGCCGCCATCGACGGCGACGTAGTCGCGAACGTTCGGAATGTTCTTCATCGACCCGACCCGGTAAACGGTCACTGCAGCGGACGCGACGATCGAACGACCCGGCTCGACCATCACTTCGACACCGGCAGGCAACACGGCGGTTGCCGCGCGCACGACTGATGCCCACTGTCCCATCGTGGGTGCATGTTCACCAGCCGTGTAGGCGACACCAAGTCCCCCACCGACGGTGAGTTCGGGCAGACCGAGGGTCGAGAAGAACTCCACCATCACGCCGGTTGCGCGGCCGAGCAGGTCGGCATCGAGGACGTTCGAACCGATGTGGAAGTGCACACCCACGAGTTCGATCGACTTCGCGGCACGACAACGCTCGATGGCACGCATCGCATCACCGTTGGCGAGGTTGAAACCGAACTTCGAATCGTCCTGACCGGTCGAGATGAATTCGTGCGTGTGGGCATGGATACCCGGAGTCACTCGCACCTGCACCCACACGCGCGAAGCGCCCGTCAGGATGTTTTCCAGTCGGTCGATCTCGTCGAAGTTGTCGACAACGATGTGGCGAACGCCCTCGGCGACCGCGTATCGCAGTTCGTCCTCGGACTTGTTGTTGCCATGCATCACACAACGGTCAGCGGGAACTCCGGCGGCGCGCGCGACGTACAACTCACCCCCGGTGGCGACGTCGAGCATGAGGCTTTCCTCGTGGGCGAGTCGCGCCATTGCCTTGCAGAGAAAAGCCTTCGTTGCATAAATGACGTTGCCCGTACCGAACGAGGAAACGGCCTCGCGGCAGCGGCTGCGAAGGTGTGCTTCGTCGTAGACGAAAAGGGGCGTGCCGAATTCGGCCGCCAAGTCGTCGAGACGACACCCGCCGATCGACAAGTGACCATCGGACTCGACGGTCGCCGTGTCGGGCAACAGACGCATCTCGATCGGCGCGCGGCTCACATCGCCTCCGGGGCATCGATACCGAGCAGGCCGAGACCGGTTTGCAGCACCCGAGCGGTTGCGTCGCACAGCACGAGGCGACTCGAGCGCACAGGTTCGTCGGACTTCAACACGGGGCAATTCTCGTAGAAACCGGTGAACGCCGTCGCGACCTCGTAGAGATAGGTACAAAGACGGTGCGGGCTCGCCTTGTCGATCGTGTCGCGGACCGCCGAATCGAACTGCAGAAGGGTGAGTGCGAGCGTGCGCTCTTCCTTCGCCCCGATGGCCAGAAGCGATGAGTCGATGGAATCGCGCGCCACGCCGGCGCGGCGGAAGATGCTGCAGATGCGGGCGTGCGCGTACTGCAGGTACGGGGCCGTGTTGCCGTCGAACGACAGCATTCGGTCCCATTCGAAAATGTAGTCCTTCACCCGGTCGGTCGACAGATCGGC
>JBJTYJ010000209.1:0-24464 GCA_046082705.1 Actinomycetota bacterium | reverse complement strand
ATCGGCCCGCTCATTGCCGCAATCACGTGCGGAGCGTGCGTGGGTTTCCTGCCGCACAACTTCAACCCCGCAAAAATCTTCATGGGGGACAGCGGTGCATTGTTGCTGGGGCTGATGCTTGCAATCTCGACGAGTGTGGTCGGAGGTCGCGCCGACCCCGCCACCCAGGACTACAGCAGCCAGACGTATTTCTTTCTCGCACCGCTCTTCATCCCATTGCTCATTCTCGGTGTGCCGATTTTCGACGTGTTGTTCGCCATCGTGCGCCGTGCGTACAAACGCCAGAGCTTTGCGACGGCCGACAAGGGACACCTCCACCACCGTTTGATGAACCTCGGCCACGGCCAGCGCCGCAGCGTGCTCATCCTCTGGCTATGGACCGCTCTTTTGTCGGGCATGGCCTTGTATCCGGCAATCTCGACTTCGGGCGGCAACATCGCACCCTTCGGAGTCGCGGCCCTGGCGCTGGGCCTCTACACGGTTCTGCACCCCAGTGTGCGCCGCCGGCGGGAACTCGACGACGATGCCGAAAATGACGAAGACGACGGCTCCAACTTGGCGGCTACGGACTCGAACGCATAGGTTGCGAAAGGGTTCACAAGCGGAGGTGGACCGCCCACCCCCGCTGCGTACACCGGTCGACACCGCCGATGAAAATTCTCCCCACTCCCGAACGCATCCGTGCCGCTGCATCGTCCGGCACCGACCAAGGATTGGGTCAGGGCGCCGAAATCGCGATCGCCCTCACGATGTTCTGCGCGATCGGTCAGCTCCTGCGCCTCTGGCACGGGTACGACGCCCGCATGCGCAATCTCGAAGCTGACCGTGCCCGCGGTGCCACCGCCCACCAGCACGCCGGCGGAGAGGGCCGCGCGTGAACGCCCTGGCGAATCCGCTGACGACCCGGTTCGAGGGTCCGGCACCTGAGGCAGAGGTCACACGTCACATGCTGAAGCGTGGTGCGTTCGCGGTTCCCGTTCTGGTGGCGATCGCCGGATTCATCTGGGGTTCCGACGGAGCGCTCGGGTGCCTCTACGGCATGGCCCTCGTTTTCGTGAATTTCGCGCTTGCGGCGGGGTTGATTTCGTTGACCGCGCGCATCTCGCTCGCGCTCATGATGGGGGCTGTCCTCTTCGGATACCTGCTGCGTCTCGGTGTCATTTTTCTTGCCGTGATTCTCGTGCGAGATGCGGGCTGGGTTTCACTTCCCGCGCTCGGATTCACCATCATCGTGACGCACCTCGGACTCTTGTTTTGGGAGTTGCGCCACGTATCGGCAACACTGGCGTTCCCGGGTCCGAAGCCTCAGCCCAACCCCCACGCACAAGACCACGTCTGACGTACGTACGCGAAAACGAAAGAGCACAGGACGAGAGAGTGAGAAAACAAACGTGATCGCACTCGAGTTCCCACCCATCAACGCGATTCTGCGCTGGCAGGACGTCGCACCGTCGTTCAACAAGATCGCCATCATCGCCGTGCTCGCAACGATCATCGGCTGCACGATCTTCACGTTGGCCGCACGCGCCGACGCGCGCAAGGCACCACGCGGTGCGCGCAACCATGCCGAGACGTCCGTCGAGTTCATCGAAAGCGGCGTCATCATGCAAACGATGGGTCGTGATGGTCTCGGTTGGACCCCGTTCCTTCTCACGCTCTTCCGGTTCGTCTATCTCTGCGACGTGCCCGGCATCATTCCGTTCTTTCAAACTTGCACCGCTCGCGATACCTCCCATCACCCTCTTTCTCTGCACGGTGCTCCATCCCGACCTGCGCAGGACCAACCGCGAGGGGGGACGGGCCGCGGACCCCGAGGACACCAGCGTCTCCTGAGGTTGTCCACAGGCCGCAACGACGACGCGGTTCAGGTTGGCGCATGGCACACCCTCGTCCACGACGCGGCCTTGGTGCCCTGTCGGCACGGTCGCCTACAATTATTCGTCGGTTCACAAAGTTGTGCCCCAACCCATCGAGGAAGCCAGTGCGCCTGATCCCCAAGCCCAACATGCAGAAGATGTCGGGTGACTCGTCGTCGAACGGCGCCGAGATGGCAGGAGTGGTGGCGGTGTTCCTGTTGATCGGTCTCGGTCTTGACTCATGGCTCGGCACCGCACCCGGATTCACCCTCGGACTCACATTGTTCGCGGCCGTCGGCCAGTTCCTGAAGCTGTATTTCACGTACTCGGCGCGAATGAAGGTCCTCGAGGTCGAACGGCGGCGCGCATCCACAGGGAAGTCCGCGTGAGCGTCCTCACCGACCGCAGCCAGCCCGAGGTCGAGGTGGTGTGGGACATGGTGCGTCGCGCGGCATATGCGGCGCCGGTCCTCCTTGCCGTGGGGTTCGTCATCTGGGGTGTCAACGGTTTCGTCGGGGCTGCGTACGGACTTGCCCTCGTCACGATCAATTTCGTGGGTTCGGCAGGAACAATCGCATACACCGCACCTCGATCGCCGGTGTTGCTGATGGGCTCGGTGATGGCCGGCTACCTCTTCCGTCTCGCGTTCCTCTTTGCGACCGTCTACCCCGTGCGTCACGCAGGGTGGATTTCGATCTATTCATTGTGTGCCACTATGCTCGTGACGCATCTTGGGCTCCTCGTGTGGGAGATCAGGTTCGTCTCGGTGTCATTGGCTTACCCCGGCCTGAAACCGCGCCGGACGGGCAGCGACTAAGGAGAAGACAGTGCTCGGACTCGAGTTTCCACCGATCAACGAGGTCATCCGCTGGAAGGACCTCTTCACGTCCTTCAACAAGATCTCGCTCATCGCCGTGCTCGCCGCTCTCATCGGGTCGGTCATCTTTATCCTCGCGTCGAACTACGACCCCGCCAAGTCGCCCCGTGGTGCCCGCAACCTGTCCGAGATGATCGTCGACTTCATCGAGAACAACATCGTCATGCAGACCATCGGCAATGACGGCCTGAAGTGGACCCCGTTCCTCACCTCTCTGTTCATCTTCGTCTATCTCTGCAACGTTCCGGGAATCATCCCCATCTTCCAGATGCCGGCCACCGGGCGCATGGCGATTCCGCTGTTCCTCGCGGTCGTCGTGTGGCTCATCTACAACGCGGTCGGCATGATCAGCCAGGGCCCGGTGCACTACTTCAAGGGCATCATGTTCCCTCCGGGAGTTCCGAAGCCCATCTACCTGCTGCTCACCCCCATCGAGTTGGTGTCCACCATCATCGTGCGGCCCTTCTCGCTCGCCATCCGACTCTTCGCCAACATGCTCGCCGGCCACATGTTGCTGGTGACGTTTGCCCTCCTGTCGGAGGCGATGTTCCAGGCCACCACCCACAAGCTGATCCTCGTGCCCATGGGCATCCTCCCCATGTTCATGCTCGTGTTCCTCACGGTGTTCGAGGTGCTCGTCGGGTTCCTGCAGGCCTACATCTTCACGATTCTCACCGCCGTCTACATCGCTGGCGCGATGCACCCGGAGCACTGAGACACAGCCACAACGGTCTCCCAACTACTACCCACAGGAGAAAACAACAATGGAAGCAATTGCACACCTCGTCGCGGAACTGGACGCAGCCGACCAGAAGGCCGCCCAGGCGGCCATCGGTGCGGGCTTTGCGTACGGCCTCGCGGCCATCGGACCAGGCGTCGGCATCGGCTACGTCGTCGGCAAGGCCATCGAGGCCATGGCGCGTCAGCCCGAGTCGGCAGGCATGGTCCGTACCACGATGTTCCTTGGCATCGCCTTCACTGAGGCGCTCGCCCTGATCGGCTTCGTGGTCTTCATTCTCCTCGGACTCTGAGAACGGACCGATGCAGATAGTCGCGCACATCAACGGCACCGCGGTGTCGCTCGGGCACCTCGGGAGGTCCGTCTTCGCCGCCGAAGAGGCCGGCGCCGAGACCGGGCAGGAACCGAAGGGCCCGAGCCCGATCGCACCCGAGGGCAAAGAGCTCGTCTGGGGCGCCGGGGCATTCCTCGTGTTCTTCGCCCTCATGCAGCTCGTGCTCGTCCCGCGGGTCAAGAAGGGCATGAAGACGAGGTACGACGGTGTGCGTTCGAACCTCGACGCGGCCGCGAAGGCAACTGCCGACGCGCGCGCCGACGTCGAGGCCTACGAGCGTGCACTTGCCGCCGCGAGAGCAGAGGGCGCGGAGCGAGTCGAGGCGGCCCGCCGCACCGTCGACTCCGAGCGCTCGCAGCGTCTCACCGAGGTGAACGCGCGCATCGCCGACATGCGGGCCACCGCCGACCGGGAGGCTGCAGCCGCCCGCCAGGCAGCGAGTTCCAGCATCGCCGATGCCGTGGGCCAGGTCGCCACGAAGGCAGCGGAACTGGCGACAGGTCGTCGTCCGTCGGCTGACGAGGTGCGCACCGCCGTGAACGCAGTGTTGAAGGGAGCGTGAGGTCGATGAACCTCGTTTATCGCTTGATCGGTTCCGAAGTGGCCGATCCCACACAGACCCATCACTGGCTGTGGCCCGAGAAGGCAGAGATCATCTACGGCGGCATCGCGTCCGTCCTCGTGTTCTCGCTTCTCTTCAAGTTGGCCGGTCCGATGGCGAAGAAGGCGTTTACCGACCGCACAGCGCGCATCCAGTCCGAGATGGACGCCGCGGCCGCGGCGCTCGCATCCGCACATGACGAGGCGGCCAGGATCCGTTCCGCGCTCGGCAACATCGAGGCAGAGCGCTCGAAGATCCTCTCCGCCGCGGACGAGCAGGCCGGTCTGGTGCTGCGCGACGGGCGGGCACGCATCGTCGCCGAAGCCCAGGACCTCGAGACCAAGGCCGCCGCAGACATTGCCGCGGCTGCGGGCCGCATCCAGGACGAGATCAAGAGCGAAGTCGCACGCCTGTCGTCGGCTGCAGTGGAGCGCGTGGTCAAGGCGGCCATGGACGCCTCCGCACAGCAGGCAATGGTCGAGGACTTCATCAGCAAGGTGGGGGCAACACGATGAGCGAAGCACGCAGCGCCGCCTACGCACGCGCACTCGCCGGCATTGCCGAGGCAGAGGGCGTTCTCGCGCGCGTCGACGCGGAGTTCTCCGCTGTTGCCGCCGCCTACGAATCAAACGAGCAACTTCGTTCCACCATTGGTGACCAGGCCATCGCAGTCGAGCGTCGCCAGTCAGTGGTCGAGCAGTTGCTCGCCGGCAAGGGTGCCCACCCACTCACCGCCCAGCTCGTGGCGATGGTGGTTGGCGCGGGTCGGGCGCGCGATCTCGCGGCAATCTCCTCCCAGATTGCCCGCGCCTCGGCATCCGCCCAGGACCGAACGGTTGCAGAGGTGCGCAGTGCCGTGGCTCTCTCCGAGGACCAACAGCGCCGGCTCGCCGATGCGCTGGCGAAGGCCGTCGGCACCCAAGTGAGCGTCCGCGTCATCGTCGACCCGTCAGTGGTCGGCGGACTCGTCGCCACCGTCGGAGACAAGGTCATCGACGGTTCCGTCCGTACGAATCTCGACAGGGTGAAGGCCCGGTTGTCCTAGTCCGCAGCAGGGAAGAAGAAGGAAGACATGGCAGACATCACGATCTCCGCCGATGACATCGCATCTGCGATCACGAAGGGTCTCGAGGGCTTCAGCCCGTCACTCGAGCAGCAGACAGTCGGTGATGTGTCCGAGGTGGGCGACGGCATCGCCCGCGTCTCGGGCCTGCCCGGTTGCGCGGTCAACGAACTGCTCCAGTTCGAGGACGGCACCATCGGACTCGCGCTGAACCTCGACGAGGATTCCATCGGGGCCGTGGTGCTGGGCGATGCAGACGGCATCGAAGAGGGACAGACCGTGCGCGCCACGGGTCGCATCCTCTCCGTGCCGGTCGGTGACACGCTGCTCGGCCGCGTGGTGAACGCGCTCGGTGTGCCGATCGACGGCAAGGGCGACATCGTTGGAGCGACGATCCGTCGCGTCGAAGTTCAGGCGCCCGGCATCATGGGTCGCAAGCCCGTGCACGAGCCGCTGCAGACCGGCATCAAGGCCATTGACGCCATGATTCCGATCGGCCGCGGTCAACGCGAACTCATCATCGGTGACCGCAAGACCGGCAAGACCACCGTCGCCATCGACACGATCATCAACCAGCGTGGCCTCGGCGTGAAGTGCATCTACGTCGCCATCGGCCAGAAGGGCTCGACCGTCGCGCAGACCGTCGAAACCCTCCGTCAAGCCGGCGCTCTCGACTACACCTTCGTCGTTGCCGCTCCGGCATCCGACCCGGCACCGTTCAAGTACCTGGCCCCGTACGCAGGTTGCGCACTCGGCCAGCACTGGATGGAGAACGGCGAGCATGCGCTCGTCGTGTACGACGACCTGTCGAAGCAGGCCGAGGCCTACCGCCAAATGTCGCTGTTGCTGCGCCGCCCACCGGGCCGCGAGGCGTACCCCGGCGACGTCTTCTATCTCCACAGCCGCCTCCTCGAGCGCGCCGCAAAATTGAGCGACGCAAACGGTGCAGGTTCGCTGACCGCATTGCCGGTCATCGAAACCAAGGCAGGCGACGTGTCGGCGTACATTCCGACCAACGTGATTTCGATCACCGACGGCCAGGTGTACCTGCAGGACAACCTCTTCAAGTCGGGCGTGCGTCCGGCGGTCGACGTGGGCATCTCGGTGTCGCGCGTGGGCAGTGCAGCACAGATCAAGGCCATGAAGAGCGTGTCGGGAACCCTGAAGCTCGACCTCGCGCAGTTCCGTGAACTCGAGGCGTTCGCCACGTTCGGTTCGGAACTCGACGCCGTGTCGAAGGCCCAGCTCGAGCGCGGCTACCGCCTCGTCGAATTGCTGAAGCAGTCGCTGAACAGCCCGATGCCCGTCGAAGAGCAGGTCGTTGCGATCTTCGCCGGCACCAAGGGCTACCTCGACGACATTCCGGTGGCCGACGTGCGTCGCTTCGAAAGTGAATTGCTCGAGCATGTGAAGTCGCGTCACGGTGCGATGATCGCGGGCATTCGTCAAGATCCGAAGGCCGACGTGCCGAAGGATCTCGCCGACGTCGTCAGCGCCTTCAAGGCACAGTTCAAGACAAGTGCACCCGCCGCAGGTTCGGCCGACCCGTCGGCCCAGCCGGTCGGCGAAGCGACTACCGCAAAGACCCTCGCGACGGAGTGATCTAGATGGCAGGCGGTCAGGAACGAATTCTGCGCGGGCGTATCCGCTCGGTGCAGGCCACGAAGAAGATCACGCGCGCGATGGAGCTCATCGCTGCTTCGCGCATCGTGAAGGCGCAGCAGCGCGTGGCGGCCGCCGTTCCCTACAGCGAGAAGATCACCGAGGTCGTGAAGCACCTGTCGGAAGGCGGAGCAGTCAGCCAGTCGCCGTTCCTCCAGGGACGTAGCGAGGTGAAGACCACGTGCTACGTGGCGATCACCGCGGATCGCGGTCTGTGCGGCGGCTACAACTCGGGTGTCTTGCGCGCAACCGAGGGTGAAGTTCGCAAGGACGCAGCGGCCGGCAAGAACTACATGATCGTTCCGGTTGGTCGCAAAGCCGAGGGCTACCTCCGCTTCCGCGGCTACAACATCACGCAGCCGTTCGCGGGATTCTCCGACAACCCAACAATCACGGATGCGGTTGCAATCGGACGCTTCGTCGTCGACATGTTCCTGCGCGGTGAAGTCGACCGGGTTGAACTGGTCTACACGCGTTTCGTATCGGCGGGTCGCCAGGAAGTCGTGCGTCGTCCACTCGTCCCGCTGGGTGGCGACATCGTCACCGCCGACGCCGACGAACAGGGTCACGGCGTCGCCGGTGCAACGGGTGACTACGAGTACGAACCCGACCCCAGCGCTATCCTCGACACCTTGCTTCCGCGTTACGTCGAGGCCCGCGCCTATGCGGCACTGCTCAACGCGGCCGCGTCCGAGCACGCATTCCGCCAGCGTGCCATGAAGTCCGCCACCGACAACGCAGAAGAACTGATTAAGAACCTCTCGCGCATCATGAACCGTGCCCGTCAAGACGCCATCACCACCGAGATCATGGAGATCGTCGGCGGTGCCGAGGCGTTGTCGGCGGGCTAGTAACCAGGAGACACACACCATGTCCATGACAGAGACCAAACAAGACGGAAAGGTCGTCGCAATCGCCGGACCGGTGATCGACGTCGAATTCCCGCGCGGTGCGCTGCCCGAGTTGAACTCTGCACTTGAGTTCAGCGTGATGGTCGACGGCAAGCCGAACATCATCCTCGCCGAGGTCGCCCAGCAGTTGGGTGACAGCCGCGTCCGCGCGGTGTGCCTGAAGCCCACCGACGGTCTGCAGCGCGGCACCTCGGTTCGCAACACCGGACACGGCATCCAGGTGCCGGTCGGCAACAGCACCCTCGGTCACGTGTGGAACGTATGGGGCGAGGTTCTCGACGGTGACAACAAGGACTTCGCGTCCATCGAGCGTTGGGACATCCACCGTTCGGCTCCGACGTTCGACACCCTCGAGCCCTCGAAGCGCATGTTCGAAACGGGCATCAAGGTCATCGACCTTCTCACCCCGTACCTCGCCGGTGGCAAGATCGGCCTCTTCGGTGGTGCAGGCGTGGGCAAGACCGTTCTCATCACCGAGATGATCAACCGCGTGGCGTCGAAGCACGGTGGTGTGTCGGTGTTCGCCGGCGTGGGTGAGCGCACCCGCGAAGGCACCGACCTTCGTCTCGAAATGGAAGAGTCCGGAGTGTTCGAAAAGGCCGCCTTGGTCTTCGGACAGATGGACGAACCACCGGGCGTGCGCCTGCGCGTTGCCCTCTCGGCCCTCACCATGGCCGAGTACTTCCGCGACGTTCAGAACCAGGACGTGCTGCTGTTCGTCGACAACATCTTCCGCTTCGTGCAGGCGGGTTCGGAAGTGTCGACGCTGCTCGGTCGTATGCCGTCGGCCGTGGGTTACCAGCCCACGCTCGCCGACGAAATGGGCCAGTTGCAAGAGCGCATCACCTCGACCCGCGGTCGTTCGATCACCTCGCTGCAGGCCGTGTACGTGCCCGCCGACGACTACACCGACCCGGCTCCGTTCACCACGTTCACCTTCCTCGATGCAACGACGGAACTCTCGCGTCAGATTGCCTCGCTCGGCATCTACCCGGCGGTCGACCCGCTGGCGTCGACGTCGACGATTCTCACGCCCGAAACCGTCGGTGACCGCCACTATGGAGTCGCCCGTCGTGTGCAGGAAATTCTGCAGCGCTACAAGGAACTCCAGGACATCATCGCCATTCTCGGCCTCGACGAACTGTCGGAAGAAGACCGCCTCACCGTCGCGCGTGCGCGCAAGGTGCAGCGCTTCCTCTCGCAGCCGTTCTATGTGGCCGAAGTGTTCACCGGTGTCTCGGGTGAGTACGTGCCGGTCGCCGAAACGGTCGAGAGCTTCGAAGCCCTCATCAACGGCGAGCTCGACGAAGTTCCCGAGCAGGCGTTCTTGAACGTCGGTGGTGTCGAGCAGGTGCTCGCCAAGGCGAAGGCCCTACAGGAGAACGCCTGATGTCATCCGAGGCCGGCGGCTTTCGCGTCGACGTGGTCTCGCCCGAGCGCGTTCTGTACTCTGGTGAGGCCTCGCAGGTCATCACCCGCACCCTCGGCGGGGGAGAGATCGCCTTCCTGCCCGGACACGTTTCGTTCCTCGGTGCTCTCGTCGAGAACCACACGCGCATCTACCAAGCCGACGGCAAGGTCGTCGACGTGGCGGTACACGGTGGTTTCGTCGAAGTATCGGGCGCCACGGTGACGATCCTCTCCGACGGCGCAGAACTTGCCAGCGAAATCGACGTCGAACGGGCACGCCGCGCCAAGGAACGCGCCGAAGAGCACATCCGCGGTGAACACGATGCCACGGTCGAAGCCGACCTGCGCCGCGCACATGCACGTCTCGCCGCCACGGGTGGCCTGACGGGCACCGCGGCCGGCCACTAGGCGAAGAACCATGGCGGGCTACCCGTTCCGTCGGGCGCTGATTACCGGTGCCTCTGCGGGTATCGGCGAACAATTCGCCCACATTCTCGCTGCCGCCGGCGTGCCCTGTGTTGTGGTTGCGCGCCGCGGTGATCGGCTGCGCGAACTTGCCGCCAAGTACGACGGATTCGAAGTTCTGGAAGCGGACCTCCAGGGCGATACGGGCATCGACGCAGTCGCGGCACGCGTGGCAAGCACCGAGAGTCCGGTCGACTTGCTCGTCAACAACGCCGGGTTCGGCACCAGTGGACCGTTCCACGAAACCGCGGTGGAACGAGCGACCGGTCAGGTCGATCTGAACGTGAAGGCCCTCGTGGCGCTCACCCACGGAGCCGTCAACGCCTTTCGTGCCCGAGGTGGCGGCCACATTCTCAACGTCTCGAGCGTGGCGAGTTTCCAGGCCAGCCCCAACATGGCCGTCTACGCGGCAACGAAGAGCTTCGTCACCAGCTTCACCGAGGCCGTGCACGAAGAAAACCGCGGACACAACGTGAAGGTCAGCGCGCTCTGCCCCGGCTTCGTGTCAACCGAATTTCAGGCTGTGTCGGGCGGGGCCGACAGATTCACCCGCACTCCGCGGATCCTGTGGCTGAAGGCCGACGAGGTGGCGCGTGCCGGCCTCGACGGCGTTGCAAAGAACCGCGCGATCGTGGTGCCGGGTTGGCAGTACGCGACCCTGCCTGCCGTGTCGAAACTGACACCACGCATCGTGTTGCGCCGCATCGCCGGCAAAATTGTCTGACGATTCGCCACGCGTGAACTACTAGCCGTAGTTCACCGATGCATACGTGCCGAGTTTGTCGAGGTGGTGGTGTGCGTCGATGAGACGCACGGTGCCCGACAGTGAACGCATGACGAGGCTTTGGGTGTGGGCGCCGCGTGAATCGAAGCGGACGCCGCGTAACAGTTCGCCGTCGGTGACGCCGGTGGCGGCGAAGAAGCAGTTGTCGCCGCGCACGAGGTCGTCGGTCGTGAGAACGCGGGTGAGGTCGTAGCCCGCTGCGACGGCGGCATTGCGCTCGGCTTCGCTGCGCGGCCAGAGGCGGCCCTGAATTTCACCGCCCATGCACTTGAGCGCGGCGGCCGAAACCACGCCCTCGGGGGTGCCGCCGATGCCGAAGAGAACGTCGACGCCCGCTTCGTGCCAGGCAGTGGCGATGGCGCCGAAGATGTCGCCGTCCTTGATGAGTTTGATGCGCGCGCCGGTGCTGCGTACTTCCTCGATGAGGTCCTTGTGACGGTCACGGTCGAGGATCATGACGGTGAGGTCGCGCACCGACTCGTTCTTGGCGCGGGCGATCCAGCGCAGGTTCTGGGTGGGGCTGGCGGTGATGTCGATGGATCCGGCGGCGTCGGGGCCGACGGCGATCTTCTCCATGTACATGCACGGGCCCGGGTCGAACATCGTGTTGCGTTCCGACACGGCGATGACGGAGATCGCGTTGCCGAGACCGAGCGACGTGAGAGTGGTTCCGTCGATGGGGTCGACGGCGACGTCGGTTTTCGTGTTGCTTCCGTCGCCAACTGCCTCGCCGTTGAAGAGCATCGGTGCGTCGTCCTTCTCGCCTTCACCGATGACGACGAGGCCGTCCATCGGCACGGTCGCAAGCACGGTGCGCATGGCTTCGACGGCGGCACCGTCGGCGCCGTTCTTGTCGCCGCGGCCAACCCAGCGCGATGCGGCGAGTGCCGCCGATTCGGTGACGCGCACAAGTTCAAGGGCAAGGTTGCGGTCGGGCTTTTGGACTTGGCTGTCGGGCATGAACCCACGGTAGTTCCGCCGCTGGTCACGACCGATACCCTCGGGCCGTGGTCGGACCAAGCGTTGCGCGATGCCTTGCACAGCGGGATCTGACCGAACCAAGGCTCGATCCCACGGGGGTGAGGGTTGCCTTCGGGGCGTCCCACGACGGGGTGGGGACGTTGCGGTTGGTCGAACTTTCCGACGGGTCCGAGCGCGAGTGGCCGTTGTCACCTGTGCCGGCGCTTGCCCGTGGCATGGGTGGCGGATGTTTCCGGTGGCTGCCCGATGGGTCGGGAATCGTTTACGCGGCGAAGGACGGCGGTCTGTGGGAGGCATCGCTGCCCGTTGCCAGTGAGTTCGTGAACCCGTGTCGGGTCGACACGCGTCATGAGGGAACGTTCACTGCGTTGCACGGTGTGGCCGTGTCCGACGACGTGCGTTTTGTCGCTGCGATCGATTCGTTGACCTCGGTGGTCGTCGTCGAACGGGCGACCGGCGTGACGCGCAAGGTCGTGCACCAGCACGCATTTTCACTCGACCCGGTGTGGCATGGCGACACCGTTTACTGGCAGTCGTGGTCGCAGCCGCATATGCCGTGGGACGAGTCGGAGATGTGGTGTGCAGTGGCGCCCGATTTTCGTGCCCGTCGGGTGGTGAAGTTGCGCGACGTGTCGCTCCAGCAGTTTGCAGTGTCGCCGTCGGGCGAACCGGGTGTGATGAGCGATGCGACCGGCTGGTTGCGGCCGGGCGTGGTCGACAATGGAAAAGTCTCGCCGTTGCCGATCAACGGCGCGCCCTGTGAGTGTGCCGGGCCGCAGTGGGGTGGTGGCCTGCGTTCGTGGTGTTGGTCGCCCGACGGGTCGCGGTGGCTGGTTGCACGCAACCTGTCGGGTTTCGGTGATCTTGCCGTCATCGAGCGCATATCGGGGGATGTGACGACGTTGGCACGTGCGGTGCACGGGGCGGTGTCGTGGTCGGCGCACGGAATCGTTGCATTGCGCACGGGTGCCGTCACATCCACTCAGGTGTTGTTCTTCGACCCCGCCACTTTCGAGCGCCGTGTTCTCGCGACGTCGGAACTGCCCTGCGACGACGGACCGTGGTCTTCGTTCGATCTGGTCGAGCCGACGGTCGGTGTTGTCGACGGAATCTCTTACCGGTTGTTCGCCCCTGATGATGCGTCGGTTGCGTCACCGTTGTTGGTGTGGGTGCATGGCGGCCCGACCGACCAATGGCAGGTCACCTTCATGCCGCGTATTGCGCATTGGGTGGGCCGTGGTTGTCGCGTGTTGGTGGTCGACCACCGTGGCACGACGGGTCATGGCCGCGCATTCCAGCAGGCGTTGAACGGCCACTGGGGTGAACACGACACCGCCGACGTCATTGCGGCGACTCGGTACGCGCATGCGACCGGCTGGGGCACTCCTGGTCGCACGGTGGTCCTGGGCGGTTCCGCCGGAGGTTTTGCAGCCTTGAATGCGGCGGGCACCGAGCCCGCGCTTTTTGCCGGCGTGGTGGCCCTGTATCCGGTGGTCGACCTCGTCGATGCCTCGGTGCGTTCGTGGCACTACGAACAGCACTCGATTGCGGTACTCGTCGGTGATTCGACCGACAGTGTCGGCCTCTACGAGGCGCGTTCACCGTTGTCGAAGCTCGATGCGCTGTCGCAGGTAAAGGTGTTGTTGATGCATGGTGATCTCGACGAAGCCGTGCCGCTCGATCACAGCGTGCTGATCGCCGACCAGTTGCGCCGCCGAGGTGGCGACGTTGCGTTGCACGTTTTCGAAGGCGAAGGACACGGCTTCCGCAAACGCGCGAACCAGGAACTTGAGTACGGCCTGATTGGTGAGTTCTTGCGGACGTTGTAGCGTTCCCGTTCATGTCCGACTGGAACCCTCTCGACCCCGACGCGGAGAGCGTTCACTACGACCTTGGCGAATGGTCGCTTGACCAGCGTGCAGCCGTTGCCGAGGTATTCGCCGAGGCAGAGGTTCCCCATGCGTGGGTGGGCGCCGAAGTGACGGTTCCGGCCGAATTGGAAGAGGTTGCCGACGCACTGCTCGACCGCCTCGAACAGGAATTCGCCATCGATGGTGGCGCCTTCGTGAGTCGTGGTTCTGCCACGGCAATCGACGAAGCAAACGACGACGAAATCACCGAGTACGAGCTCGACGAATGGGCCGACAACGAGCGTTCGCGCCTCAGTGAGTTGTTGGTTGCATCGGGCATCCCGTTCAAGTGGGAGGGCGCGCTTCTCGTCACACTCACGGAATTCGAGGACACCGTTGATGAACTTCTCGACGCCGTCGAGGCGGGGGATGTCACGATCGTCGACTCCATCGGTCCGCGCGGCGCAACGATCTCGGCCGGCGGGTCGGAACTGTCGGGCGAGACGTTGACGGAGATGTTTCTTGCGGCCGAACGCCTGCAGCGCGACCCACTCGATGCGAACGGTCTCGCTTCACTGGTTCAGGTTCTCGAAGACGTCGAAGACGGTGGTGCGCCGTTTGGGGTTCCGGTGCCGGCGTGGCGTCAGGCGGTCGAGCTCGCCGATCAACTGGCCGAGGCGCTTGCGGGCAGTGAAATCCCCGACGAAATCGGTGCGATGGAAGTCGCACAGCGATTGTTCGTCACGCTGAGGCCTCACGTCTGATCCGCCACTAGCGTCGCGCGCGATGCTGCTTGCCGAACTCGAGATCTGGCATTCCCGGCCCATCACGCCCACGCGGCGTGTGGCGCTCGGCCATCTCGTGTTGCCGGCTGACCCCACGCCCGGCTTCGGCGGTGTTCTGCTCGGTGCGGTCATCGCGCGTCACCTTTTCGAGGTCGATGACGACCTCCACCCCGACATCCAGCGTCTCATTCTCGAGGTACAGCGTGGCGATCGTGTCGTGCAGCCGCGCCTGCGTCACCGGTTCCAGGTCGACCGGCACGGGTTATCGCGCAGTGTGCACAGGTTGATGGGTGAGGACGATGCGGCCGAGTTCGTGTTCGGTACGCACGGCAGCCCGTTGCAGCAGGTGCTCGGTGCGATCTACGCCCTCGAGCGCCTCGAACCGGCGACACGTCGCGCCCTCGGCCCGGTGTTGGTGCGGTCGATGTCGTGGCGCGGACCGATTGGCGCATCGTTCATTTCGTACCTCGTCGGCAACGCGACCAATTCGGTGTCGGCACTCGCCGACCCACGTGCGTGGGCGCTCGAGGTATTGGGTTTCCCCGCGGGCACGATCAAACCGTCGAAGCGCGAGATCACACAGCGCTTCCGCGACAAGTTGCGACTCGTGCACCCCGACCACGGCGGCGCCGAAGATCGCGCCAGCAGGGAGATCGCCGACCTCTCCGAGGCACGTCGCGTGCTGACGAAGCTCTGAGGCGCGAGTGAAGGCAAAGGGTCTCGTGTTGTTTCCCGGCGCGGGAAGCAACCGGGAACATTCGTCGCTGCGCGCGATCGAATCGCGTGTCGCGCCGTTGCCCGTTGCACGCATCGATTTTCCGTACCGCCGCGCCGGACGTCGCGCCCCCGACCGTGCGCCGGTTCTGCTCGACTGCGTAGTCAACGAGGTGAAGGCATTCGCAGCCGAGGTCGGTTGTCGTACGTCGTCACTCGTCATTGGCGGCAGATCGATGGGTGGACGCATGTGCTCGACGGCTGCCGCCGACGGGTTGGTCGTAAAGGGCCTGGTTCTCGTCTCGTACCCGCTGCATCCGCCGGCAAAGCCCGAGAACCTGCGTGTCGAACATCTTCCGCGCATCGCCGTGCCGACACTCTTCGTCCACGGCACGAACGATCCCTTCGGATCGCCAGCTGAACTACGGCGCCACGTACGCAAGGTGAAGGGGAACGTGACATTGCACGTCGTCGAGCGCGGTCGTCACGACCTGAAGGGAAGCGACGAATTGATCGCCGACGTCGTTGCCGACTGGATGGCGGGTCTCTAGAGCGAGTCCTGAGGGTTCAGTTCTTCGAGTTCACGGTGGGCGGTTTCGGGGTAGAACACCCACACCATCACCGCGATGACGACCGAAACCGAGGAGAACATCAACATCACGGTTCCGTACGACCAGTCATGGTCGATCAAGGTACCGCCGGCGATCAGACCGACGCTGCCACCCAACAACGCCGACACCGTGACGAGAAACGACGACGTTTGGCGCTTCGCCGTGGGGGAGAGTTCTCCGCGGTAGACGGCCATCGCCGGATAGGCGGTTGCGGCAAACACACCACCGACCACCGCGCACATCCACATGAGTGGTCCTTCGGCCACGAAGGAGAGCGCGATCATCAGTGCACCGACGGGAATGCACGCGGCAGCGACGAGGCGCCGGCCGTAATCGTCGGCCAGTCGACCACCGAAGACGAGGCCGAGTGCGGAGGGAATGGTGGTGACGAGCGTGAAGGCCGCGACAAGCACCGCCGAATAGCCACGGACGTCTTTCAGGTAACGGTTCTGGAAGATCGACGCGGTGGCGAGGAAGACGTTGCCGAGGAACGCCACCACGAGAATCACCCCCTGCGTCCTGACGTTCTTTTTGAGGGTTCTCGGTGTGTAATTACCCGTTTTCCGAGTCTTTTCACACCGAGAATCCTTGTGCTTGGTGAAGCGGGTGGTTTCCGAGAGGCGGCGAGTGAGGCGGGCCGCCACGACCAGCCACACGAGAGAGACCACGTAGATGATTCGCCAGCCATCGTCACCGGCATCGGCGAGCGGCAACGCAAGAACGGCGATGCCCGCGCCGAGTCCACTCGCCAGGGCGAGGATGCTGAGGCCATAGGCGCGGGCGTTCTTCGGCATCTCTTCGACGGCCACGACGAGCAATGCGACGTCGAGCGCGAGGCCAAGTGGCCGTGCGATCGTTTGGTTCGCAGTGAGCAACCAAAAGTTCGGGGCAAGTGCACCGAGCGCCGCCACCAGCGGGGCGATCCAGGCGAGTGCGACGATGATGCGTCGACGACCGATGCGGTCGCCCAACACCGCGAGGGGAATCGCGATGATGATGCCGAAGCGCACGATTGCACCGGCGACACCTTGGCCTTGTTCGCCGACGTCGAATGCTTCTGCCGCATAGGTGACCGTCTGAGTGAAGAGCGTGTTGATGAAGGCGCTTGCCATCGATGCCGCGGCCAACAGCGCGAGCACGAGAACCTCGCGTTCGTTCAGCTCTTGCGGCGGTGCCCACCACGGGCGCCTGTCGCGGTGCGTACGTCGCGCGAAATGGCGGCCGATCAGCGGCGTGAACATCCACCAGAACCAGGGAATGTCGACCGACCACGTGGTGGTCTCTCTCGCGCCTCCGTCGGGGCGGCGTGTCACGCGCCGTTCGTAGCGAGTGAACGGTCCGTTGTGCTGTGCAAACGTGGACGACTCGGAAGAACTTTCGGCGGTGGCCTCGACCACGACATCTGCGTAGGGAGTGAAAATCGAGGCGATTTCCATATGATTCGGGCCGATTTCGCGTCGAGTGACGCGAGTTTTGTGACCCACACCCGTGCGAATCGTCGGGTCGCTCATACCGGCGGGAGCATACTGACACGGTGACTTCGTCGCGTATCCGGGTGCGCCCGGGGAACAAACTCACCGGCACCGTCAACGTGCCCGGCGCGAAGAACTCGGTCCTCAAGTTGATGGCCGCGTGTCTGATGGCCGACGGCGATTTCACGTTGACAAACGTCCCCGACATCGACGACGTCGTCACCATGTCCGACCTGCTTTCGGCGATCGGACTGCGGATCGATCACGACAAGGCAAAGGGATATTTGGCAATCACCAATCCGGGTGGTCTCAGCCTGGTGGCGCCGTATGACCTCGTCGAGCGCATCCGCGCCAGCATCAACGTGTTGGGTCCGTTGCTCGGCCGTTTCGGCGAGGTGCGCATCGCCCTGCCGGGCGGCGACGACTTCGGGTCGCGGCCCATCGACATGCACCTGAACGGCCTCATGCAGATGGGTGCCGAGTTCACGATCCGTCACGGTGATGTCCACGCTTTCGCCGACCGTCTGCACGGCGCCGACATCACCCTCGATTTCCCGAGTGTTGGAGCAACCGAAAACCTCATCACCGCGGCGGTGTTCGCAAAGGGCACCACGACGATCGACAACGCAGCACGCGAACCCGAGATCGTCGATCTCTGCAACATGCTCGTCGCGATGGGCGCATCGATCGAGGGCAGCGGATCCACGACGATCAGCATCCACGGCGTCGAACGTGATGCTCTGCGACCCACCACCCATGCGGTCATACCCGACCGCGTGCAAGCGGCCACTTACATCGCCGCTGCGGCGATCACCGGTGGTGAAGTGCTGGTGCGGGACGCGGTTCCTGACCACATGGAAATGCTCTTGAGGCGTTTCGACGACATGGGTATTACCGTCGAACCGCAGCACAATGGTGTGCTCGTCGTCGGTCCCGAAAAACTGAAGTCGATCGACGTCGTCACGCTGCCATTTCCCGGTGTCGCAACCGACTACAAGCCTCTCGTCGTTGCATTGTTGGCCGTCGGTGACGGCGTCGGCATCGTCACCGAGAACCTGTACCCGGGTCGTTTTCGCTACGTCGACGAATTGCGCCGTCTCGGCGCGAATATTCGAACCGATGGCCACCACGCGATCGTGCGTGGTGTGCCGAGGCTCTCGGGTGCCCCGGTTCGCGCACCCGATATTCGTGCGGGTGCTGCACTCGTAGTGGCGGGCCTGGTCGCCGAGGGGGAAACGGTGGTCAGCGACGTCCACCACATCGACCGCGGCTACGAGGACCTCGTTGGTCGCCTCGCCTCACTCGGCGCCGACATCGCCCGAGTCTGACGGCTTCGCGCGCGCGTTCTTGCGCACGCGCACCGTCGCAACACGCAGCAACCCAACCATCAAGACGATCGGCACCATCACCCAGAGGATCTCGTCCCAGCCACCCTGGTGGGCCAGCAGGCCCGCGGCGAAGAGGAGTGGGCCAATAGTCATGATGGAAACACTGTGCCACCGCCTCGTTCAAGGCAACAATTCAGCCGTTCATCTGGTTGAATTTCACCCGTGTCCGACACCGTGAGCGCCCCCAACACCGGACGTATGCGTCAGCAGGTGGAAGAGACCATCGAGGTCATCCGTCCCGCGTTGCACGCCGACGGCGGCGACATCGTCCTGCGCGATGTGAACGAGGAAACGGGCATCGTGTCGGTGACGCTCGTCGGTGCCTGCGGTACGTGCCCCGCCTCGACGCAGACCCTGAAGGCCGGCATCGAGCGCATCATGCGCGACCGCGTCGACGGCGTCACCGAAGTGGTGGCGGTCGACTGATGGCGGCACGCAGCGGGGACCCGAAAGAACTCTTCGACGCGGCAACCGCAGGTGATCGCGCGTCGCTTGCTCGACTGCTGTCGTTGATCGAACGCGGCGGCGAAGACGCTCGTACTGTCGGCCGCCTCAGCTACCCGAAGTCGGGTAGTGCGTACACGGTCGGCCTCACCGGCGCTCCCGGTGCAGGAAAGAGCACGCTCACGAGTGCCGTCATCGGTCATCTTCGTTCTCTCGAGATCGAGGTCGCAGTTGTGGCCATCGACCCCTCGTCGCCGTTCACCGGCGGCGCAATTCTCGGGGACCGCGTGCGCATGCAAGACCATGCCACCGACCCCGGAGTCTTCATTCGATCGATGGCGACACGCGGCCACCTCGGTGGTCTGTCGCTCGCCACTCCCGAAGCCATTCGCTTGCTCGACGCCGTCGGACGTCGCTGGGTTCTCGTCGAAACCGTCGGCGTTGGTCAGGTCGAAGTCGAAATCGCCGGCAAGGCCGACACCACCGTCGTCGTGCTGAATCCGGGCTGGGGTGACTCGGTCCAGGCCAACAAGGCGGGTCTCATGGAGATCGCCGACGTTTTCGTCATCAACAAGGCCGACCGCAAGGGCGTCGAGGAAACCCGCCGTGACATCGAGCAGATGCTCGACCTTTCCGACCTTTCCCACGATGCCTGGCGTCCGCCCATCGTGCCGACTGTTGGTTCGACGGGCCAGGGTGTGTCCGACCTGTGGGACACCGTGCTGGCACACCGTGCGCATGCCGAAGCATCGGGGCAGTTGGCTGAACGGCGTGCATTCCGCATGCGTGAGGAGCTGCGCGAAATCGTCGGCCGTCGCCTCGAGGCAAAGGCCCGCGAGATCTGCACCGGCGAGCGTTGGGACGAACTGCAGGACGAGGTTCTCAGTCATGTCACCGACCCGTGGAGCGCGGCCGACGAGATGCTGCGCGCCGTCGGTGCCTGACGCCGACGACTAACGTCGCCGACATGAGCAACGGACTCGTCGACCTCGACATGCGTGATGATCGCGTTGCGGTCATCACGCTGAACAACCCCAAGGTGAATGCGCTCGCGAAGGGCGTTCTTGACGATCTGCAGGAGATCGCCCACGAACTGCACGCAACGCGGCCGGGGGCCGTCGTCATTACCGGCGGCGAGCGAATCTTCGCCGCGGGCGCCGACATCTCCGAATTCGGTGGCCCGGCCGAGGCAAAGCGGGTCGCCGACACGATTCATCGTGCGTTCGACAAGGTCGCGGCGATTCCTGCCTTCGTGATCGCTGCGATCAGCGGTTACGCCCTTGGCGGTGGGTGCGAGCTCGCGCTCGCCTGCGACTACCGCATCGGCAGCACGAAAGCAGTTCTCGGCCAGCCCGAGATTCTTCTCGGCATCATCCCAGGCGGTGGAGGCACCCAACGCTTGCCGCGTCTCGTCGGCGCAAGCCGTGCGAAGGAACTGATGGTGACAGGCCGACAGGTGAAGGCCGACGAAGCACTGCGCATCGGTCTGCTCGACGAAGTGGTCGAACCCGAGGTGCTGCACGAGCGTGCGTTTGCGCTTGCCGCTGGAATCGCAGCTGGTGCAACCGTTGCATCGGCGCTCATCAAGCAGGCGGTCGACACGGGCCTGAACATGCCCCTCGCAGGTGGCCTCGCGGGGGAGAAGGACCTCTTCGTCGAGGTGTTCAAAACCAACGACAGCCAACGCGGCGTGAAGAGTTTCCTCGAAAATGGGCCGGGCAAAGCCGTCTTCGAAGGCAACTGACGACTGGTCGGGAATCATCGGGCCGGCACTCGGCCTGGGGTTCGCCGTCTTTGCCTTCGGTTTGTCGTTCGGTGTCATGTGCATCGACGCCGGTGGCAGCGTTCCGAAGGCAATGGCGATGTCGTTGTTCGTCTTCACCGGTGCGTCGCAGTTTTCGGCCGTCAGCGTGATTGCGGCGGGTGGCAGCGCCATCAGTGCGGTTGCGGGTGCGCTGATTCTGGCGTCACGCAATGCGGTGTACGGGGTCGCCGTCGCGCCGTCGCTGCGCGGGTCGCTGCCGTATCGTCTCTTTGCGTCGCAGTTCACGATCGACGAGACCACCGGCATGACAGTCGCGCAGGACACACCGGCGCGCAGTCGGCGCGCCTACTGGGTCACCGCAGCGAGCATCTACGTGTTCTGGAACCTCGCGACTTTCATCGGCGCGGTCGCGGGCAGCAACATCGACACGGAAAAGTACGGCCTTGACGTCGCGTTCGCTGCGGCGTTCGTCGGCATGCTTGCGCCACTTGTGCGGTCGCCGCGCGCACGCAAGGTCGCTGCCGCCGGGGCCGTGGTGTGCATCGTTGCGACTCCGTTCGTTCCCATCGGTGCGGGCATCATCGTTGCCGCCCTGGTCGCCCTCGTCGGTTTGCGACCCGGCACCGAGCGCGCCACTGCAGTGTCGACGGGCGGCCCCGCATGACCTGGACGTTGATCATCGTGCTCTCGCTCGGCGCGTACGCGTTGAAGGCTGCGGGTCTGGTGGGTGTCGGTGTACGTGACTTTCCGGTGCCCGTGCGCAACGTCATTGCACTCGTGCCGGCCGCAGTGTTGTCGGCACTCATCGTGAAAGACACGTTCACGAACGGCCACGACCTACAAATCGATGCGCGCACAGTTGGTGTTGCGGTTGCGTGCTTTGCCGTTTGGCGGAAGGTTCCGCTGTGGCTGGTGATCGTGCTCGCGTGCGCGGCTACAGGAACAGTTCGCGCAGTTTCTTGAGGTTGCGACGCCAGATCGCCTTCATCACAATGTTGCCGCCGACGACCTCGCCGAGGCGGCCACCGAGCCACCAGGGGAATCGCAGTTCTTCGCTCCAGGTGAACCGGCTGGTCGAACCGTCACCGACGGCTTCGATCGTGAAGCGACCGGTTCCCGTGACGAGACCCGTGTGGCGCACGCCCATGACCGAACCCGGTTCCCACTCGGTGATTTCCATGTGGTCGACCAACTTGATGGGTCCGACCTTCGTATCGCAGAGAAACTTGGTTCCGACACCGCGGGTTTGCTCGGTTTGGAAATGAATCGCGACGGCGTCGGCCATCCAGTCGACGTGCCGTTCGACGGGTTCGACGACCTCCCACACGCGCGCAGGCGATGCCGGCAGTTCGATCGAGACGGTGATGCGCGACATCAGCGGCTGTTCGCGCTGAGAAGTTCGAAGGCGGCGTCTTCGGGCGGCACGATGTTGATGAGAACGCCCGTTCCCTTTTCGAAGCCCGCGGTGGTGGTGAGCTTCGGCCAGAGGTGAACGTGCCAGTGAAAGTTGCCCGCGTGGTGTGACGGCGCCGTGTGGAAGACCAGGTTGTAGGCGACGTCGCCGAGGGTGTTGTTGAGCATGCGAATGGCGTCGCGGATGGCGATACCGATCGCTGTCAGCACGTCGTCGGACGAGTCGGTGAGGTGGGCATCGTGTGATGCGGGGATGATGAGCAGTTCGTACGGACTTCCGCTCCAGTACGGCGTCACGACGACGGCGTGTTCGGACTCGAGAACGACCCGCTTGTTGTCGACACGCTCGGCGTCGATGGTGGCGCACAGAATGCAACCGCCCTTGAAGCGTTCGAATGCGCGCTCTTCTTCGAGAATCTCGCCCGGCACGAATGGCAGGCCGAGAATCTGCCCGTGCGGGTGAGCGAGCGAAGCGCCGGCTTCGCGGCCGTGGTTGATGAACGCCTGTGTGTAGCGAACGTTGGGTGTGCGCGCATGCTCTTCGAAACGACGGCGCAGCGCCGTCATGATGTTGCGGATCACGTTGTCGGCGAAAGTGCCGACGCCCGAGGTGTGGTTGGGTGTGATGACGAAGACTTCGTGGATGCCGCTGGCATCGGCCATGGTGTGAACCGGGCCGAGGTTGTGCACGGTGAGATTGCCGTCGCCATCGAAGGCGGGGTAGAGGTTCGGCACGACGCGTAGCGTCCACTTGCCCTCGCTGTCGACCTGCTCAAGCGCGGGTGGTGTGGCTTCTTCGTTGCCCGGACAGAATGGACACGGCCTGCTGGGATCGGCCTCGACCTGGGCGAGACGTGGCGCAAAGTCGGTCGGCCGCTTGGCGCGATCGGCAACCAAGGTCACCCAACGGCCGGTCAGTGGGTTCAATCGCAATTGGCTCATCTGGTGGTCAGCCTACGGCGCAAAACGCACACCTGCCGTGCACTTGTCGCAAGAAAAGGTCGACGACCGAAGTCCTCCCAGCGATCCGCTACGACGAGCCCCGCGTCGTGCGCCATTTCGGCAAGCATCCGCGGCGTCACGTAGCGGATTCGCCACGGCCGCTCGCGACCCGCACCGTCCGTGAACCTTCCCGTCACCGTGTGTTCAGCGGGGTCGATCACACTCGTGCTGACGACAAGCGTTCCGTCGGGCCGCCGACGCTCTTCGATGAATTCCCCCGCAACGGCGTGTTCGTCGTCGGGGAACACGGCGAACTCGAGGGCGATTGCGCCACCGGATGCCAATACGGCTGCGGCATTGCGCAGGCACGTGCGCTGGCTCTCGTGGTCGGGAAGGTTGAAAAAAGTGTTGAACGTGCAGAACACGACGGCGAAGGGCCCGCGCGGAAGCAACGCAGACATGTCTCCCTTTACGACCGCACTGCGTGCCGCAACATCGGGAGAAGACGACAACTTTGCACGCCAGATATCCAGCATCTCATCCGACTCGTCGATACCGACAAGGCGCGCACTGCCACCGAGGCGAGCGGCGAGTGGCATCGCGATGCGACCCGTGCCGACGCCGAGTTCCAGCAGGTTGCCACCACCCGCGAGGCGGACGAGCGTGTCGACCGTTTCGTCGACGTTCGTCACCTGCGCGTACCAATCGTCGTACACGTCGGCAAACGCGCGACCATACGTCTCGTCGTGTTGCCCGGAATCGTCGTGCACGGGGCAACGGTAGATTGCACCCATGTCCAAGGGCGCCATCGATCGGGAACTCATCTACCTCGATCACGCCGCCACGACCCCGATGCGTCCCGAGGCGATTGCGGCCATGCAGCCCTTCCTCGCCGATGTTTACGCCAACCCGTCGGGGTCGCATCGGTTTGCGCGCGAAGCCCGTCGCGCGATCGACGAGGCCCGCGATGCCGTTGCAGCCGTCGTCGGTTGCAAGCCGGGTGAGGTGATTTTCAACGGCGGCGGCACCGAAGGCGACAACACCGCGATCTTCGGTGCAGTTCGTCGCATCCAGGCCACCGGCGATGCGGCGGCGGCCGTCTGCAGTGCGGCCGAACACCATGCGGTGCTGCATTGCGTCGAACACCTCACGCCGCATGGTGCGGGGGTTGGCGTCGGTACGAATGGCGAAGGCAGCATCGATGTCGCAGAGCTCGCCGATGTGCTGCGTCGTTTGTCCGCCGACGGAACCGTGCCGGTCGTCTCCGTGATGGCGGTCAACAACGAAGTCGGCAGCATCACCCGGCTCGACGAGGTGGCGCGTGTCGTTCGCGAGGCGGCGCCTTCTGCCATTTTGCACACCGACGCGGTGCAGGCGGCATGTTGGCTCGACCTCGC
>JBJTYJ010000208.1:0-11989 GCA_046082705.1 Actinomycetota bacterium | reverse complement strand
CTCGGTGAGATGTCGTGCGACGCCGTCCCACAGCCTTGCGTTCGAGGCGAGACCGTGGACGAGAACGAAGGGCGTTGCATTCGCCGCTGTTTCTCCCCAAAAGACGCAGTGCAAGTCGAGATCGTGGCGCACGGAGACCATTTCGCTGCGCGGTGCAATCACCCCGTGAGTTTCGCACGGCACGGGATGAATGGCACGATGGAAGCACAATGAACGGTTCCAACGGGGGCGTTGCGCTCGACGACATCCTGACGCGCCTCGGTCGTGTCGTGGTTGCGTTCAGCGGAGGAGCCGATTCCGCCTTTCTCGCCGCACGGGCGACGCGACTGCTCGGCAGAGAAAACGTTCTGTGCGTGACGGCGGTGTCGGCCTCGCTCGCCACATCGGAAGAGCGCGACTGCTCCGACCTCGCCAGCGAGTGGGGCCTTGACTGGTGTGCGGTACGCACCGATGAAACGTCGCGACCCGCGTACATCGCGAACGAAGGCGACAGGTGCTTCCACTGCAAGGACGAGTTGATGGACGTTCTCGTGCCGATCGCCGCCGAGCGTGGTGCGACGATCGTGCTCGGTGTCAACGTCGACGACCTCGACGACCACCGACCCGGCCAACGCGCGGCAGAGGAAAAGGGAGCTCGGTTCCCGATGGTCGAAGCCGGACTGTCGAAGACCGACGTTCGTGAAATTTCGCGGGAGATGGGGCTGCGCACGTGGGACAAACCGGCAGCCGCTTGTCTTGCGAGCCGTGTGCCCTACGGAACGCCCGTCACGGTTGGTTTGCTCGGCCGCATCGACCGCGCCGAGGCCGCGCTACGCGACATGTTGTCGGGCGCGGGAATCGCGCCGGGGAATCTTCGAGTGCGCCATGCCGGCGACACCGTGCGTATCGAGGTCGACCCGGTCGTGTTTCCGGTCATCGCCGCGCACCACGAAAGGGTGGTTGAGGCGCTCGAGGCCGTGGGTTACCGCTACGTGACGCTCGACTTGGCGGGTTTCCGCTCGGGCAACCTCAATTGGGCACTCCGCCCGGAGTCACCGTAGGGTTGACGAGTCAGCCTGATCTTTCTGGGGGAAACATGAAGTTGTCGATGATGATCAACTACGCCGGTGGTTTCAAGGAAGCCGCACAGCGCGTTGTCGAGTTGGAAAAGGCCGGCCTCGACCAGGTCTGGATTGCCGAGGCATACAGCTTCGACGCGATCTCGCAGGTCGGTTACCTCGCCGCCATCACGAACCGCGTCGAAATCGGAACGGGCATCGTCAACGTGTACTCGCGTTCCGCCGCCCTCATGGCAATGACCGCCGCGGGGTGTGACTACGTCAGCGACGGCCGGTTCATTCTCGGTCTCGGCGCTTCGGGACCGCAGGTCGTCGAAGGCTTCCACGGCATTCCGTACGAGAAGCCGATGCAGCGCATCAAGGAATACATCGAAGTGTGCCGCACGGTGTGGAAGCGCGAACCGTTGAACTACCAGGGCCAGACGGTGCAGGCACCGTTGCCCGCGGGTGTGGGTACCGGACTCGGCAAGCCGCTGAAGTTGATCAATCACCCCAAGCGCGCCGACATTCCCGTGTGGTGGGCAAGCCTGAAGGGTCTCAGCGTCGAGGCGACGGCCGAACTCGCCGACGGCTGGCTGCCGATCATGTTCGTTCCCGAGAAGTTCGACCGCGTGTGGGGCAAGCAACTGAAGTCGGGCCTTGCCAAGCGCAGCCCTGAACTCGGCACTCTCGACATTGGTGCCGGTGGCATTCTCGCAATCGGCGACGACAACGTCGGCGACAAGAAGTCGAAGATTCTCGACATGGTGCGACCGAACAGCGCGCTGTACATCGGCGGCATGGGCGCGCGTGGCAAGAACTTCTACAACGACATCTGCCGTGCGTACGGCTACGAGGACGAGGCGAAGATCATCCAGGATCTCTACCTCGACGGCAAGAAGGAAGAAGCAGCCGCCAACGTGCCCACCGAGATGTTGGAACTCACCAACCTCGTCGGCCCGAGAGGTTTCATCGCCGAGCGCGTCGCAGCGTTCAAGGAAGCCGGCGTCACGGTGCTCAGCGTGAACCCCGTCGGCCCCGATGCCGTGAACCAGATCGAGACGCTGCGCGACATCGTCGACAGCATCTGACGGAGCGGGAAATGACAACCGTTGTTCCCGTGTCCGGCGTTTGCGAACCGGGGTGGGAAGGCGTTCGCGCCGCCATCGAATCCAACTTCGCATCGACCGGTGAAACCGGTTGCAGTGTCGCGGTTTTCCACCGTGGTCGGCCCGTCGTCGATCTTGTTGCGGGGTGGGTCGACCAAGACCACACGGTGCCGTACACGGCCGAAAACCTGCAGGTTGTCTTCAGCACGACCAAGGGCATTGCGGCAACCGCACTCGCGATGTGTGCCGAGCGAGGCTTGGTCGATTACCACCGTCCCGTGTCGCACTATTGGCCGGAGTTCGGCGCACACGGCAAGGAGAACGTGACCGTTGCGCAGATGGTGTCGCACCGTGCCGGTCTTTACACGATCGATGAAACGCTCGGCCTCGACGAAATTCTCGACGACGTCCGCATAGCAGGGGTGCTTGCCAACACGAAGCCACGTTGGGAACCCGGAACCGCACACGGCTACCACGCCCTGACCTACGGGTGGTTGGTGGGCGAACTCGTGCGCCGTGTCGATGGCCGTGACATCGGTCGATTCGTGAACGAAGAGATTGCCGCGCCGCTCGGTGTCGATTTGCACATCGGTTTGCCCAACCGACTTCACCATCGTGTGGCGCCGTTGATGCAAGAACAGCCATTACCAACGGCGGGACCCGAGTCAGCGGAGGCAAAGGCGGCGCGTGAACTGATGGAGCAAATGCTCGGGCCGAACACGCCCGGCGGGCAGGCGCTGTCGCTGTCTGGCATGTGGACCGGTGAAGGACTCTTCAACCGCCCCGAGGTGCTGCGGGCACAGATTCCGGCTGCCGGCGCGGCAACGAACGCCCGCTCACTCGCTGCGATGTACGCCGCACTGCAGATGCCGATCAACGGCGTACGCCTGGTGTCCGACGGCGCCTTGGCTGCGGCGACGGAGAATCAGACGCCGGCCAACGAGGGCGACAAGTGCCTCATCATGCCGACCGTGTTTTCGATGGGGTTCATGATGCACAGTCTCTTCACCCAGTACGCGGGCCCGGGAAGCTTCGGTCACCCCGGCTTCGGAGGATCCGTTGCGTTCCTGCAGCCTTCGCGCGAATTGTCCTTTGCCTATGCGATGAACACGCTTGCCGCAAACCTGGCAGGCGACACGCGTGCGCAGGCTCTCATTGATGCAGCTGTTCGCTGCGCAGACGCTGCCTGATCGGTTTCGTGACGATCAGATAGACCGTTCCTGCAACGGCGGCCATCAAGGCAAAAACCGCAATCGTGGCGCGTACGCCTATGGCGTCGGAGACGACTCCCGACAGCGCGCTGGTGACCGACAGGGTGAGTGTCACAATCGCAAAGTCGCCAGCGAGTACGCGGCCACGCACTTCGTCGGGTGCGCGCATCTGCAAACCATAGGAACTCAGCACCCACTGTGCGCCACCGCCGAAGTGGGCGAGCGCAACGAACACGGCGGCGACCATGATGTGTGGGCTGATCGACGCGCCGAGGTAGAACGCGGAGAAGAGCACCCCGGCGATTCCGCACGTGAGCAAGAGTCGCTCGAGGTTGCCCTTCACGAGCCGCGCGGCGACCAACGGCCCAAGACCCGATCCGATTCCGCGTGCACCGATGAGGAGCCCGCGTCCCGAGTCGCCGGCCTTGAAGGCGTCCGAAGCAAGAACGGCGAGTTGGCTGACGATGCCGGCTCCGATCGCGAACGTCATTTTCGATGCGACGAGGGCGAGGATCACGCTGTCGCGACGCGCGAGTTGCACCGCCTCGCGCATGTCGGCGATCGGACGGACCTTCCGTCGTTCAGTGGTCGACGTGTCCCGCTGCTGCATCGGCTTGCGGATTGCGGCGAACAGGAAGCCCGCGATGACAAAACTGACCGCGTCCGCGATGAAGGCGGCCTCACGTCCGAACGTCTGCGAAAACACTCCACCGAGGCCCGCCCCGACCGCAAGCATCACACCCCACGTCGCGCCGAGAAGCGAGTTCGCCTTGCTCAGTTCTTCCGTATTGCGGGCGAGATTCGGAATCGCGGCATTGCTGGCAGGCCCGATGAACGAAGCGAGCGCTGCGATCAGTGCCTGGCAGACAAGTGCGATCCAAATGCGTCCACCCGAGGAACCGAGCAGACCGAGGGCGCACACCGCCTGGGCGACGGACACCGCAACGAGAAGCCTGCGGCGGTCGTGACGGTCGGCTGCCGGTCCGGCGATGGGCGAGGCGAGGAAAGACGGCAAGGAGAAGGCGACGTACACGAGCGACACGAGGAACTTGGAATCTGTTGCATCATCGACAAGGCCGGCGAGGGCGACGAAGGTGAACCAGTCACCGAGATACGACACCACCTGGGCAAAGAACAGCAGACGAATGTCGCGGTTCTCCCGCAGCAGTTTCAGCACTACAGGAACTTCTGCGACCCGCGCAGCACCCGTTCGGCCTCGGCGACGATGTCGCGAACGATCTGTGCCGCGGGAAGCAACGAGGTGATGGCACCCACGCCCTGGCCGCACGGCATGAACTCGCGGTTTGTGTCGACGACCGTGTCGCTCGGCGCGCCAAGGTGGTTTGCACCCTCTTTCATCGAATGAATTGCCTGGTCGGGGAACTTGCGCAGTTCCTCGGGGTGAAGTTCGTAGTGGTTCGTCCAGTCGTTGCGAACGACGCGGCACGTCTTGCCGGTGAATCCGCGCGACACAACGGTGCCGTCTTCGGGCGTGGCGATGAGCGTCTCTTTGTAGCCACGCACGGCGCGTGCCTCGGGCGTGGCAATGAAACGTGTGCCGACCCATACGGCGTCCGCTCCGAGGGCCAGTGACGCCGCGAGTCCACGGCCATCGAACAAGCCTCCCGCGGCCACGACGGGAACCTTCGCGCCGACCGCATCGACGACCTGGGGAACCAACGCCATCGTCGCGACGGTGCCGGTGTGGCCGCCGCCTTCGGTGCCCTGAGCAACGACGAAGTCGCAGCCGCTTGCCACCGCTGCTTCGGCATGGCGGACCTTGCCGCACATCGAGCCGACGAGCACGTTGTGCTTGTGCAGGTAGTCGATGGCATCACGGGGCACGCCGAGTCCCGCCACGAAGATCCGGGCGCCGCCCTCGACGACGGCCTTCACGCCCTGCTCGATCTGCGATGGGACGGCGGCCAGCAGGTCGACTCCGAAGGGCTTCGATGTGATCGTTGTTACCCTCGCCATTTCGTCAACGAGTTCGTTGGTCTTCATCGTCGACGCACCGAAGGTTCCGATGCCGCCGGCCTCGGAGACCGCCCCGACAAGGTCGCTGTATGAAACGCCACCCATGCCGGCCAGCATGACCGGGTGTTCGATGTCGAAGAGTTCAGTGATTCGCGTGCGCATGGCGCCAACCTACATCAGTAGGCGCCGTCACGATCCAGAAACCCGCGGTGCCAACGGCGTGGCGTGAAGAGCGCCGCGCGTGGTTCGTCCTCGAACATCCAGCGGGCGAAGTTCGTGCGCGTCCAGCCGTTCGTTGCGGCGGCACGGATCGCCCCGCGCGTGACGATCGATGACCGCAAGAGTTTGCCGAGAGCGACGCTCATTCGGTGGTCCGCAAACAGATGGTGGCGAACCGACGACTCGTAGGTTTCCGCAACGTCGCCACCCCCGACGATGGCCTCGGCGGCGAGGATGCCGGTTTCCAGTGCCTGGCCGATACCTTCACCGGTCAAAGCATCCGTTGCGCGCGCCGCATCGCCGACGAAGAGAACGTTGCCGCTCGACAGCACCGCATCGGTGATGCCTGCGGGTATCGGCCATGCCGTGTGTCGGTCGACGAGCCGAAATCCGGGACCGAGTGCGTCGACGATGTGTCGCCGCGACAACAAGTCGGCCCACTCCTTCTTCATGTCCTTCACGCGTCGCTTGCCGTCACGAAGAATGCCGAAGCCGATGTTCACGCGACCGTCGGCAAGTGGAAACGACCATGCATACCCGGGCAGCAGGTCGGGCTCGAACCACACGTACAAGCGGTGGGCGGCGGGGCCCGTCACGTTGTCGGCATATTGCCGGAAGGCATGCCATTCACCCAGATAACCGGTGTCACCAAGGCCCATCGCTTTGCGGACGGGTGACCACATGCCGTCGGCCGCGATCACGTGGCTCGCGGTAATCGCCTCACCGTTCGCGAAGTGAACCGTCGCAGAGCGCTTGCCGCCCGTGTAGTTCAGTGTGAGGTGCGAGAACTCGAGGCCCTCGCGGATGTCGCCACCGGCGGCGCGCGCGTGCTTGACCAGTTCGTTGTCGAGCTGCAGGCGTGCTGCGACTGCGGCGTACTGACCCCGTCCACGTGGCAGCGGAAGTTCCACCTCTCGCCCCGAGGGCGAGCGCAGCCAGGCCGAGTCGACGGTCTGCCACGAAGCGATGACACCCGGGTCGAAGTCGATCTTCTCGAGCATCCGCAGGGCAAGGGTCGTGAGTCCGTCGCCACAACACTTGTCGCGCGGGAACTCCGCCTTGTCGGCGACGATGACGGAACGCCCTGCGCGCGCGAGCACAGTTGCCGCCGCCGTCCCGGCTGGGCCGGCACCCACAACAAGAACATCGACGGCTCTGTCTGGCACGTCTTCAATTGGCACGGACCGAGGGTATGGCCCGTTACGTCGCGTCGTATGATCGACCGAGCAGATCAGCAGGCAAAAACTGTTTCGGGGGATTCGATGTCGAAGTTGTGTGAAGGTCGTGTGGTCATTGTCACCGGAGCGGGCCGTGGTATCGGCCGCGAGCACTCGCTCAGCCTCGCGCGGCACGGCGCCTTCGTCGTCGTGAACGACCTTGGCGGCAACGTCGACGGCACGGGTGGCGACACGTCGCCCGCGCAGCAGGTCGTCAACGAGATCGAGGCCATGGGTGGCCGCGCCGTTGCAAACGGCGATGACATCTCCTCGTGGGAGGGCGCAAAGCGACTGGTGCAGACGGCGGTCGACGTTTTCGGCGACCTGCACGGTCTCGTGAACAACGCCGGCATCCTCCGCGACCGCACGCTCGTCAACATGACCGAGGCAGAGTGGGACGCTGTGATCCAGGTGCATTTGAAGGGAACCTTCGCACCCGCGCACTTCGCGGCCGAGTACTGGCGCGACCGCCACAAGGCTGGTCAACCCGTCGACGGTCGCATCATCAACACGACGTCGGTGTCGGGCATCTACGGCAACCCGGGTCAGACCAACTACGGCGCGGCAAAGGCCGGCATCGCGGCATTCACGATCATCGCCGCACTCGAACTTGCGCGTTACGACGTCACGGTGAACGCAGTGGCGCCCGTCGCGCTCACGCGCATGACCGAGGGACTCGGACCCGCACCCGAAACCGAAGAAGAGCGCGAGATGCGTTCACCGAAGTGGATCGCTCCGATCGTCACGTGGCTCGCATCGGCGGAGTCGAAGAATGTCACCGGTCGGGTTTTCGAGGCCAGCGGACAAACGTTGGCGATTGCAGAGGGCTGGCACCGCGGTCCGCGTCGCGAGCCCATTGCCGACCCAACGAAGCTTGGCCCGGCCGTTGCCGAACTTCTCGCCTCGGCGCGCGCGAATGCTGGAATGAACGGCGAAGACGGCACCTGGCCGCAGTCGCCGCGCTGATACGACACGATTCAAGGGGGAAACAACATGCCGATCAATCCGGACGCAGTGGGAATGCAGGGCGACCCGTTCGTCGTCACGTGGGACAGCAAGGACTGCCTTCTCTATGCAGTGGGAATCGGTGCCGGTGCAGCCGACCTACCCTTCAGCACCGAGAACAGCCGCGACGCAGCGGGCGACATCATTCCGCAGCAGGTGTACCCGACGTTTCCCGTCATCCTGACGCGCGACCCGGGATCACCGATGCGCAACATCGGCACGTTCAACCCCGCGATGCTCGTGCACGGTCAGCAGGCCGTCACGCTCCACAAGGCCGTTCCCGTCGAGGGCTCCGCACGGATCGTCACGCGCATCACGGGCATCTACGACAAGGGCAAGGGTGCGGTCGTCGCGACCGAGCAAACCGCCGTCGATGCCAACGACGGGTCGCCTCTCTTTTCGCTCGCTTCGTCGGCATTCATTCGTGGCGAAGGCGGTTGGGGCGGCGATCGCGGCCCCGGAGGCGACAAGAACGTTCCGCCCACGCGCAGCGCCGACCATACCGTGACGTACCAAACCGCTTCCGACCAGGCCTACGTCTACCGACTCTCGGGTGACCGCAACCCGTTGCACTCGGATCCGACATTCGCCGCGATGGGTGGGTTCGACCGTCCGATTCTCCACGGCCTGTGCACCTATGGCTTCACGGGCCGCGGACTGCTGTCGGCGTTGTGTGCGAACGATGCGTCGCGGTTCACGCACATCGAGGGTCGCTTTGCCTCGCCCGTCATCGCCGGTGAGGCGTTGACGATCTCGATCTGGGAAACCTCGGCCGGGGAAGCTGTCTTCACGACCTCCGTCGGTGACCGCGTCGTGCTCGACCAGGGTCTCGTGCGGTTCAGAACAAAGTGAGTTCGTCGGGCTTGCGACCACGCAGCGCGTCGTAGTCCACTTCCACGCATGCAAGACCTCGTGTCGCCGCGAGTGTTTTTGCCTGCGGTTTGATCACCTGTGCGACGAAAATGCCGCGCACCTCGCCGAGGGACGAATCCTTCGAGAGGTACTCGAGGTAGCGGGCGAGTTGCTCGACGCCGTCGATCTCGCCACGGCGCTTCACCTCGATGGCAACGGTGCGTCCTTCGCGGTCGCGGCAGAGAAGGTCGACCGGTCCGATCGCCGTCGGGTGTTCACGACGAATGAGCGTGAGGCCGTCCTCGATGGCATCGGGAAGAGCGGCGAGAAGTTCCTGCAGGTGTGCCTCGACGCCGTCCTTGCTGAGACCGGGGTCTTCGCCGAGTTCGAGGGACTGATCGAGGAAGACTTCGTGCAGTGTGATCGTGAGCGTTTCGCCCTTCGAGTTGGTGACGACCCACTCGGTTTCACTTTCGGTCAGCACGTTCGGGGCATTCATCCAGTTCAGCGGTTTGTAGGCGCCGCCGTCGGCGTGAATGGCGACACAGCCGTCTGCCTTGACCATGATGAGCCGCGTCGCCTCGTCGAGGCGCGACTCGAGGCGACCCGCATATTTCACACTGCAACGAGCGAGGACGAGACGCACCGTATTTTCGTAGCAGACAATTAGATTTGGCGACGAATGAAAACGACCGCGGATCTGCGTACCAAGCAGTACCTGATGCTCGCCGTCATCATGGCGGTGGGCGGAACGTGGCTGGCCATTGGCGCGTCGTCCGACGATCCCGCCGAAGTTACGGTCGCGGGGAGTTCCGTCCCTTTTGTCACCACGACGTCGGTGGAACCGGTGGCCGGGGCACCCACCTCAACCGTTCCCGACCTTGTCGGTGATGAAGACGTACCCGACGACTGCACAATTCCTGCGAAGACGCTGCGGACCGGTGACACGGGTATCGCGGTCGTCTGCGTACAGAAGGCATTGATCAGGACAACGTGGCTGGAGGGTGAGCCCACCGGGACCTTCGATGCTGCGACCCGAAAGGCAGTGGTCGCTCTGCAGACCGAGAAGACATTGTTTGTCGACGGCGAGATCGGCCGTGAGTCCGCGATTGTCCTCGGTATTTGGCCCGAAGAGAAACTCACAGTCGTTCGCACGCCGCCCCCCGCTGCCGGCGCAAAGGATTCGATGGGATTCCCGCTGTCGTCGGTCGCATCCACCGGCGCTGATGCTCCACCGCTGCCGGCGAACTCGGGCGAAGGTCGGCGGCTCGTGTTCGAACGCGCCGGCCAGCGCGTGTGGGCGGTCGACAAGGATGGCACCATCATCCGTTCTTGGCTGGTTTCCGGCAGTCGCTACAACAACGAACTTCCGGGAACCCACAAGGTATACAGCAAGTCGGAAATCACGACGGCGTGGAATGGCAAGGCATTCCTCAAGTTGATGGTGCGATGGCTGAAGACCGACATCGGCGCGATCGGCTTTCATCAGATTCCGGTTCACAGGGATGACGGCACGGTGTACCAAACGGAGGAAGAGCTCGGAACGCGGCTGTCAGGCGGATGTCAACGACAGGCGAAAGAAGACGCCGAGTTCCTGTGGAAGTTCGCCAAGATCGGTCTTCCCGTCGTTGTCATCTGAGCCCGGTCAGGTTCAGCGGCTCAGGCGCGGATGTGGTCGCGCATCCTCTTGTTGATGAGGTTGCGACGTTCTTGGAGCTCGCGATAGGTGAGTCGGTTGACGCTTGATTCGAGGCCGAGGCTCGCCTTCACGCTGTCGAGGTTCACCTCGAACGCATCGGGATTGAAGCCAAGCTCGCGGCCGATGCGCTCGCCGTGCTTCTCGGCAAAGACCATCGAAATGGCGGCGACTTCGGCGAGGATGTCGAGGTCGGGTGCCAAACGGGCGATTGCACCGTCGAGGAACACCATATTCTTGACGTAGAGCATCAGTTCCTTGGGCATGCTGGCGCCGTAGCCGAGCAACGACTTGACGATGCGCTGCACCTCTTTCACCAGTTCCTCACCCGTGAGACCGGTGGGGTCGATCGTTGGTTGATCAAGACGCAGGTCGACGATCACTTGCTCGATGTCCACGTCGACGGGAAGTGCGCCGAGGTCGCGAAGCGCTGCGACCTGGCCCTTCACGTCGTTCGTCGTTGCGCCGAGCATGAGGCGCAGGAATGCAATGCGTCGTGGCCCGGAGAGGCGACCGACGATGCCGAAGTCGAGCAGTGCAGTGCGACCATCGCTCATCACGAAGAGATTTCCGCCGTGCAGGTCGCCGTGGAAAATTCCCTCGATCATCGCGCCCTCCATGAACGCGATCATCCCGGTGCGGATGATGTCCTCTGTGTCTATGCCGGCGGCCTTCATGCCCTCGACATCGTCGAAGTTGAATCCGTTGAGGCGTTCCATGATGAGAATGCGTCGCGTCACCAACTTCGGGTGCGGCCTCGGGACGATGTAGCGCTCTTGGTGGAGGTTGTGCAGCATTGCGGCGACGTCGATCATGTTCGACGCTTCCATGCGGAAGTCGAGTTCTTCCACGATCGTTTCGGCGAAGAGCTCGACGAGCGCCGGAGGATTCGCCAAAGCTGCGATCGGAATGCGGCCGATGAGGAAGGGTGCGATCCACGACATGACTCGCAGGTCGCGACGAACGAGTTCGCCAATGTCGGGCCGCTGCACCTTGACCACAACCGGCTCACCCGAGACGAGGGTCGCGGCGTGCACCTGGGCGATCGATGCGGCGGCAAGGGGAGTGGTGTCAATGTGGACGAAGACGTCGTTCAGTCGGGCACCAAGGTCACGTTCAATCGTTCGCTGCACGACGTCGAACGGTTCGGCCGGAACCTGGTCGCGGCAGCGCTTGAACTCATTGACGAGTTCTGCAGGGAAGAGGCCTTCTCCACTCGAGATGATCTGGGCCAATTTGATGTAGGTCGGTCCAAGTGTTTCGATCGCGCGACGCAGACGCAGCGACAGCACCGCGCGACTCTCTTCAGGCGAGGCAAAGCGGCGGAGCTTCTTGCGAACCAGCCATGGAGCGACCGCCCGACCAAGAACGAAGACCACTTTCAACAGCCGACCGATCGGCGGAATGCGTCCGGGGGTCGTGAGTCGGGGTACCTCGCTGCGGGCTTCGCGACGCAACACCACGGCGTGATTTGACCAGGCAATCGCCTCGCGGTCGAGGCCCCACGGACCGCGCTCGGAGAACGCACCCCAGGAGAGGTCGGCCATTTTGTCGACCGTATCGCTGGCCGTGTCGCTGGCAGGGCTCTTTGACATTCCTCCAGTCTGCAACGGATGCAAGTCAGAGCCTCCGTCGAGCGCGGAATTTGCCCTGTGACAAACGGACT
>JBJTYJ010000207.1:0-2465 GCA_046082705.1 Actinomycetota bacterium | reverse complement strand
GGCCGCGTGGTCGATCGATACCCAGCGTCGGAGATAGCGCACGAGTTGCGTGCGGAATTCGCGGCCGTGCCCTCGGTTGGCGCATGCCAGATGTGCGAGTTCGTGCAACAGGGTGTGTTGGGTCGGCGCGACGTCGGCCACCAGCAGGCACCATTCATCCGGCACTGCCGCGGCTTCGAACGACGGCCGCAGTCGTGCCACGTGCAGATCGGGCGTGTCGAGGTCTTCGGCGCGGCACAGTTCCTCGAGCCATGCCCGCGCCTCGGTGAGAGTGAGTTCGCGCGTGGGCATTGCCGTCTCGAAGGCGGACTCCGCCTCGTAGGTCAACGTTGCCTCCGTCGGTGACATCGGCGTCACCGTAATGGGACATACTGCGGGGGTGAAACGCCGCTCCGCCGCACTCGTCGCATTCGTCTTGTTCATCGCTGCCTGCGGAGGTGGCGGTGACGGGGGTGGTGGTGAGGCCACCGCCGAGGCCGACGAATGCGCGGGCGTGCCCGCCGCCGAACTTGCTACATCTGGTGGTCTTTGCAGCGACACGGGTCTGCGTCCGGTCGACGGAGGCTTCTCGTTCGAGAACTGGGGAGGCCCGGTCGCGGAAGACGCCGTCACGGTGACGACTGCAATCGCAATCTTCGGCGAGGCAGCGGTGTGTGCACAGTCATCGGCCGCCGGCTGCGTGCCGTTCCCCGCGGTGCAGCATTGGATCGACGGAACGAACCTGCAGATACAGGGCGGGCGGTGCGAGGGCATGGCGGTTCTCAGCCAGCGAATCCACGACGGCGGAGATGTGGCGGAGCAATTGCAGGTCGCGGCCGCGCGCACGGCAGATCTCAACAAGGAGACCAAATCAGTTGCAGCGTCGATCTCGCGGTGGTGGGTGTCGCAGGGATTCGAACCCGTGCTCCAGGCAACGAGCGAGGCGTGGAAACTTGAACCGTCGCAAGTCGTGGCGAAGCTGATCGAGGCGCTGTCGGCCGGCAAGGGTGCGACGATCGGCATCTATGCCAACGGTGCGGGCCATGCGGTCACGCCGATTGCAGTGACGCGCGCCGATGACGGCACTTTCGCAATCAGCCTCTATGACAACAACTATCCCGGCGAAGTCACCACGATGGCCGTCGATCCCGCAACCGAAACATGGACCTACGACGTGGGTGCGGAAAACTCCGGCACGGTCGCATCCGCATGGACCGGCGGCAAGGGCGACATCGACTACGTGCTGATGGCCGACCGAGAGGGTCAACAGAAGGTGCCGTGGTCAGACAACGACCGCGACGAACGCTCGAAGGGTTCGGCGCGCATCACCGTAACGACGGGTGGAAAGTCCGTCGCGGGGCTCATCATCAAAGTGGGGGAGTCAACGATCGATTCACGCGATCTCTCGACGGTGAGCAACGGCGTGAAGGTGTTTCCGAATCGCGGCGGTATCGGCACCGGTGCATTGGTGGAAATTCCCGATGGTCTTGCCGATGTGAAGATCTCCCCGGTGGTGGGCGAACTTCTCGATGCGGCGACGGAATCCGTTGAACTTGCGGTGAGCATCGATGCTCCCGGCCCCGGTTCGCAGTACATCACCGACACCGTCGAAGGAGACGAACTTCTCGACGACTCGTACGACGACTTCTCGTTTGAGGTGTCGACCGACGAAGAATTCGAGAACGTGCTCGACGTTGCCGACGACGGAGAAATCGAAGTGGGAGTTGCCTACGAGGAAGAGGCTTCGGAGATCATTCTCGAAGACGGCCAGGACCTGAGTGTCGTCGACGGTGAGGGTGAGGCGGGCCTCGACCTCGAGGTTGCAACCGCGGATGGAGAGGTTTTGTACGAAGCCGGCTTCGACGGCGAGTCCGACACGGGTGAGATCGGTGTTGCGAGCGTCGACATCGATGAAGCGACGGGTGAAGTGACCGTGGACTTTGCCGAAGTTGCCGTGGCAACGGTCGACGAGGAAGTTCTCGCAGTGACCGAAGCCGATGAACCCGCGCAGGCGGATTCATCCGAGGCACCGAGCACGCCGACGGACTCGAACCCCGAGTCCCAGTCCGGAAATTCGGGTGGTGAATCGGACAACGACCAACAGGCGCCGGTCAATACCGATGCCGAGGATTCGCCCGAGACGACTCGCGCAACTGCACCGCCCGAGACGGATCCACCCGCGCCAGCCGACACCGAAGCGCCCGCACCGAGCGACGCCGAGTCGGGCGAAGGCGACTAGCCGCGGCCGAGTTCGCGACGTGCACCGGGAACCGAGCGCCCCGATGCAGAGAATGTCGAACCTGCCGCACGACCTGCTCCATAGGCATCGCGGTCGGACACGAAACTGCTGCGGCTGGCGTGAAGGTGTGGTGTCGAGTCGTGCATGATGCGCTGCGCGCGTTCGGCGCGCTCGACGAGCACCAGCCCCGCGCCGGGGGCGTCACGCACGATGCGACGACGTTCGGCGCGCAGCTTCTGTTCGACCC
>JBJTYJ010000206.1:0-4487 GCA_046082705.1 Actinomycetota bacterium | reverse complement strand
CCGGGGCGGGGCTTCTGCGGGGGCGACGCTGGTCTTGATTCATACATTCACCGTACCTCTCCGAGCACACTGGACTGAGTCATGCCGAATTCAGCGAGCCGGGTGTGGGAATTGAACCCACGACCTACCGCTTACAAGGCGGTTGCTCTGCCACTGAGCTAACCCGGCGTGACGGGGCCCAGTCTACGGGCGTCGGTTCCTGAGAATTTCATACGTGGCAAGGGCTCCGGCCACCGACACGTTCAGCGACGACAACTGCCCCTGCATCGGAATCGAGACCACGAGATCGCACCGCTCGCGCACAAGGCGCGACAGACCTTTTCCTTCTGCGCCGAGAATGACGCACACCGGATCACGCGCGAGGTCACCGATCTCGAACAGTGACCGCTCTGCATCGTCGTCGAGTCCGATCGTCCACACGCGAGCCTTCTTCATGCGCTCCATTGCATTGGGCAAACCCGGAACGACTGCGATGTCGAGGTGCTCGATTGCACCCGCGGCTGCCTTGGCCGCAGTGGGCGTGATATGCACGGATCGGTGCTTCGACAAGATCACACCGGTGACACCCGCTCCGTCGCAACAACGCAAGAGTGCGCCGAGGTTGCCGGGGTCGGTGACACCGTCGAGTGCGACGAGGAATGGGTTCACCTTGCCGCGCGGAATGAGCAGTTCGCCGAAGTCGGCCTCCGGCAGTGGCGCCGCAAAGGCAATCACACCCTGCGGTGCTTCACTGCGTGCCGTTTGTTCGATCTTCTTGCGCGCGACGTCGAGAACCTGCACCCGTGAGTCGGCTGCGAGCTCGCGGATGTCATCGATCACGTCGGCTGCGTCGATGTCACCGGCAATCCAAATCTCGCGCACTTTGCGTCGTCCGGCAATGAGCATCTCGCGAATCGCCTGACGACCTTCAACTTGCTCACCACCGAGTGACTTCTCACTGTTCGACTTGCGTGGTGCATCGCCCGTGCGTGATCGACCTCCGCGGGCCGGGGCTCCGCGACCTTGACCAGGTGCCGGACGCTGCCCTCCGCGACCTTGCGCGGGACGTTGACCGCCACGCTGACCGCCACGACGTGCTCCTTGTGTCATCGGGTCAGTCTCGCGTGACAACTGCCGAGGCGAAACATGCAATGCCCTCGCCACGACCAATTGCACCAAGTCCCTCGGCGCGTCGACCTTTCACGGACACCGGCGCACCCACTGCGCCGGTAAGAGTCGCCTGCATTGCATCGCGCGCGGGCGCCAACTTGGGGCGCTCGCACACCACGCTGCAGTCGACGTTCCCGACCTTCCATCCGCCATCGGCGAGCATCTTCGCAACCGCGCGCAGGATTTCGATCGAGTCTGCGTTCTTCCACTTTGGGTCGGTGTCGGGGAAATGTTGGCCGATGTCGCCCAGACCCGCCGCACCCAACAGCGCGTCGGCGGCTGCGTGTGCGATGACATCGGCATCGCTGTGGCCGACGAGCGTGCGCTCGCCGGGAAACTGCTGTCCGCCCAACACCAACACGCGTCCTGCAGTCGGCGTGTCCTCAAATCGATGAATGTCGAAGCCTTGGCCGACACGGACGATCATTTGTTCCACCGTTCCTGTGCCCATCGAAGGTCGTCGGCCGAGGTGATCTTTCGGTTGTCAGGTTCACCTTCCACAACGACAACGTAACCGCCACTCGCTTCGACAACTGCTGCATCATCGGTGGCCTCGGGTGACGCTGCGTGTGCTGCGCGCAGCGCTGCCGCTCGAAACGCCTGCGGTGTTTGCACGGCACGCAGCGATGCCCTGTCGGGCGTCGACACCACACGACCCGTCCCGTCGACGACCTTCACGGTGTCGGCGACGGCGATGCCCGGAACCACGGCGTCGACACCTTTCTGGGAGATGGTCGCGATGACAGCCGCGAACAACTCCACGCTGGCAAACGGGCGCGCCGCGTCGTGAACGCACACGATGTCGACTCCGACGGGCACCGCCGCAAGTCCCCGGCGGACCGACTCGCTACGAGTCGAACCACCGGCGACAACCGCAGTGGCACCGCGCGGCACCTCGAATGCCGGGTCGGATGTTTGCTCGGCAGGCACCACGACCACGACACCCGCACTCGCCCTGGCCGCGGCCTCGACCGCCCAATCCACCATGCGACGCGAGCCCAATTCGCTGAACTGTTTCAAGCCACCGAAACGCTGGCCCGACCCCGCCGCAACAACGATGGTCCAGACGGTCTCTGGCGGTGCGGCCATGCGGTGGAGGGTAGTACGGTCACTGGCATATGTCGCATGCTTCCGTGATCGCCGCCAGTGAGTTCTTCTCGGGTGCCAGCCCTTCCGTCATAGAGTCGATTGCGGCACAGGCCGACGAACGAACCCTCGTGCGTAACGACGTTCTTTTCAACGAAGGCGACGCTCCCGACGCGCTGTACATCGTGCTCTCCGGTCGTATCGCGATCGCCATCGACAACAAACCTCTTGATTCGCGCGAGAGCGTCGTGGCTCTCATGATCACCGGCGACTTGTTCGGCGACCTCGCGCTTCTCGACGGAGGCGCACGCAGCGCACTGGCCCGTGCGCTCGAACCATCGAAGGTCCTGCGCATTCCCTACAGCGCGGTCGAGCCGCAGTTGCGTTCGAATCCCGATCTTCTGTGGGCCGTCACCAAGGTTCTCGCAAAGCGCCTGCGCGCGATGGATGAGGCGCTCGCCGACAGCGTGTTCCTCGACGTCACCGGACGCACTGCCAAGCGCCTGCTCGAACTGTCGGGTGGCGCGGATGAGTTCTCACTCCCCGTCACGCAAGAAGAACTCGCCGGCATGGTCGGTGCATCGCGCGAGCGCGTCAACAAGGCGATCGCCAGTTTCATCCGCCTCGGATGGCTGGAACAGCGCGACCGTCAGTACAAGTTGCTGAACCGCGCGAATCTTGAGCGGCGCGCCAGCTAACCGTGTCAGATAACTAGGCACCTTCCAACCAAGCGCGAGCGCGCGCGAACGCGTCGGCCGCGTCGTCTGCACGGTGCATCGGCCGTGAAGGGTCATGGGCGAATGCATGCTCGGCCTCGGGGTACTCGACCACGGTCACGCCCACTTCGCGCAACTGCGCGACCTGGTCGGCGGGTGTCCACGTGTCCATGCAACCGATGACGGCAAGCACACGATCGGCGTGTCCGCGTCGCAGATGGTCGAGCGGCTCGCCGTGCCCCGGCCCATTCCACTGGTCGGGCAGGGTGATCATTCCGTAGAAGCTGACGATCCGCGCGAAACGATCGCTGCGCGCTGAGTTGAAGCAGTACATCCCACCCATACAGAAGCCCATGAGACCAACCGTGGGTGTCCCCAGAACGTCGGCTGCGGCGTGCAGATCCGCAAGATGGCGGTCGTCATCGATTCCCGCAACGGCCGCATAGCGCGCCGCGATGTCGGCATCGTCGGCCGGCTGGGCACCGGCGTACTGGTCGACGATGGCAACGGCCATCCCCCAGTCGCGTGCCCAACCCGCTGCAAGGGCATCGAAGTGCGAACGAATGCCGAAGATGTCGGGAGTGACGACGAGGCCGAGGCGCGGCGTGCCATCGGGTCGTGCGATTTCAGCGGCGGTTCCGGAGGGCAGGGTCATGCGCATGAGCGAATTCTTCCACCGGTGAGACCGGCGGTGAGACCCTCACCAGCGGTTGCGGAGAGGGCCGGGGCGCACCGTCGCCCGCATGCCAACACATACGACAACACAATCCGTATCCACCCCCGACGACTCTCTGATCCGCACGACGCGAATGGGTCCACTCGTCAAAGGACTCCTGGCCGAGTGGGATGCCGCGACCCGCAGTCCGCGAGCCTTGCGCCGGGCCAACTCGTGGGGCTTGCCCGGCGGACCCGTGACGCACCTCAACGACCTGGTCGTTCGGGCCGGATTCGGCGGCCGCACCGACTGCGACGATGCCGATGCCTATCTATTGGAGCTGGTACGCCTGGCAGCCACCGACCCCCTCGCGGCGCAGATCGTTCTCCATCGGGTGCTGCCACCGGTGATCTCCATCGCCCGCCGCCGCGGCCGGCGCCACGCGGGAGGAATCGAAGGGGCGATCGGCGACCTCGTCACACAGGCCTGGTTCGTGATCTCCTCGTACCCCGTCGAGCGCCGACCACGCAAAGTCGCCGCCAACATCGTTCGCGACATCGAATACTTCGAGTTCGTCTCGGGACACCGCACTCGTCGCGCCACGGTTGAATTCGTCGACCACGACTTCTTCGTCTCGGGCGACATGGGTACGCCACCAACCGGCGTCGCGACCGCACCCGAAGACGACCACGTCCACAATTTCCTCATCGACCTGGAGGCAAACAACGTCAGTCCGCTGCGCGTCACCATCATGCGACTCATGTGCGACGGATGGCAGCGGACCGACATCGGTCGACAACTCGGCATGAACGAACGCACGGTCCGCTGGAACAAGGCGGCGGCGTTGAAGGCAGTGCCGTCGTGGGTCGAAGAGTTCAGGC
>JBJTYJ010000205.1:0-2099 GCA_046082705.1 Actinomycetota bacterium | reverse complement strand
CCATCCGAACCGCGAGATCGCAGAGTACGCGCCAGCGGGCGTGAAGGTGCACATGGTCGGTGATGTCACGGGAACCAACTCGATCATGGCGTCGATCCATCAGGCCGCGGGCGCCACGCGCTCGATCTGATGCCCGCACCGTTCTGCATCAGTTCGTTCATCCCGCGGCTCATCGAGCCCGGGGCGAAAAAACCCTACGAACAGATGTACCGGGTGACCGACGACGAGGTCGACCGGCTGTTATTTGACAGTCGGGCCACCGTGTAGCCCGCACTCGGTTTTCGACTGTCCTGCCCAACGTCCCGCACGCTTGTCGTTGGGATCTGAAGCGGGTGCGGTGCAGGGCCAGCAGCCGATCGAGGTGTAGCCACGGTCGATCAGCGGGTGCTGGGGCAGGTCGTTGTCGAGCATGTACGACGCCACGTCGGCATCGGTCCAGTTCGCGATGGGGTTGACCTTGATCACGTCGCGCAACACGTCATGGAACACGATCGGAGTCTGCGCGCGTGTCGGGCCGTCGTCGCGCCGCAGCCCGGTCACCCACGCGGTGCGGTTGGCGAGCATGTGTTCGAGCGGAGCAACCTTGCGGACACCACAACAGAGATCGGTATCGCGTATCCACAGGTCGTCGCGTCCGACGTCGGAGGCGGGGGTGAGAATGCGCAGATTGCCACCCGTCCGGTCGGCGAGGTGCTTGGCGTACCAAATCGTTTCGGCGAACAGGTACTGGGTGTCGATGAGCGACACCTCGATGCCGGGGATCGTCGACCAGGCGAGGTGGGCGAGGATCGGGTCGCCGAAGCTCGAAGTCACGGCGAGACCGTGTCCGAACTTCTTCGCCCCCCACGCGAGGATGTCGGCCGGCTGTGCGGTCTCGAACTCCGCATTCAGGTCGCGGATTTCGTCGGTCTCGAGGGTCGTGTGGATCATCGTCATGTCGCGCACTCCGATTCACCGGCCGCGGCCACGAAGGGTCCGGTTTCGTCGTAGTCGACGAAGAACTTGGGTGCGTCGGCGGGTTTGGGGACGATGTCGAGGTCGCGCAGGTCGCCCGCGACGTTCGACGCGCCTCCGTTGCGTGACAACCAACCCTGGAACGTTTCACCCGCGTCGCGTTCGTTCGCAAAGCGGCGAACCACGCGTGCCACGGCCTCGGGTGCGGCCTTGGCAGGAACGCGCAGGGCCTTTTCGCCGAAGTGGATCTGCTCGTTGCCCACATAGCCGCCGAGCAGCAACTGGTACCCGGGCAACGACTTGCCATGGGCGCGGCGCTCGGCACCGAACAGGCCGATGTCGGCCGCGTGGTGCTGGCCACAACTGTTGGTGCAACCCGAGATGTTGATGCGCACGCCTCCGACCTCGGCGAGGCCTTCGTCTTCGAGACGGTCACCGATGGCCTTCGCAAGACCGCGCGACTGCGTGACGGCGATGTTGCAGGTGTCAGCGCCGGGGCAGGCAACGACGTCGCGGGCAAGTTCGGCGCCCGGACGGGCCATGCCGATCACCTCGAGGCGATCATGAAGAATGCGCAACTGGTCTTCGGTGAGATTGCGGAACGCCACGTTCTGTCGGTTGGTCAGACGCACGTCGGCAGCGAGTTCGCGCTGAATCGCCGCAAGAGCCTTGAACTGCGACGCTGTGATGTCGCCGATGGCGGCGTACGCAATGGCCGACACGGTGCCCTTTGCCGCGCCACGGATGACGCTCGCGGTTTCCCAGTTCACGTACGGATCGCTGGACCGCAGGGCAACACGAACGCCCTGGCCGACCGGTGTGACCTCGCCCACCGACGCGCGACCGGCCGGTGCATCGCCAACCGACGCGACTTCCGGCGGAATGCCACCGGGCAAAGTCGACGATGCCGGCAACGTGTGACGAATCTTCAGCACGCGACGACGAACTTCCTCGATGCCCAGCTGGTCGATGACCCACTTGAGACGCGCGCGCAGTTTGTTGTCGCGGTTGCCTGTCTGGTCGAAGACGCGCAACACGGCCTCGATGGTGGGCAGCAACTCTTCGCGAGTCGTGAATTCCTCGAGCGAGAGCGCCGGGTGCGGTGTCGCACCGAGGCCTCCCGCGATGTACACGCGGAAGCCCTG
>JBJTYJ010000204.1:0-3174 GCA_046082705.1 Actinomycetota bacterium | reverse complement strand
CTCGAGAAGAAGCAGAAGGCCGCCGAGCGGGCCGCCGATGCGGCAACCGCCGAATTCAATTCGGCCGAAGATCTTGCCAATTCGTACCAGCGCAAACTGAACAAGGCGCAGGCCGATCTGGGCGAGGCGCTTGCCGCCGAGCGTGCACGACGCGACGAACTTGCGTTGCAGCGTTCCGCGTCGTTGGCGGCCAAGTACAAGGCCGAGGCGGCGAAGTACAAGGTGAAGGCTCCGTCGTCGAGGGCGGGTGTTGCGGTGCAGGCAGCCCTCGGACAGTTGGGCGTGCCGTACCAGTTCGCCCGCAGCTCACCGGGTGTCGCCTTCGACTGTTCTGGCTTGACGAAGTTCGCCTGGGCACAGGCCGGAGTGTCTCTGCCGCACTATTCGAAGGCGCAGTACCAAATGGGTCCGCGCATTCCCATTCAGGCCGTGCAGCCGGGTGACCTCATCTTCAGCCGCACGCCGATCGGCCACGTCGCCATCTACATCGGTAACGGCAAGATGGTGCACGCCCCGCGCCGTGGCGACGTGGTGAAGGTTGGTGCGGTTCCGTGGGAACGTGTCGTCGGCATTACGCGACCGGGCTGATTCGCCGTTGGCTTCGCGCAACTAGTCTCGTCGCGTGATTCACGAAGAGCGCGTGTCGCGTTGGCTCGAGGACAATATCGACGGTCTCGTCGGTCCGTTCCGCTTCGACATGATCGCGGGCGGACGCTCGAACATCACGTACCGCGTCACCGATGCCGCTGGGCGCGTTGTTGTTCTGCGCCGGCCACCGATCGGCCACGTACTTGCGACCGCCCATGACATGGCGCGCGAACACCGCATCATCTCGGCCGTCGGAACCACTGACGTGCCCGTGCCGCGCACACTGGGAGTCTGCAACGACACGGCAGTGAACGATGCGCCGTTCTACGTGATGGGTTTCGTCGACGGAGTCGTGCTCGACGGACAGGCAAAGGCGGCGGGTCTTTCGCCCGCGACGCGACGGGCATTGTCCGAGGATCTCATCGACGTGATGGTGCGACTGCATGCGGTCGATGTCGACGCGGTTGGTCTGGGTGATCTCGCGAAGCGCGACGCATACGTCGAGCGGCAAATCAAACGATGGAGCACCCAGTGGGCGAACTCGAAGCAGCGCGAACTGCCCGAGATCGACGAAGTGGAAAGCCTGTTGCGTGCAGGTGTGCCCCAACAACGTGGCACGGTGATCGCGCACGGCGACTACAGGTTCGGTAATTGCCTCGCCGATGTGAACAACGGCCGAATCGCGGCGGTGCTCGATTGGGAACTGTGCACGCTTGGCGACCCAATGGCAGACATCGGCTATCTGGGTGTGTACTGGAGCGACCCGGGCACGCCCGCGCGGCGCGAGAACGATCCGTCGGGCCTCGATGGTTTTCCCACCTATCGCGAGATGGTCGACATGTATGCGTCGAAGTCGGGCCGTGACTGCTCGAACATCGGCTACTACGTGGCTTTCTCGTCGTGGCGGCTCGCGGTGATCAGCGAGGGTGTGTATGCGCGTTACGTGCACGGCGCAATGGGCAAACAGGACTTCGACCCGACGCCCCTGCGACGTGGTGTAGAACTTCTCGTCGAGGCGGCACTCACCGCTCTCAAATCCGGTGTGTAGCCAGGGGGAGACATGGGCGCAACAGCGATAACCGAACTCGACGGTTGGCAGCGAGGCGAATTCAGTGCGGCGGGCTTCACCCACACCACGTACCGCAAGGGCACCGGACCCGGTGTCGTTGTGGTGCACGAAATTCCCGGCATCACACCGGGTGTGCTGCGATTCGCCGAGGAAGTCGTGGCGGCGGGTTTCACCGTCGTGATGCCGTTGCTCGTCGGCGAAGTCGGCCGCGAGGTTTCGCAGGGTTATCTCGCGAGTTCGATGTCGAAGATCTGTGTGTCGCGCGAGTTCACGACGATGGCGATGAAGAAAACCTCACCGGTGATCGCCTACCTGCGCGCACTTGCGCGTCAGTTGCACGAAGACGTCGGCGGCCCGGGTGTTGGGGCAGTCGGCATGTGCTTCAGCGGCGGGTTTGCGCTCGGCATGATGCTCGACGAGCTCATGGTTGCACCCGTTCTTTCGCAACCGTCGTTGCCGTTCGCAATGGGTCGTGCACGCGGCGCGGATCTCAACCTGTCGCCCGACGACGCCGTTGTCATTGCGAATCGCGCAGCGGCCGGCTGTCAGGTTCTCGGGTTGCGTTTCACGGGCGACAAGTTGGTCGGTGACCGCTTCACGTCGTTGCGCACACTGCTCGGCGATGCGTTCGTTGCCGTCGAATTTCCGTCGACGAAAAAGTCGGATCACTCGGTGTTGACCGAGCAACGCCAGGAAGATGGCGTCGCCCGCGTGCTGGGCTTCCTGCGCGAGAAGCTGCTTACTTGAGCGCGTCGGTCGCCATGGTTTTGGCGGCCTTGTAGTCGGCCTTGCCATTCGGTGCCCGCGGCACCGTCGACACGAACACGACGCGCTTTGGCGCCTTGTAGCCGGCGAGTTGGTTCTTCACCCCTGCGATGATCGTCGCTTCATCGACGCTTTGACCCGGTGCGAGCGAAGTAACGGCGGTGACGGCCTGTCCGAATTTCTCGTCGTCGATGCCCACGACGAGACAATCCTGCACGCCGTCGACGCGCTTGACGGCCTCTTCCACCTCTTCAGGGAAGATCTTCTCGCCACCCGAGTTGATGACCTGGCTGCCACGGCCGAGAAGAATCAGCGAACCGTCTTCGGCGACCATCGCGAGGTCACCGGGGAACGAGTAGGCAACGCCGTTGATCGTGCGGAAAGTCTTGGCCGACTTCTCCGGATCCTTGTAGTACCCGAAGGGCACGCTGCCGCCGGCGGCAACCTTGCCGACCTCGCCCGATCCGGGAACAACCTCGCGGTCGTCGTCGGTGAACACCTTTGTGGTTGGCATCTGCGAGAACTTTGCGGTTTGCGGCGGGAGGCCCTTCATGGTGATTTGGGTACCCATCGACCCTTCCGTCGAACCCATCGCATCGACAAGAACGAGGTGCTCGACGCGATCGAGAAGTTCTTCCTTTACTTCGGCGGTCCACATGACGCCCGACGACAACATCAATTTGAGAGACGACAAGTCGTAGGTGCGACCCTTTGCTGCCGCTTCGTCGATCGCGCGAATGATCGGCTTGACG
>JBJTYJ010000203.1:0-12205 GCA_046082705.1 Actinomycetota bacterium | reverse complement strand
ACACAATGTACCTCTCCAGGTGTTGGATACAACACCACCGGTGGAACAAGCGGCGATTGTAACGACAACAACCTTGCCCCTAGCGATCCACAGGACCGCTAGGGCAGGGTGGCAGCCGTGTCCGACACGCGCAATTCCTCTGCAGCCTCTCGCGGCACCGCCGCGCGCGTGCCCCCGCACAACCTCGATGCCGAGGCTTCGCTCCTTGGTGCGATGCTGCTGTCGAAAGATGCGATTGGCACGGCTGCCGAACGTGGCGTTACGCCGGGAGATTTTTACAAGTCGGGTCACCAGCACATCCACGATGCAATCCAGTCGCTGAACGTCGCGGGTGAACCCGTCGACGTCGTCACGGTGTCCGACAAGCTGCAGCGCGCCGGCCTTCTCGACACCATCGGCGGTATCGACTACCTCGTCGAACTGCAGAACCGCACACCCGCGGTGTCGAGCGCCGATCGTTACGCACGCATCGTGCGCGAAACGTCGATGCTGCGGCGGCTCATTCTCGCCGCATCCGAAATAGCCGAACTCGGCTACAGCCAACCCGACAACATCGAACAAGCGCTCGACCGCGCCGAGTCGAGCATCTTCGAAGTCGCCCAAAACCAGGTCAGCGACACGATGGTGCGACTCAACGACCTCATGCCCGACACGATGGATCGCCTCTCCGAAATCATGGAGAAGGGCAATCCCATCACGGGTATCCCGACGGGTTTTGTCGACCTCGATGCGCTGTTGTCGGGTCTGCAGCCCGGCACCCTCAACATCATCGGTGCGCGTCCCGCCATGGGTAAGTCGGCATTGGCAATGGGCATGGCCGTCAACGTCGCCACCACGACGAACAAGCCGGTGTTGTTCTTCTCGTTGGAAATGGGTCGCGCTGAACTGTCGCAGCGAATTCTCTCCAGCGAGGCGCGCGTCGACTCGGCGAAGCTGCGCAACGGGCGGTTGAACGAGGAAGATTGGCGGCGTATCGGCCGCGCAATCGGCCGCTTGTCGATTCCGCTGTACATCGACGACAACTCGGCGGTCACCGTGATGGAGATCCGCGCAAAGGCGCGCCGCATCGCCGCCAAGCACGGCGAGTTGGCCATGATCGTGATCGACTATCTGCAGTTGATGGGTGGCAACACCAGCGCCGAGAATCGCCAGCTCGAAGTCAGCGAGATCAGCCGAAACCTGAAGATCCTCGCCCGCGACTTCAAGATTCCCGTCGTTGCACTCAGCCAGTTGAGCCGCGGCATCGAAACACGCACCGACAAGCGTCCGAATCTCGCGGACCTCCGCGAGTCCGGCGCACTTGAACAGGATGCCGACGTCGTCATGTTCCTCTACAGGCCGGCGGTTCACGACGATGATCCGCAACGCAAAGCCGATGCAAACCTGCAGATTGCCAAGCACCGAGCTGGTGCACTCGATGACATCCGCCTCGTTTTCTCCGCGAACTACACACGATTCGACAACTTCACGTCGAAGAGCCCATAGTCGACCCATGTTCCTCGGCGAAGACCTTCTGGCGTGGCTCGTCCTCGCACTCGGCGGCGCGTTGTTTGCCGGCAACACCCTGGCGATCGTGAAGCCACCACCACAGCGCAAGGAAGAGACCGACCTTGCCAAGGCGCCGGTTGCGCGCAGCCTCACGATGGCGGCCGTCGGCCTGATCGCCTCGATCTGGGCACTCGCGAGTTTGATTTCCTAGCGCCGCGCTCTTCGCGCTGCTTTGTTCACTGACGCAGCGACTTACGCGCTGCGTTCGGCCTCGATCAAGTTCGCGGCTTGCCATGCGATTGCCATCGCCGGTGCACTGGTGTTGCCCGACACCAATGTCGGCATCGATGCGCAGTTGACGACGCGAACGCCTTGGACTCCGCGTACGCGAAGTCGTTCATCAAGGACGGCATCGTCGTTGCGCCCCATTGCACAGGTTCCCATTGCATGGGTTCCACCCGAAATGCGGGGCAGGACGCGCTCGAAGATGGCCGCATTATCGTGGTGGTCGTCACCAGGGGCGATCTCCCGCCCGACGTGATGTGCAAAGGCCGGTTGGCGCAGCATCGAGCGCACCGTGCGCACCGCCGCGACAACGCGCCGCTGGTCGGCTTCGTCGCGCAGATGGTTCGGGAGCAATTCAACCGGTGCGTCGGGGTCGGCCGATGTGATGTGAACCGAGCCGCGGCTCGAGGTCTGGACGAGAAAGACCGACACCGTGAAACCGGGCTCGCGTTCGGTCGTCGTGCGCCCGGGGGTTTTCGAATAGGCCGAGAAATACAACTGCAGGTCCGGCCGATCTTGGTGCGGATCGCTGCGGGTGAAGACGCCGACTTCGTAGGGACCGAGCGTCATGGGCCCGGTGTGCGTAAACACGTAGCCCAACAGATCGGGAATGCGACCGATGCCGCGGAACCGACGGTTCAAGCCGCGAGCCCCGAGCAGACGGTGCGGCATGGAGAAATTGAGGTGGTCGCGCAGGTTTTCACCCACCTGCGGGCTGTGGTGGACAACGTCGATGCCCAAGTGGGCGAGTCGTTGAGCGTCGCCAACGCCGGAAAGCTCGAGAATCTTCGGCGACATCACCGACCCACTTGCAATGATCACTTCGCCTCGCACGGCGAAGCGAACGCGACGACCCTTGACACGTGCGACCACGGCGCACGCGCGCCGGTTGTCGAACTCGATGCGTTCGACAATTGCATGAGTGATGACGTTCAGATTCTTTCGATTGTGAACCGGGTCGAGAAACGCCGTCACCGAACTTTCGCGTCGACCGTTGCGCACGGAATGTGCGTACCACCCGACACCGTCGAGGTCGGGGTGGTTGAGGTCGTCACCGCGATCCGGCAGGCCCGCCTGTTTCGCCGCCGCGATGAAAGAGTGGGCCTCGGGATAGCGGAACGGCCCGATTGAAACACGCACCGGTCCACCTGAACCGCGGGTCTCGCTTGCGCCGAGTTCGTGGTCTTCGATCGCGCGGTACGCGGCGAGCATCGAGTTCCAACCCCACGCCTCGCCACCTGCGCGCTCCCAGTCGTCGTAATCATGGCGGTGGCCGCGCGACCAGATCATGCCGTTGACCGAACTTCCACCGCCCAGCACTCGCCCATTGACCCAGGTTTCGCCGAGGTCGAGGCGATTGAGTCGGCGCTGGGACACCGGAAGTCGCCACGTAAAGCGCGGGGAGGCCGAGACAACGGCGATGCCCTTCGGCATCGTGATCATCGGATGGGAATCACCACCTCCGGCTTCGAGCAGAAGGACGCGATTCGACGGGTTCGATGACAGGCGGTTTGCGATCACACAGCCCGACGCACCGCCACCGATCACGATGTCGTCGTAGGTCTGTTCAGCTTTTTGTTTGTCAGCCACGTGCGGATGCTACGGGCCTCGTGAAATGAACAGGGAAATGAAAAAGAGCGGGGCTTTCGCCCCGCTCTTCATTCAGTTCTTGGCTTTGGCTGGATCAGCCGACGGCCCAGAGCTTCTTCAACTGGTCGAGGTAGCCCTCTGGGCCCTTCCAGTTCTGGAGTCCACCACTGTCGAGGATCGCCTTGGCGGATTCGGGGGTGTCGATGAAGAAGGTGCTCAGCTTCGCAGCCTCGCGCTCGTCGGCGAACTCAACGCCGGCGGCGTCGAGCACGCATGCATGGAACATGAGACCGAGGGCCATGGCCTTCGGGTTCGAGGTCCACACCGAGTGGGTGCCGTCGACAACTTCCTGCAGGTTCGGTGCCGAGAAGTCGACACCGGTCAGCGTCACCTTGTCGGCGAGGCCAGCGGTCTTGATTGCCTCGGACACGCCGGTCGGCAGACCGCCGAACGCGAAGTGCACGTAGTTGGTGTCGGGGTTTTCCTGGAGGTACGACACGACGAGCTGGGGAATCTTGCCCGCACCAAGGTCGTCGATCGTGACCGGAAGACCTTCGAACTTGCAGGTCGGGCAACCGGCGGCGAGGCCGGCCTTCAGACCTTCTTCTTCGGCGACGAGCACCTGGAAGTCACGGATGTTCACCATGACGACGTTGGCGGCAGCCTTCGAGTCGGCGATGATCCACGAGGCCATGCGCCCACCGTTGGTGAACACCGAGGTGTCGTCACCCATGGTGGTGAGAAGGCCTTCGATGCCACCATCGACCGTTTGCGGGTCTTCGGTGGTGTAGCCGAAGGCGAACTTGATGCCCTTGGCGACGGCTGCGTCGAACTGCTCCTGGAAGAGAGCAAGCGGCGAACCGGTGATGGTGATGTAGTCAGCACCCCAGTCGATGGCCTGCTGCACGCCGGGGGCGGGCTCGAAGCTCTTGATGTTGATGGTCTTCAGTTCCCAGCCGAGAGCGTCGGCGAATGCCTGGGCATCCTCACCGACTTCTGCACAGCTCGGGAGCTCGCAAGCAAGCCAAGCGATCTTCTTCTTGGGAGCCGGCTCCGTGATGCCAGTGGTGACCGGAATCTCGGTCGGGATCTGACGCAGCTCGTCGACGATTGCCTGGGCGGCAGCGACCGGATCCTCGGCTGCTGCAGTGTCGGCCGTGGCCTCTTCGGCAGGTGCCGTGGTGTCAGCAGGTGCAGTGGTTTCGGCGGTTGCCGTGGTGTCTGCGGTTGACGCGTCGTCTCCGCCGTCATCGCCGCATGCTGCGGCAACGAGGCTGAAAGCGAAGAGTGCAGCCGCGACACGGCGTGTGCTTTTGCGCATTCTTTCCCCTCTTTATCTTTCTTGTTGGGCTTGGTAGGTGGTATGGCGGTGACCGGCCGGAAGGTGTGGTACCCACTCAGCCGCCCGAGACACGCTACGGGGCAGATGGGGGTGTCGCAAGGGTTCCGGCGAAGCGATTTGTGCAGCCTGCAAATGAAGGGCCAGCGGGCCCCGACCGCCATCAACAGCGGACCTCGTCCGCCATCGACATTGCCAAATGTAACGTCCGTGCTGCCTATCATGACCACGCAACAGCGCATTGAAGCGGTGCGACGACCTTGGGGGGTGCGATGGCAATCTCGTTACACATTCATTCGCTGTCGAAGACCTTCCCCGGTCAGGTTGCGCTGCGAGACGCCGCCCTCGACATCGAAGAGGGCGAAGTTCATGCGCTGGTTGGTCAAAACGGATCGGGCAAGTCGACGCTCATCAAGATCCTCGCTGGATTCCACCAACCCGATGCAAACCACATCGTCACGATGCACGGTGCCGAATTCGAAATCGGCAATGCGGCGGCGGCGCGCGCGGCAGGCATTCGATTCGTTCACCAGGATCTCGGTCTCGTCGAAGCCGTCAGCACCGTCGAGAACCTTGCCCTCGGCTTTGGCTACAAGACCAGCTTCGGCAAGCGAATCAAATGGCGCGCGGAAACCAAGCGCGCCAAGCAACTTCTCGCCGACATCGGCTTTGACATGAACGTGAAGGCCCCCGTGGCCACCCTCGGTGCCGCCGAGCGCACCGGCGTGGCGATCGCACGCGCACTCCAAGACCTCGATGCGGGTGTGTCGATGGTCGTTCTCGACGAACCCACGGCGGCGCTCCCCGGTGCCGACGTCGACCGACTCTTCGACGCGGTGCGCCGGCTGAAAGCGCGCGGCATCAGTGTCATTTTCGTCTCTCACCACTTGGAAGAGGTCTTCGAAATCGCCGATCGCGTCACGGTGTTGCGTGATGGCCAGGTTGTCGGCACCAAGCGCACGAGCGAACTCACAATGGATTCGCTCATCGAGATGATCGTCGGACGCAGGGTAATTGCGCGTTCGGCCGACCGGTCGGTTTCTGCCGCAGCCCCGCCGCGTTTCGTTGTCGAGAACCTCGTCGGCACTGGCGTGAACGATCTCTCGTTCGTCGTGCGGCCCGGTGAAGTTCTTGGCGTCACGGGTTTGACCGGATCGGGCCGCGACACACTCGTTGGCCTTTTGTCGGGGGCCGCCCCGCGTCTTGGTGGTCGCGTGGCAATCGACGGCGATGAACTTCCGAACGCCCAACCCCGCGAAGCGATCAAGCGCGGTCTCGCCTTCGTGCCGGTGAACCGTGTACGCAACGGTCTGCTCGCAACGATGAGCGTTCGCGCCAATCTCACCATCGCCGACGTCGAGCGCAACAAGCGCGGGTGGCGACTTAGCCACCGCGACGAGAAGGCCGAGGCGAAGGACTGGGTCGGTCGGCTCAGTGTTGTCACTGTAGGAACAGAGGTTCCCATTGCCACGTTGTCGGGTGGAAACCAGCAAAAAGTGATGATGGCCCGCAGCTTCCGGTTGTCACCGAAAGTGCTTCTCGTCGACGAGCCCACCCAAGGCGTCGACATCGGCGCAAAGGAAGAGATCCACTCTTTCGTCGATCAGGCGGCCCACGACGGCGCGGCGGTCGTTGTGTGTTCGACCGACTCGAGTGAACTTGCCCGGGTATGCGACCGCATCCTCGTCATGTACCGCGGTGAGGTCGTGGAAACCATCTCACGCGACACGGGCATCACCGCAGAAAACATCGACAGGGCCCTGCTGGCAGGGTCGACACTCGCGAATTGATGGATTGGCGAAAGGACAACACGTGAACACCGAAGCAAAAGCTGCCCCGAGGGCGTCGCTCCTGACACGCCTCGGCCTCGACCGATTCAGCGCTCTCTACCTGTGGGGAGGCTTCATGATCGTGTTCGGGATTTGGAAGACCGACACGTTCATCAGCAGCGCCACCTTCAAGTTGACGCTCGGTGAGAACGTGCCGATCGGCATTCTTGCCCTTGCGTTCCTCGTCCCGCTGGCCACCAACTCGTTCGACTTGTCAATCGGTGCGATGTGCTCACTCTCGCTGGTCGTCTCGACGTTCCTGCAAAACAATGCCGAGCGCAGCTTCAATCTCCCGGGCGGCGTCACCGCACTCATCGCGGTTCTGGTGTGTTCGTGCGTCGGTTTCTTGTCGGGCTTCGTGGTCGTGAAACTCAGGGTCAATTCGTTCATTGCAACGCTTGGTGTCAGCCAGCTGGTCACTGCCATCGTGCTGAAGGTCTCCGACAACCGCCAGATCACAAGCGCTTACTCCGACACCTACCTTCAGTGGGGTCGACGCGAAGTGTTCGGCCTGCCGGTTCTCTTCGTCTACTTCATGATCATCGCGGTGATCCTGTGGTTCGTGCTCGAACACACACCCGTTGGCCGCTATCTCTTTGCAACCGGCGGCAACCTCGACGCGGCACGTCTGGCCGGCGTTCGCACCGACCGAATGGTGTGGGGTTCACTCGTTGCCTCGGCAACCCTCGCGGGTATCGCCGGAATCCTCTTGTCGGCAAAGATCGGCTTTTTCTCATCAGCAACGGGTCCGGGCTTCTTGTTCCCGGCTATCGCCGCGGTGTTCTTCGGTGCCTCGCAGTTGTCGCGTCGCCCGAACGTGTGGGGCACGGTGCTCGCGCTCTACGCGCTCGCCTTTGGCATCAAGGGCTTGCAACTCGTCGTCGGTGCGGGTTCGTTCTGGGTCGAGCCGTTGTTCCAGGGAACGACGCTCATCATCGCCGTTGCGCTCGCCAGCCAGCAGGGTGTCGCGCGCATTCGCAGGAAGCGCGCCGCGTAGATGGCGGGCAACTACGACGACGTCAGTGTCTTTGCGCTCTCCGACGAGCGTGAAGAAACATTGCTGAACAAGCAGACCGAATGTTGTCTCATGTGGACCACCGACTCGGGCGACCCCGTCGGTGTCTACATGAACTTCGTTTGGGCCAAGGGAAGCTTCTGGCTCACCGCCACGAAACAACGAGCTCGGATGAAGGCCTACAAGAAGCGTCCGCGCGGGGCCATCGCCGTCACCAGCCGTGGTACCGACATCGGTATCAGCCAGGCGGTCACGTACAAGGGCGACATCGTGCTGCACGAATCCGACGACGTGAAGAAGTGGTTCTATGCAGCACTCGCGGCCCGCGTTCGCCCCGAAAGCGCCGAGCGTCAGCGGGCTTTCGTCGAACACCTCGACACGCCGATGCGCATGGTGATCGAACTCAAGCCCGACGTGCGCATCGGATTCGATTCCGACGCGATGTTCAAGGGCTCGGCAGTCGGGCCGAGCCGCACGCAGGTGTGATTCGCCGCTAGATGATGTTCAGCGCGTCGAGGAATCGCGCTGCGGCTGCTTCGTCACCGGTGACCTTGCAGTGCTCGCGCCAATCGGAGCGCTTGGTTCCCCAGTTGATGAACGCGTGACCATTGCTACTGGCATCGGCGACGGCGCCCGGGTTCCTGCCGGGGGTCACGACGATGTCGTCACCGGCGGGGGAGATGGTCCAACTACCACCACCGGGACCGGTGAGGGTGAGGGTGATCGGCGCAGAGAGCGTGCGTCCGAGACTCTGTTGCATCTGTGGCATACCTGTGATCATCCAGCCGATTGCGGGCCCGAGGCGCTGTGCATCGGCATCGGCAACACGACGCTCGACGGGACCTTCGGGTGCCAAGAGGTCGATGCGAAGGTGGCAGTAGTGGTCGAAAGCGTAGGCATCGGCAAGTGCATGCATCGGGTAGGTGCCGAGGTCGGCGAGCGGAATGGGGGTCGAGGCCAACGGCTCTTCCTGCATCGAAGCGATGACGGCCACGGCCTGGTCACAAAAGGCGAGGTATTCGTCGAGAATCTGCTGGTTGGTCCAGGCCCTGCGGGGCTCGACGAGCATGTCCATCATCCGCTCGGCCGGCAGGTTGATGGGCTCAGCCGGTGCGGGGGAGGGGTCGACAGTTTCCTTGTAGTTCGAGCTCATGTGGGCGACGAGGTCGCGCACGCTCCAGCCCTGACAGCCACTTGGGCGGGCCCACTCCTCATCGGTGAGAGTGGTGATGACCGACTTGACCTCGTCGACGGCCACCTTGAGCGCGGCCAAACCTTCCTTCGACACGTTTCCCTCCTGAACCAGATGTTTCGGGGTTTTTGACCGCCCCATTTCCCGCCCGTGTGACGCACGGCTACTCTACGCAAACGCCCGAGGGCCGGGCGAGGAGAACAGGGGTTTTTCGATGGAACTTCAGGGCAAAGTCGCACTGGTGACCGGCGGTACGCGCGGCATCGGCCGGGCGATCGCCGAGGCCTTCCTGGCCGAGGGCGCAAGTGTCGTTGTGAACGGACGTACACCGGCAAAGGGTGAGCAGGCACTGCGCGAAATGAATGCGGGCGACCGCGCGCACTTCCTCGCGGGTGACGTGAAGAGTCGTGAAGGTTGCGAAGCACTCATCAAAGGCACGATCGAGCGTTACGGCAAGATCGACATCCTCGTCAACAACGCCGGTGGCGGCACGGGCCATGCCCCGATCGTCGACCTCGAGGATTGGGCGCTCGAAGACGCATTGAAGTGGAACCTGTGGTCCACCTTCTGGTGCACGCAGTACGCGCTGCGCGACATGTTGCCGCGCAAGTGGGGCCGCATCATCAACATCTCGTCGGTCGAGGGCAAGCACGGCAAGCCGGGTGTTTCGATCTACGTCATGGCAAAGCACGCGATCAACGGCTTCACGAAGTCGTGTGCGCAGGAAATCGGAACCCAGGGCGTCACGATCAACTGCATCTGCCCCGGCGCCATTGAAACCGACATCATGAAAGACGAAGGTCCAGCCGCTGCACAGGCGATGGGCCTCACGTATCAGGGCCTGCTCGACTGGTTTGCTTCCGAAGCAGCAATCAAGCGCCTGAACACCGTCGAGGAAGTCGCCGTTGTTGCGACGCTGCTCGCGTCGGAAGCCGGTGGCGGCATGACGGGCACGATGTACTCCGTCGACGGCGGCACGGCCGCTTACTGATCCGGGAAGAACGAGGGACAAGGAAAAATCATGGGAAAGCTCGACGGAAAAGTTGCAGCAATCACGGGTGGCACGCGCAGCATCGGACGCGGAATGGCCGAGGCCTTCCTGCGCGAGGGCGCCAAGGTCGTTGTCAACGGCCGCGATGCCGCCAAGGGCGAACAGGCTCTGAAGGAAATGGGTGGGGGACCGAACATCGCGTTCTTCCCCGGTGACGCCCGTGTGCAGTCGACGGCCGATGGCATCGTCGACTTCACGATCGAGAAGTTCGGCAAGCTCGACATCATGTGCCTGAACTCGGGTGGTGTGCAGAACACCGCACCGGTGCACCTGATGACCAACGAAGAGTGGGAACTCGAGATCGACTGGAACCTCAACTCGGTGTTCTGGGGCATGCGCAAGACGCTCAACCACATGATCCCGCGCCAGACCGGTCGCATCATCGTCACATCATCGGTCGAGGGCAAGCTCGGCAAGCCGGGCATTCCCGGTTATGCAGCAACCAAGCACGCCGTGCTCGGTTTGATGAAGGCCGCAGCCAAAGAAGTCGGCACGCTGAACATCACCGTGAACGCGATTCTCCCGGGCCTCATCGAGACCGACATCGTTCGCGAGACCGGCCCGGAAAGCGCCAAGGCGATGGGTGTCGAAACCTACGAGGGTCTCCTCGAGATGTTCGCCCAGGAGTCGTCGATCAAGCGTCTCAACACCGTCGAGGAAGTCGCCGCGGCCGCGGTGATGCTGGCCTCCGACGCCGCGTCGGGAATCACCGGCACGTCGTGGGCCGTCGACGGCGGCACCCTCCCCTACTAACCCCAGGATTCTCGGCGCGCCAAGGTGCATCTTTTGCGCGTTTTCGCGCCGAGAAAAACCAAACCCTCCGCCTCTGGGCGCTCGAACGCCGATCACTAGCGTTTGATTCACCGCGCACGCGGCATCGCACCGGAGGGGTCCATGTCGAAGTACCTGTCGCTGTTCCAGCCCATCAAGGTGGGCCAGCTGAATCTCACCCATCGTTTGATGGTGCCGCCGCACTCGGCGGGCTCGAGCGGATTCTTCGGCAATGAAGAGGCATACCAGAAGTTCGTTGGTTACTACGTCGCACGTATCAAGGGCGGAAACGAATGGGTCGGCGGTGGCCCTGTCTTCGTGAAGAACCCCTTGCCACTCGGCTTCGAACCAACGGGTGTCGGCGCACACGGCCCCGGCCACTTCCGCAATCCGCTGTACCCCGACCGCGTGAAGCGCATGATGGATGCCATCCACGAGGCCGGTGGATACGGCACCGTGCAGATGGTGTTGCAGGGCGGCAAGCCCCTCTCGCCGTCGCAAGAGCCCAGCGGTTATGCCGACTTCAAGATTCCCCACGCGATGGACCGCGACGAAATCGCGTGGATGATCAAGGAGTACGGCGAGTCGGCCGCAATCGCGATCGGCCAGGGCGTCGACGTCATCGAATTGCACGCGAACCACGACGACTTGCTGCAGTGGTTCCTTTCACCGAAGACAAACAAGCGCACCGATGAATACGGTGGCGACGAAGAGGGCCGGCGCAAATTCCTGAAAGACGTGGTCGACTCGATTCGCGCGCACCAGCCGCGCAATGTCACATTGGGTCTGCGTCTTTGCATCGATGAACTTCTCGAAGGCGGATACGACGTCAATTACTGCCGTTACCTGCTCGAGAAGTTCACGGAAGACGGCACCGTTGACTACTTCTCGCTCGACGTCGGTAGCAACTGGGGCGTGCCGTCGTACATCCAGCTTGGCGCGCACCCCGAAGGCCACTGGGCCGACCTGTGCGGCGAGGCAAAGAAGGGAACGCATCTTCCCGTCATCTACGTCGGTCGCGTCACATCACCCGAAAAGGCAGCAGAGATCATCGAGAAGGGCCAGGCCGACATCGTCGGCATGGTGCGCGCGAACATCGCCGACAGCAACTTCGTCAACAAGGTGCGTCGCGATCTTGCCCACACGATTCGTACCGGAGGGGCCCGACAACCCCTCCGTCACCTCCGCCATCGCTCACAGGATGCCCCTTAGGAGTGGAGAGTCCCACGTCGGGCGCGATGCTCCGGTTCCTCCGGGCTTGCCGGTCCCCTCCTCCCCACACTCACACTGCGGGAGGGGTTGCCCATGCCATCGAGCCGGCGTAGGTGGCCAGCGGAGGCAGGATGCCGCAGCGCAGCCACCTCCGAGTGAGCGAAGACCAGGATGGTTGTAGCGAACGTCCGGGCGAGAGGGCATGGGCGCCCCCTCCCTCACTCGAAGAGCGTCGCGTCGCAGTAACTCAGGAACCGGAGCATCGCGCCCGACGTGGGACTCTCCACTCCTAAGGGGCATCCTGTGAGCGAGGGCGGAGGTGACGGAGGGGTTGTCGGGCCCCTCCGGTGCGTATCCCGTTGCGTATCCACAGACGAGCAACGCGCCCCGATGGCCCAGACGCCCGTTTCCGTTATCCTGTGCGGTCATGAAC
>JBJTYJ010000202.1:0-4878 GCA_046082705.1 Actinomycetota bacterium | reverse complement strand
CGAGATGTGGGAACACCCCGCGGTGCAGCACAACATCTCCACCCTGCGGTCGCGTGGTGTGCACATCGTCGACCCCGAAGACGGCCGTCTCGCCGGTGGTGACATCGGCCGCGGCCGACTCGCTGCACCCGAATCCATCGTCGCTGCGGTGCGTCGTGTGCTCGCTCCCACGCAGTCACAACTTGCGGGTCGACACATCGTCGTGTCAGCCGGCGGCACGCGTGAACCCATCGATGCGGTGCGCGTCATCGCCAACCGGTCGAGCGGCAAGCAGGGCCACGCCATTGCCACCGAGGCTGCACGTCGCGGCGCGCAGGTCACGCTCGTCACCACTGCCGACTTCGCACCGGTCTCCGGCGTCAGCGTGGTTCCCGTCGAAACCGCGGCCGAAATGAAATCAGCGATCGATTCCGCCGCGGCAACGGCCGATGTCGTCATCATGACGGCAGCCGTCGCCGACTTCCGGCCCGTTCCCATCGCCGAGGGCAAGTGGAAGAAGGAAGACGGAGTCCCGCCGATCGTCCTCGAGCCAACGCCCGACATCCTCGCCGGCCTCGGCGCCGCCAAGCGACCGGGCCAGGTGCTCGTTGGGTTTGCCGCCGAAACGTCGAACCTCGTCGAAAATGCCAAAGGCAAGTTGGCCCGCAAGAACCTCGACATCGTCGTGGCGAACGACGTTTCCCAGCCCAAGGTCGGGTTCGGCCACGACACCAACGCCGTCACCATCGTCACGAAATCGGGCACATCCAACGTTGCGTTGGCCGACAAACACACGGTCGCCGCACACGTATTGGATAGTGTCGAGCAGTCACTTCACCCCACACAGGAGCACCCGTGAGCAAGTACACGTTCACCTCGGAAAGCGTGACCGAGGGTCACCCCGACAAGATGGCCGACCAGGTTTCCGACTCGGTTCTCGACGCCATTCTCGCCGAAGATCCGAATGCCCGTGTCGCCTGCGAAACGCTCCTCACCACGGGTCTCTGCATCGTCGCCGGTGAAGTCACGACCGAGGCCTACGTCGACATCCCGCGTATCGCCCGCGACACCATCGCCGGCATCGGCTACGACAATGCGCTCTTTGGATTCGACAGCAAAACCTGCGGCGTCATGGTGACCCTCGACGCGCAAAGCCCCGACATCGCTCAGGGTGTCGATTCGTCGGAAGAGGTCCGCAAGGGCAAGAGCGGCGAAGACATTCTCAACAGCCAGGGTGCCGGCGACCAGGGCATGATGTTCGGCTACGCCTGTGACGAAACCACCGACCTCATGCCGCTGCCCATTTGGTTGGCGCACCGCATGGCCGAGCGTCTCACCGAAGTCCGCAAGTCGGGTGCGATCCCGTACCTGCGTCCCGATGGCAAGACCCAGGTCACCTTCGACTACGAAAACGGCAAGCCCGTTCGCCTGAAGACGGTCCTCATCTCCACCCAGCACGGTGCCGAGGCCGACCGCGACACCGTCATCCGTCCCGACCTCATCGAGCAGGTCATTCGTCCGGTCATCCCGGCGCAGTTCGTGAACGACAACTACGAGATCTTCATCAACCCCACCGGCAAGTTCGTCCTCGGTGGACCGCACGCCGACACCGGCCTCACGGGTCGCAAGATCATCGTCGACACCTATGGCGGCATGGGCCGTCACGGTGGCGGTGCCTTCTCGGGCAAGGACCCGTCGAAGGTCGACCGTTCGGCTGCCTACGCCGCACGTTGGGTTGCCAAGCACGTCGTCGCCTCGGGCGCCGCAACGCGCTGTGAAGTCCAGGTTGCCTACGCCATCGGTGTGGCGCACCCGGTCAGCATCCTCGTCGAAACCTTCGGCACCGAAAAGGTCTCGCCGGCCGCAATCGAAACCGCAGTGAGCGAGGTCTTCGACCTGCGTCCCGCAGCCATCGTGCGCGACCTCGACCTCAAGCGTCCGATCTACAAGAAGACCGCCGCATACGGTCACTTCGGCCGCAACCTGCCCGAGTTCACGTGGGAACAGCTCAGCCGTCTCGACTCGCTGAAGGCAGCACTCAAACTCTGACCTCCGTCGTTCGCGTCGTCCCCGATGTCAGCGGGATCGACAAAACCTTCGATTACGCCGTTCCCGAACGCTTCGGGTCCGTTGCCATTGGCTCGATCGTTCGTGTCGAACTGAACGGTCGTCGCGTCGATGCGTGGGTGGTCGACCATCCCGCCGATGAAACGCCGGCCAGTTACGAACTCAAGGCAATCCTCGACGTGTTGTCGGTTGGCCCTGCCGCTGACGTGGTTGAACTCGCGCAGTGGTGTTCGCATCGCTTCGCCGGCCCGTTGCGCGCGGTCCTCACAATTGCCTCACCACCCAAACGCGTGAAGAAGCTCGCCGTCACTCCTGTGCGCGCCATGCGATCAAACCGCCGAACGATCGCCGAAGTCGACGAATTGATGGCTCGTCGGGGAGGCGTCGTCGTGTGGCCACCCGCTCGTCCCGTGCGTGGCGTGCTCGAGTCCGCACTGTCCCGCGGTCGCACGCTGGTTGTCTGTCCGGGTGTCGGAACTGCCCGCACCATCGCCACTGCGTTGCGTCGCGAGGGGCTCACCGTCGCACTCATGCCCGATGAATGGCAGCGCGCCGCCGAAGGGGTCGACGTGGTGGTTGGTGCACGCAGCGCGGTGTGGGCACCTTTTCCGAATGTTGCCGCGGTCGTCGTTCTCGACGAACACGACGAACGACTTCAAGACGAACGCAGTCCCACGTGGCACGCCCGCGACATCGCGATCGAACGTGCGCGTCGGGCAAGCGTTCCGTGCCTCATCGTCTCGCCCTTGCCCACGGTGTCGGCAGCGAACTGGGCCGGCGAGTCGCGTACCGTCCTACCCGTCCCTCAGTCCGGTGATTGGCCGAACATCGTCGTCACCGACCCGTTCACCTCGGTCTCATCCACCGACGACAACGATGCGCCGCGGGCCGGCCTGACTTCGTCCGAGCTCATTGCTCATCTGCGCGACGAGTCAAAAGTCGTCGCATGCGTTCTCAACGTGAAGGGTCGTGCGCGCCTGGTGGCCTGCAAGTCGTGTCGCGACATCGCGCGATGCGAAAAGTGCGAAGCCGCCATGACGCTCGGTGACTCTCTCGACTGTCCGTCGTGCGGCCGCTCGCGGCCCGTTGTCTGCTCACGTTGCGGAGCCACCGCGATGGCGATGATCCGCAGGGGAGTGTCGCGACTGCGTGAAGAACTCGAAGCCGCAGCGGGCCGGACCGCACGTGAACTCACCGCCGATTCCCTCGGACCCGGCAACATCGGCGCTGGAGTGTACATCGGCACCGAGGCGTTGTTGCACCGACTCGACTCGGCCGACGTCATTGCCTTTCTCGATTTCGACAACGAAGTTTTCGCCCCCACCTACCGCGCCGGTGAACACGCCTGGACGCTTCTCATCCTCGCCGCTCGTCTGTTGCGCGGCGCGAAGAATCCGGTGGTGATACTTCAGTCGAACGATGCAACGAACCCCGCGCTGGTGCGGTTCGCCAGCCCCGACCCGTCTGCCGTCATCGAATCGGAGACCTCGACGCGTCGCGCACTCGGTTTGCCCCCGTTCGTCGCCTTCGCACGCGTTGAGTCGAGTGAGGCGTCCTCGTCGCTCCTGCACAGCCCACCGCTCGGCATCGACGTCGCGTCGACCGGTGAGACGACGTGGCTGGTGCGTGGCACGGACGCAACGTTGTTCGCCGAGTACTGCGCCGAACTGCGTCGCACCCAGGCGCGCGTGTACGTCGACCCGCAGCGCTATTGAGAGCGTTTGACGTGGAGAACGCGGAACCCCTTGCGGCTGCCGATGCGTTCGACGTGGAATCCCCGGTCACGCATCCAGTCTGCGAGGGAGTCGGAACCGAGGTTCTTCTGCACAACGAGATAGGCCTCGCCACTCGGTGACAGTCGGTTCAGCCACCTGTCGAGAATGAGGTGCAGTTCTTTCTTTCCGACCCGAATCGGGGGGTTGCTCCAGATCAGGTCGAAGGTGATGCCGGGGTGCACGTCGTCGGGATACGACACATGGACGTTGTCGAGCCCGAGGGTCTTGGCATTGACGCCGGTGAGTTCGGTCGCGCGAGGGTTCACGTCGACCGCGTACACCTTGGCCGTGTGAGCGACGCTCGCCAGCGTGAGTGCGATGGCACCCCAGCCGCAGCCGACGTCGAGGAAGGTGCCGCTGGGCCGGGGCGGGGGTGCGAGGTCGAACAACACCTGGGTTCCGCGGTCGAGACGTCCGTAACTGAACACACCACGGTCGGAATTCGCCGACACAGTGACACCGTGGGTCGACCATGTGACATTGCGCGGCTGCGACCCGAGGCGTTCGAGGTCGTCATCGTCGACGTCGAAGTAGTGAGACGGGTCACGATCTGGCATCACGGATAGCCTTGCACCATGGCCTACGAAATCCGCACATACGGCGACCCCGTGCTGAAGTCGACGGCACTCGAAATCCAGAAGATCGACGACAAGCTCGTGCGCCTCACCGACGAGATGTTCGACATCATGTACGACGCTCCGGGCATCGGCCTTGCAGCCCCGCAGATCGGCGTACAAAAGAAGCTCTTCGTCTACGACATCGGTGACGGTGCCGACGTGCTCATCAACCCCGAAATCGTCGAGTCCTCGGGTGAGTGGGTCTACGAAGAGGGATGCCTGTCCATCCCCGGGCTCTACGTCGAAATGATCCGCCCCAAAGAGGTTCTGATGCGGGGCATCAACCTTGCGGGTGAAGAAGTCACGGTCGAGGCCGATGAATTGTTGTCGCGTCTCTTCCAGCACGAGCTCGACCATCTCAATGGAGTGTTGATGTTCGACCGCATGACCGCCGACCAGCGCACCGAGGCGTTGGCCGAGTACCGCCGTTTGCACGAGGG
>JBJTYJ010000201.1:0-4273 GCA_046082705.1 Actinomycetota bacterium | reverse complement strand
GGTTCCCCCGCCTCTCTCGTTTGTCCGCACCTTTTTCTTGCCAGTGATACGTGTTGTAGTGTTTGCAGTCGTGAGCGGGGGCACCACGTCGAGCAGCGCAACAACTGCGCGCAGATTGCGGAAAGCAAAGAACGTCGCTTTCATCATTTCCAAGGCTGTACTTGTTCTCATCCTCGCAACGTTTGGCGTCACGGTTCTCGTGCGCCTCTTGCCCGGAGATCCGGCTCTCACGTTGCTTCCGTACGGAACCCCCGAGCAACACGCTGCGCTGCGTGAGTCTCTCGGGTTGAGCGACAACATCTTCGTCTACTACTTCAAATGGCTCGGCAACTTCCTGCAGGGCGACTTCGGGTACTTCTACAGCGCCAGCACCTCCGAGGGTGCGCAAATCTCGACACTCATCGGCAACGTTCTGCCGAGGTCGGCGCTCATCATGGTGTACACGATGATCTTTTCGTTGCTCGTGTCGATCCCGATTGCTGTTGCGATGGCCTACAAGGCCGACGGAAGGTTCGATCGCATCACCAGCAACGTGATGTTCGCGATTTCATCGATACCGAACTTCGCGATCGCGCTCATCCTCATGTACCTCTTCGCGGTGCAGTTCGAGATATTTCCCGCCGTCGGATACACCCCCATTGCCGACAGCCTGACCGAACACCTGAAGTCGGTGGCACTGCCAGTCTTTTCGCTTTCAGCGGGCCTCATCGCCACACAAACCCGACTGCTGCGAACCGACATGATCGCCACGTTGAAAGAGGACTTCGTGACGATGGCGTCGTCCAAGGGACTCACCGATCGCTACATCCTGTGGCGCCACGCGTTCCGCCCGTCCAGCCTCACCCTCATGACCTCGGCTGCGCTGAACATGGGCTCTCTCATCGGTGGTGCGGTCATCATCGAATCGATCTTCGCCCTCGACGGATTCGGCTTGCTCTTGACAACATCGCTCAATTCGCGTCAGTACCTCGGCATCCAGTCGCTCGTCGCGCTCGTGACGGTGTTCTACGTCCTCTTCAACGCGATCGTCGACACGTTTTATGCTGTCGTCGACCCACGCGTCAGGAGCCACCGTGGCGCCGCGTAAGACCCTTGGTTTCTACCTGGCCAGCGGTTGGCTCGGCCTGATGTTGCTCATTGCCCTGTTCGGGGACGCGCTGCCGCTTCCCGACCACAAGGAATACTTCTTCGACGAAGCCGGCGCGGGACTCTTCTCGGGCAAGCACATCCTCGGCACCGACATCGACGGGATCGACATTCTTTCGGCGATCGTCCACGGCACGAGGATGTCGATTCTCATTGCGTTCGTCTGTGTCACCGTTGGAATGCTGATTGGTGGCGCCCTTGGCATCGTCGCCGCGTACTGGCGTGGCTGGGTCGATTCGGTGATCACGATGTACTTCAACGTCACGCTGTCGATTCCCAACCTCATTCTCACCTTTGCCATGGTGGCGGTGCTCTCCTCCCCCACTGCCACGAACCCCGAGGGCCGCATGCCACGCGTCCTCGTGATCATCATCGCCCTCACGTTCGCGCTTATCCCGATCCTCGGCCGCCTGGCACGGTCGTCTGCGCTGTCGTGGACCGGTCGCGAGTTCGTTCAGGTGGCAGAGTCGATCGGCATGAAACGCCGCAACATCATGTGGAGCCACATCACGCCAAACGTGGTTCCGTCGATGATGTCCGTCGGATTCCTCGCCGCGGGCGTCGTCATCGTGGTCGAAGGTGGTCTCGCAATCCTCGGCGTCGGCACCGACCCGGGTGAAAGCTGGGGTTCACTCCTCGCGAAGAACCGTCCGCAAATCGTCGACTATCCGCAAGCAGTGGTGTGGCCGGTGGTCGCCATTGCGCTCACCGTCATGGCCCTCAACTTCTTCGGTGACTACTTCCGCAAGCGCATCGACAACCGAGAGTCCCGCATATGAGCGAGTTGCTGAAGATCACCGATCTCAAGATCGACTTCAACACCCCCCGCGGCGAACTGCACGCGGTGCGCGGCGTCAGCCTTTCCGTCGCGGCAGGCGAAAGCCTCGGCATCGTCGGCGAGTCGGGTTCCGGCAAGACGGTCATGTCGCGTGCAACGATGGGTTTGCTGCGCGGCCGTCGGGTGAAGCGTTCGGGCAGCGTTCAGTTCGATGGCACCGAGTTGTTGCCACTTTCGAACAAGGAAATCCGCGACTACTGGGGCACCAAGATCGCGATGGTGTTTCAGGATCCGATGACGGCGTTGAACCCCGTGCGTCGCATTCGCAGCCAAATGTCCGAAGCCCTCGTCAAGCGTCTCGGCAAGTCAAAAGAAGAGGCCGAGGCGCGTGCGCTCGAACTGATGAAGCTTGTGCGCATCCCCGACCCCGAAGCGGTGCTCGACAAGTACGCCCACCAGTTGTCGGGTGGCATGCGCCAGCGCGTCATGATCGCCATGGCCATTGCCTGCGATCCGAAGCTGCTCTTCGCCGACGAACCCACGACGGCGCTCGACGTCACCGTGCAGGCACAGATTCTTGAGCTCATCTCAGATCTGCGCAAGCAACTCAACATGGCGATGGTCATCATCACCCACGACCTCGGCGTGGTGGCCAACCACACCGACCGCGTGGCCGTCATGTACGCCGGCGAACTCGTCGAACTCGCCGACACAAAGGAACTCTTCGCTCGGCCCCGCATGCCGTACACCGAGGCACTGATGAGCTCGATCCCGCGCCTCGATCGCGAGCCCGGTTCACGTCTGCCCTCGATCGCAGGGTCGACGCCCGACCCGACGACCGAGCGCACGTCGTGCGGCTTCGCCTCGCGCTGCAAGTACGCCACCGACAAGTGCCGCAACGAGCATCCCGAGCTCACCGACGACGGCAACGGTCATCTCTACCGCTGCTTCTTCCCGCTGGGAGGCAACTGACATGGCCGGCACAGGCAAGGCACACCTCGCCACGTCGGGCGATCCGGTCCTCCGCATCGAAGACCTCGTCGTCACCTACGAAACACCGGGTGGGCAGGCCGTGCAGGCCGTCTCGGGCATCAGCCTCGACATCCGCGAGGGCGAAACCCTCGCCGTCGTCGGTGAATCGGGTTGCGGCAAGTCGACACTCGCCAAGGCCGTCATGCGCCTCATCCCGAATGGTGGTGGCTCGATCAAGTTGATGGGACTCGAGATCGCCGGTCTTCGCGGCGAGGAACTGCGCAACGTGCGTCCCGCGATGCAGATGATCTTCCAAGATTCGATCAGCTCGCTCGACCCGCACATGAAGGTGAAAAGTCTGGTCGAACAGCCACTCAAGGTGTGGGGCCGTGGCACCGAAGCGGAACGGACCGCAAAGGTCAGCGACCTTCTCACGTCCGTGGGTCTCGATCCGGAAGTCGTCGGCGATCGCAAGCCCACCGAGTTCTCGGGTGGTCAGTGCCAGCGCATCAGCATCGCTCGCGCCCTCACTATCGAACCCAAGTTGTTGATATGTGACGAACCGGTGTCGTCACTCGACGTCAGCATCCAGTCGCAGATTCTCAACATTCTCCGCGACATGAAAGACCGCTACGGATTGTCGCTGCTGTTCATCTCGCACGACCTGTCGGTCGTCCACGCCATCAGCGACCGCGTCGTCGTCATGTATCTCGGCAAGATCTGTGAGGTCTCCCCTGCCGGTGACCTCGCCACGAACCCGCGTCACCACTACACACACGCCCTCGTCAGCGCGATCCCGATTCCCGACCCGACAAAGCAGACGGGTCGCGCAATTCTCGAAGGCGAGCCACCCTCGCCGGCCAATCCGCCGTCGGGCTGCCGATTCCGCACGCGTTGCCCCGCCGCCACTGAAAAGTGCGCTGCGGAAGAGCCACAGCTGACCGAAGTCTCCGTCGGACACTTCGTCGCCTGCCACCACCCCCGCTAACCCCAAGGGTTCTCGGTGTGTAATTACCCGCTTTTTGCTACTCCCTGCGCCGAGAAACGCGAGGAAAACGTCACGGAAGTCCTGCGCGCTCGGCGCCAACGGTGCACGTCACGATACGTCCCGTTGGTTTGGCCGCTGCGGTGTGGGCGTCGGCCGAGTCGGCCGTCAACATGAACAGCGTCTTGCCGTCGTCACCGCCCAGCATGCAGGCAAAGCACAGTTGACCCGTTTCGACGACGTCGAGCACTTCCCCGCCTTCGGCGATGCGAACACATTCCGCCGCCATCGGGTTTGCAAACCACACCGCACCGTCAGTATCGAGGCAAATGCCGTCGGGAATCCGCGGCAACGTTGGCGCCCAGACCCGTCGATTGCTCAACGAACCGTCA
>JBJTYJ010000200.1:0-13071 GCA_046082705.1 Actinomycetota bacterium | reverse complement strand
CCGACGAGCTGGAGAAGTCGGGCTACGCCGCCTTCCAGTGATTACTCGGTGAGGCCCGACTTCAGGTACTGCTCGAAACAGTCGACGATCAACGAATCGCGAGGATAAGTGAGGCGTTTGCGCACCTTGTCGGGTGACAGCCACTCGACGGCATCGACTTCGTTGTTGGGGGAGTGCGCACCACTCGCCACCGTCATCGTCCAGTAGCGCACGCGCTTCGGGCGACCCTTGCGGTCGATGTACGAGACGCGGGCGATCTCGTGGCCGAGTCGACAATGCAGACCGGTCTCTTCGAAAACCTCGCGAATGGCGCAATCTTCTTCACTGGAGTCGGCGTCGTCGCGCTTGCCCTTCGGAAAGGTCCAGTCGTCGTAGCCCTCGCCGGGACGATGAACGAGGAGCAGTTCAACGCGGTTATTGCCGCTGGTGCGCCAAACAACTCCACCTGCAGCGCGCACAATCCCATCAGCCATTGCACCGATCTTGCCAGATGGAGCCTCAAGAACACGCAATGCTGCTGCTCTATGCACCTTCCTTCGTGGAATTTTCGTCACTGCGTAGTTTCGAAACGCTGAGAGCAATAGCCCCAAAAAGGAGAATAAAGATGACGAGCAAACTCACGATGGTGGGCAGGTGGTACCAGTGCGAAAACGACATTTTGAGACCAACAAAGACAAGAACGGCTCCAAGTGCGTGCGATAGGTAAGGAAATTTCGATTTAGCATTCGCTAGTAGGAAATAGAGCGCCCTCAAACCAAGAATTGCAAATGCATTCGCTGCGATGACCAAATACGGCTCGCGACTGATAGCCAAAATTGCTGGAACGCTGTCGACGGCAAAGATAATGTCGGTGAGCTCCACTACCACAAGTGCTGCGAGCAGTGGAGTCGCCATTATTACACCATCAATTTTTGTGATGAATCGATGTCCGTCGTATTGATCGGTAATGGGAATGAATCGTTTGAGAAACTTTAAGGACTTATCGTGATTCCTCTCTTCTTCTTGATCGCGATGACGGAAAATCTTTATTCCGCTGAAGATCAGTAGAACACCGAAACCTAGGAGCATCCACCAGAACTTCGTGATGAGTGCAGAGCCAGCAAACACGAAAAGACCACGGAAAACTAAGGCGCCGAAAATACCCCAGAACAAAACACGATGTTGGTACTTCAGAGGAATTGCCAATGAAGAAAAAATAATCGCCCAAACAAAGACGTTGTCAACACTGAGCGACTTTTCTATAACGTAGCCAGCGATGTATTCCCCGAATGCTTGTGAGCCATAAACGTAAGCAAGGCCTGCGCCAAAGAGAAGCCCAATAGCCACATAGAAAATACTCTCGCCGGCAGCTTCCTTTGCCGTTGGCTCATGATCGTCACGATGGCGCCAAAGATCAAAGACAATCAGGAGTGTCACGATGCCGCCTAAAAGCAGCCAGGCCAAAACAGTGATATCAAGGTCTACGAAACCGTTTTTTGAAGATGTGGCAGCAAAAATCATTAGCTTGAGAAATTCCCTTGTGAGTTAGGCGAGAAAAGTCATTGAGCGAAGACGAGCGATGCGGTCATCGGTGCTGGGGTGAGTGGAGAAGAGGCGGGCGATGTTGGGTCCACCCGAGCGCTTGTTCTGGAACTCGGCAAGCGGGTTGTGGATGTACGCCTGTGCCTGTTCGGGTGCGACCTGCATCGGAATCTGTCGTGCGTAGACCTCGATGCGCTCGAGCGCATTCGCCAGCGGCACGCCCGTGCCGAGAAGTTCGGCCGCCGAGCGGTCGGCTTCGAACTCGCGCGAACGCGACACGGCCATCTGCATGAGCGACGCCGCGATGGGAGCAAGCATCGACACGAGGATCAGTGCGAACGGATTCGGGCGATCGTCGTCGTTGTTGCCGCCTCCGCCGAACATTGCGGCCCACATCGCCATGTTCGCGATGAATGAGATCGCCGTGGCGATGGCGGCGGCAACCGAGCCAATGAGGATGTCGCGGTTGCGTACGTGCATCAGTTCGTGTGCCATCACGCCCCGCAGTTCGTCTTCGGGCATCGTGCGCAACAGACCCTCGGTGGCACACACGACGGCGTTGCGCGGTCCGCGTCCGGTGGCGAAGGCATTCGGCTGGTCGTTGGGGGAGATGGCGACCTTCGGCATCGGCATGTTCGCGCGGGTGGCGAGTTCTTCGATCATCCCGTAGAACATCGGTGCATCGGCCTGGGTGATGACGCGGGCCTTTGCCGCCTTGAGGGCCAACTTGTCGCTGAACCAATACGACCCGCCGACCATCACGAATGCGAACAGCAAACCGATGGTGAGCGAGCCACTGCTGCCGCCGCCAAGGACACCGGCAATGGTGACGATCAGTCCGCCGAGAGCGGCGAGGAGAATGGCTGTCTTGGCTGTGTTCTTGAACATTTGGGTTTCCCTTCGACTCGTCCCCGAGGGGACACTCCTGCGTCGAAGGTCTCTCCCGCCCGAAAATCGGACCAACGGTGCCGGGATCCGCTTGCGCGGCTCCGTGATGACGACACCGGAGTCGAGGGATACTCCCCTTCAAAACGAATACTACGAGATCGCTGTTGTCCTTGCCAACAACCGGACAGAAAAGAAAGGATGCTCGCATGAAAATTTCCGCAGCAGTACTCCCGTCACACGATGCGCCCTTCGAAATTCGCGAGCTCGAAATTGCCGATCCGCGGCCGGGCGAGCTGCTGGTACGCATCGTCGGGGCGGGCATGTGTCACACCGACCTCCTGGCGCGCATTCCCGGCGGGCCGTTCGCATCGCCGATCGTTCTTGGCCACGAGGGCTCGGGCGTCGTCGAGCGCGTCGGTGAGGGCGTGATGAAAGTGGCGCCCGGCGACAAGGTGGTTTTGTCCTACGCGAGCTGCGGCAAGTGCATGCACTGCGAAACCGGCCTGCCGCAGTACTGCGAACTCTTCGGTGCGCTGAACTTCATGGGTTCACGCCTTGACGGTTCGGCCCCGCTGTCGGGAACCGACGGCTCGCGGATGGGGTGCTGTTGGTTCGGCCAGTCGAGCTTCGCAACGCACGCCATGGCAACCGAACGCAACGTCGTGAAGGTCACCGCCGACGACGTCAAGCTGGAGATTCTCGGACCGCTCGGCTGTGGTTTCCAAACCGGTGCAGGAGCGGTCATAAACTCCCTCGGCGCCCGACCGGGCACCTCGATCGTCATCTACGGTGCCGGTGCCGTGGGTCTTGCAGGTTTGATGGCGGCCAAGATCGCCGGCTGCACCACCATCGTCGCCGTCGACCTGCACGACAACCGTTTGTCATTGGCGAAAGAACTCGGTGCGACGCACACGCTCAACGCGAAGACGACTGCCGACGTCACCGCCGAAGTACGTGCGATCACCGGTGGCGGCACTCAGTACGGACTCGACACGACCGGTGTGCCCGCGGTGTTGCGTGGAGCGGTCGATGCGTTGCGTCCCACCGGAACACTGGCCGTCGTCGGGGTCGTCATGGGTGACATCGCCTTCTCGTCGTCGGGGTTCCTCGACGGCAAGACCGTGAAGGGCGTCATTGAAGGCGATGCCTACCCGGCGGAGTTCATCCCGAAGATGATCGAGTGGCACCGCCGCGGCATGTTCCCCATCGAGAAGTTGGTGAAGACCTACCGCCTCGACCAAATCAACGAAGCGCAGCACGACAGCGAATCCGGCACCACCATCAAGCCAATCTTCGTCCTCTAACGGGCGCTAGCCGCCGCCCATGCGTTGTGGTTGGCAGGTCGGCTAGCCGCCGCCCATGCCGCGCCGCCACTCCTTGGGGTCGCGGCCGAGCTTGGTGTAGCGGTCTTCGATCCAGATCGGCAGGCCGATATCACCGCCGTCGGCGACGGTCTTGGCCTGTTCGCCGTTCTCCTCCCAGATGTGGCAGGTGTTGAGATTGAAGCGCATGCGGGCGAGGCGTTCTTCGCGCGTCTTTGGTTCGGGTTCGGGCTGCATCGTGCCCTTGACGACGTTGAGCGCGCGCATCGACCACACGCTTTGAATCGCTACGGGCGCCATTGCCTGGAGAAGCGCGGTCGTGTGCGTGCAGCCACGTGGGCCACCGAAGAGTTCGCGCACCTTGTGGGTGAAACCGCGCGCAATGCTGAGGCCGACGAGTTTTTCGTAGTGCGACGTGATGGCGGGGCAGCCACCATGCGGGTACACCTCGAACTCGACGCGCGCATCGGTGATGATCATCTCGGGCATCGTGACCGTGAGGGCGACGATCATGTGGTGCAGGGGCAGCGGCTCGGGATCGTCGGGGATGTAGAGACCAGCGGGCTTTTCGTCGCGAACGGCGCCGCGCAGCACGATCGTGCGGTCGTCTTTCCTGTACGACTTCACGACGTAGGTGCGGTCGTGGATTTCCTCGAGGTCGGTGTCGAGGGGTGGGGGGAGGATGTTGGTCACTTGATGTCCTTGACTATCTCGCCGACGTTATGGTCCATGGCCGCGATGAGGGGTCGCATGTGCAGTTCTTCCAGCAGTTCGTCACCGCGTTCGTTGCCACCCTGCAGGTTCGAGGTGATCACCTGCGCGACGCCCTGCTGCAGAAGTGCTGCGCGGTAGTCGTACCACAGGCGGTCGAGTGAATAGCCCTTGAAGCCGGGCTGGTCGGCGGCGAATTCACTGACCTTCGCGAAGTAATGGTTGATGAGGTGGTCTTCGTGTGCGCGACGCATCTCGGGTGTCAGCGAAGCGGCGAGCAGGTTGCACACATCCCACGCGCCGACGTGGCGTGTGCTCAACTGGAAGTCGATCATCGTGATGGTGTCGGCGCCCGCGCTGCCGCCGAAGAGATAATTCTCTGCACGGCAGTCGGTGTGCGTGAAGGTTTGGTGGCCCTGTTGCACCCACCAATCGAGCATGTCGGGGTAGAGGTCGCAGGCCTTGTGCAGTGCATCGAGCATCGCGCCGTCGAGGCGGGGGCCAAAATGTTCCTTGAAGTGCGGCCACTGCGCTTCGGCCATTGCCTTGCCGGCCTTGTAGAGCGGGTTGTTCATCGGGGGAAGCCACGTGAGCTCGTAGAGCTCTTTGGTTTCCCAGAACGCGGCGTGCAGGCGAGCGGCGGTTTCGAGAATGCGTTCGGCTTCGGTGAGCGTCAGACCCGTGATCTGGTCGGGGCAGTACGCGCCGGTGATTTCCTCGATGAGAATGATGAAAGGCAGTCCATCTGCGCCGCAGTCGGCGTAGTAGGGCTTCGGGACGCGAATCGACAGGCGTGTCGCGACGTCGCGGTAGAAGTTGACCTCGCGTAGGTAGAAACCCATCGCTTGTGCGAGGAACTGGTTTTCGGGCGCGGGTGATTGGCACTTGGCAACGATGGTGGCCGGTCCGGCGCCGGGCCCGTCGACGTAGTCGAGCGTGAGGCGGGCGAGTTCACCAAGAATGCCGACACCGGTGCCGAAGCGCTGAACGTCGAAGCTCTTCACTCGGCCGATGTCGGCGGGCAGAACTTCGTTCAGCCAGTCGACGGTGATGTCGGCAATTTGTGCAGGTATCTGTGGCATACGAATCCCCCGATCGCAGTTGCGGAGTGTGTGTTTGTCAGTTCGACTGGTTCAGGCCGTCGAGCAGCGTGTTCCACGCGAGGGTGGCGCACTTGATGCGCACCGGAAACTTCACGACGCCGCGCAGCGCTTCGAGGTCGCCGAGAGGCTTCGACTCGTCGAGCGGCGGAGCGTTTTCGTCTTCTTCCTCGATCGACATCATGTTCTTGAAGCGACGCACGAGGTTGCGAATTTCTGCGACGGGCTTTCCCTTCACCGCGGCCGACATCATCGAGGCGGAGCTTTGGCTGATCGAGCAGCCCTGACCGCTGATCTTGATGTCGATGACGATGCCGTCTTTCACGTCGAGGTACACCTGGATCTCGTCGCCGCACAGCGGGTTGTGGCCCTCGGCGCGCACGGCGGGCGGTGCCAGCTCGCCACGGTTACGGGGTGTCCGATAGTGGTCGAGAATGATCTCGCGGTAGAGGTCTTCCAATCCTGGCATCGGTGCTCCGGTCGTGGTTTTGCGCTTCGAAATCTAGAAGCCGAACAAGTCTCCGGCATTGGCCAGTGCGTCTGCAAGTGCATCGGCGTCGGCCGTTGAATTGTAGATGTAGAAGCTGGCGCGGGCGGTGGCGTTGGCACCCAGCAACTTCATGAGGGGCTTGGCGCAGTGGTGGCCGGCACGCACGCACACGTTGGCCTGGTCGAGAACCTGGGAGACGTCGTGCGGGTGGACGTCCTTGAACTTGAACGACAAGGTGGCTCCGCGGACGGCAGGGTCGGTGGGGCCGTGAATGGTGATGTCGTCGCCGTAGCGGGCCCTCAACTTGTCGATGGCGTATGCGGTGATTTCCACCTCGTGCGCTCGCACGTTGTCCATGCCGAGCGCCGAAAGGTACGAGATTGCGGCATGCATGCCGACCGCTTCGGTGATGGCCGGTGTGCCGGCTTCGAACTTGGCCGGCAGTTCGGCGCAGGTGAAACCGTCGAGTCGGACGTCGGCGATCATGTTGCCGCCACCGAGGAAAGGCGGCATTGCATCGAGCAGCGCTTCGCGGCCCCACAAAACGCCGATGCCCGACGGGCCGCAGAGTTTGTGTGACGAAAACGCAAGGAAGTCGGCGCCCCACGCCTGAACGTCGGTGGGGTTGTGCGGCACGTACTGACAGCCATCGACGACGGCGATGGCGCCAGCCGCGTGCGCGGCGTCGACGAGTTGCTTGACGGGTGTCAGGGTGCCTAGGACGTTGCTCATCGCGGTGAACGAGAAAACCCTGGCGCCGTCGAGCAGTTTCGGCAGGTTGGTGAGGTCGAGCTGGCCGTCGGAAGTGAGCGGCACCCAGCGCAGTTCCACGCCGCGTTCGGCGGCGAGCATGTGCCACGGAACGATGTTGGCGTGATGCTCCATGTGTGTGAGCACGACGGCATCACCCGCGCGAAGATTCGCGGCACCCCACGAGTGCGCCACCAGGTTCAGCGCCTCGGTGGCGTTCTTCGTGAAGACAACTTCGTGCACCTTCGGGGCATTGATGAAACGGCGGACTGCTGCGCGTGCGCCTTCGAAGGCATCGGTCGATTCGGCAGCCAGTTGGTAAGCGCTGCGGTTGATCGGCGCGTACGACGTTTCCATGAAACGCGACATCGCGTCGATGACCTGGCGCGGCTTTTGTGAGGTGTTCGCCGAATCGAGATAGACGATGGGCTTGCCGTTGATTTCGCGTTCGAGAAGGGGGAAATCCTTCCGGACGACGACGGGGTCGAAGCTCATCGCGCGATGCCGGCCTTCAGCGATACGCCTCGTAGCCCGACTTCTCGAGCTCGGCGGCGATTTCCATGCCACCCGACTTCACGATGCGACCGTCGACCATGATGTGGACGAAATCGGGCTGCAGTTCGTCGAGCAGACGTTGGTAGTGGGTGATGAGAACGATGCCGAGGCTTGGCCTGTCGGCGCGTACCTCGCGGATGCCCTTGGCGACGATGCGCAGAGCATCGATGTCGAGGCCGGAATCGGTTTCGTCGAGGATCGCGAGATCGGGTTCGAGGATCGCCATCTGCATGATCTCGTTGCGCTTCTTTTCGCCGCCGGAGAATCCTTCGTTGAGATAGCGGTCGACGAACGACGAGTCCATGCCGAGACGGTTCATCCAATCCATGACGGAGAGGCGCAGTTCGAGCACCGAGAGGTCGATGCCTTTGCGGGCCGACAACGCCTGACGCAGGAACTGGATGACGGACACGCCGGCGATTTCCTGTGGGTATTGAAAGGCAAGAAAGATGCCCGCCTTGGCGCGCACGTCGGTCGACCAGTCGGTGATGTCTTCGCCCCTGTAGAGCAGGCGACCACCGGTGACCTGGTATTCGGGGGAGGCGAGGAGGGTGGAGGCGAGGGTGGACTTGCCACAGCCGTTCGGGCCCATGATTGCGTGGATCTCGCCCTCGTTGACGGTGAGGTCGAGGCCGCGCAGGATTTCCTTCGGGGCAACTACGTCGTCGTCGTCGGTGACGGGCGCGGCGTGGAGGGATTCGACGCGAAAGAGATGGTTCACGGGCACAAGTCTAAGAGCCCCTGAGGGGGTTTTCACTATGCAGGTAGTGGTAATTCCGAGCCACCCGAGAGGGCCCGCCAGATGCGGGGGTACGAGCCGAATTCGCGGGTGGGCGAGATGTAGCCGGCCGCGCGCAGGCGCCGTGTGTAGTCGGGCAGATTGCGGAAAGGAATGCCCGCGTCGACGTGGTGGGCCGTGTGGAAACCGATGTTGTAGGGCACGAGGAAAAAGCGCGCGATAGAGCGTTGGCGCACCGTGTGGGTCGACATGCGTCGGTCAGTGCCCGATGTCATGCCGCCGTGTTCGGCGATCGAGCGCAAACGGTTGATGACCCGCCACACCGTCATGTTCGGCAGCAGCCAGAACAACGGATACAGCCACCAGGCTCCGGTGATGACTCCCGCAACGAGCAGCACGATCTGCATCGACCAGATCTTTTGTTGTGTGTGACGCACGCGTTCGTCGGGTGCCCGCAGGCCGCGCAGCTGTGCACGGAAGAGCTTCGCGCCGGTGACGCCGAAGGCATCGCGAACGAGTTTGCGACGCAGACTTGCAGGTGAGACGGGATAGTTCGCATACAGCGGCACGTCGGGTTCCTCGGGGCCGAATTCCTCGCGGTGGTGCGCCATGTGCACGCGGCGGTACGCCGGCGTGCTGGTGAACGACGGGTAGCCGAGCAGCCAGTTTCCGATGAAGTCGTTGACGCGCTTGTTCGAGAACAACAGTCGGTGTGCGGCCTCGTGCATGAGCGAGAGGAATTGTGCATGCGCGCGGCCCATCAAGAGGAAGGCGACGATGCGAACCGCGAGATTGTCGACGACCACCACAACGGTGAGCACGCCGATCGTCTGGACGTAGAGCGACACGACACTGAGCGCGTTACGAAAGTTCGGAATCCGCCGCAGACGTTCACGGTACGCCGCCGTTGGCCGACCATCGGGTGCGATGAAATCATCGGCGCGTGCGGGCGTGAGGGTCGACGGATCCGGTGCCATTCGTCCGAGGACGTAGCGTTGTCCGAGCACGTAGCGGCGTTGTCCCACGGGTCAATTATCGCCCACAGTTACACTCATCGCGTGGGTCAACGGTCGGTTCGTCACGTGCTGGTGGTGAACCAACACGGTGACAACCGTGGCGACGAGGCGGCCCTGCACGGAATGCTGTCGGGAATCAGCCGCGCAAACGACGGCCCGGTGCGCTTCACCGTCATCCATCAGTTCGCCGACGATCGTTCGGCGCGGGAACTTGCCGCATCATCGGGCTTCGACGTGGAGTGGATTTCGCTCAAGTTGTCGCCCGTCGAGGGGTTGCGGCTCGTTCTTCATCTGCTGACGCGAATCAGCGCCGTGCTCGGCCGGGTCGGTGCGGCCACCATCGCGGCGTATCGCAGTGCCGACGTGGTGGTGTCGGCCCCCGGTGGGCCCTATTTCGGCGACATCTACATCGGTCACGAACCCGTGCACTGGTTGTACGTGTGGATGGCACGCATACATCGCAAACCCGCCGTGCTGTTCGCCACCTCTGCAGGCCCGTTCGCCCGCGCGTGGGCGAACCCGTTCCGTCGGTTCACCTACCGCTGCTTCGACCAGGTGATCGTGCGCGAAGAGATTTCTGCCGCCCACATTCGCGCGCTGTTCGGCACGCGTCGACGCAACGTCGACGTGCGGGTCACCGTCGATGCGGCGTTGCAGGTGTCGGTGCCGCCGGTTCCACGCGACTCTGCGCTGCGGCGCGTTGTCGTGTCGGCGATCGACTGGAAATACGAAGGCGACTCTTCTCCTGATGCGCGGCGGGCGAACTACGACTCCGCCGTGTCGGCTGCGGTTGGCGAATTGTGTGCGGGCGCGGCAAGCGAAGTGGCGTTGGTGCCCCAGCTACACGGCACTGCGCACCGTGACGCGCCGTACCTCGAGCGGTTGGCGTCGTTGATCCGTGATGCGGTGGGCAATGACGTGACCGTCAGTGTTTTCGATGAGTCGCGCGACATGTTGGCCCAGCGTGCGTTGTTTGCATCGGCCGATTTCGTGGTCGCCGGTCGCTACCACCCCGCAGTGTTCGCACTGTCGGCCGGGGTGCCGCAGGTGTGCATTCCCTACGAACACAAGGCGACCGGTGTGTTGCAACTCGCCGGCTTGTCGGATGTCGTCGTACCGATTGTCGAAGTGACGCCGCAACGTTTGGTCGACGTTGCGCGCACCGTACGTGAACACGCCGATGACGTGCGCGCGCGGTCGCAGGCCGCCGCGGTGCGACTTGCCGAATTGTCGTCGCAGACCTCGCGCGCGGTCGTCGATGCCATGGATGGAGCGCTGTGAAGTCACGCCGCATGCTGATGATCGGCACGTTCGACCCTGCATTCGGACGCAACCGACAACTCGTGCGCCTGGCGACGATGCTCGGCTGGCAGGTGTCGCTGCGCAGCGTCAGTGCATGGGGTGACGACAAGGTTGCCGCGGCATCGCGCGGCCGTGTGCTCACCGCACTGCGGGCCGCCGTTGCCTACGTGCGCCTCGTCGGGGTTCTGTTTGCGGCTGCCGTGCCGGGCCGCAGACCGCACGTCGTTGTCGTGCCCCATCCGTCGCAGATCGACGCCGTCGTCGTTGGTTCGTTGTGCAAGGTTCTGCGTCTGCCGATGGTGGTCGACTTCTTCGTGTCCCTGCACGAAACCGTGGTGATCGATCGCGGTCTCGTCGGTGAACGTTCGCCAATCGCCGCGGCGTTGCGACGCTGTGATGCATGGGCGGCTCGCCTTGCTGCCGCGGTGATCACCGACACGCCCGAGGATGCCGATGCATTTTCGGCTGCAACCGACACGCCGCGTACGAAGTGGCACGTTGTGTGGGTCGGGGCAGACCCGGCGATTTTCACCGAGCGTCCCGACGTCGCCGTCGAGCCGCGGTCGGTGTTGTTCTACGGCACCTACATTCCGTTGCAGGGCATCGAACACATCGTGCGCGCATCGTTGCTGACGCCCCGTGACTGGCGCGTTCGTTTGGTGGGCAGCGGTCAGTTGCGCCCCGACATCGAGCGATTGATCAGGGAAACTGGTTCGCGGGTCGAATTGGTGGACCAGGTTCCCGAGTCGCAGTTGCCGGCCTTGATCGCGTCGTCGACCGTGTGTCTCGGTGTGTTCGGCTCGGGCGACAAGACGCGCCGTGTGATTCCGAACAAGGTGTTCCAGTGCATGGCCGTGGGTCGTCCCGTGGTTACGGGTGAGACGCCCGCGGTTGCGACGCTGGGTGCAAGTGTCGAACGCGTTCCGCTTGCCGACCCCGCCGCGATTGCTGCTGTGTGCAGAAATTGATGGACGATCCCGTGCGTCGCGAAGCCATCGCACGGCGCGCGCGCCAGACATTCGTCGACCGTTTCGACGACGTTGCGGTGGCGCCATTGCTCGAGCGGGCCCTCGCGGTGTCCGATGCACCCGCAATCGCACTGCCTCCGTTGACGACGATGGCGCGCCTCCGTCAGCCGTTCATCGACGCTGCGGTTCGCAAGGCGCGACCGCGTTCGATTCTCGAAGTCGGCGCGGGCCAGGGCGCGACGGGCGCACGCCTCGCGACGCATGCGCCATACGTTGGGGTCGAACCCGACATGTCGTCTGCGGCCGTTGCTGCATCGCGCATGTCGCGGATCGAGAATGCCGACTTCCGCATGGGTGGAGTCGAACGAGTGGGCAGCGACGAGCGGTTCGACTTGTTGTGCGCCTTCGAGGTGTTGGAGCACATCGACGACGATGCCGGTGCGCTGCGTGGCTGGATGGCGCATCTCGACCCCGAAGGACACGTGTTGTTCAGCGTGCCCGCGCACGCCCGGCGATTCGGACCCTCCGATGAGGCCGTCGGACATTTCCGTCGCTACGACGCGGTCGATGTGGAGCGTCTGTGCACATCGGTGGGCCTCGAGATCGTCGAACGACGGGCGTACGGTGCGATCGGGGGGCACGTGCTCGAATCGGTGCGCAACGTCGTCATTCGTCGTCGCGGCGGCAACGTTGCCGGTGCTGCCGTACCCGAAGCGAAGTCGGCGGGAAGCGGTCGGTTGTTCCAGCCAACCACGCGTACAGCCGGCGCACTGACCGCCGTGGTCGCGGCACCGATGCGGGTTGCGCAACGCCCGTTCGCCGCGGGTCAGTTCGGCGTGGGTTGGGTCGTTCTGGCGCGGCGCAAGCGCGGCACGGTGTAGGCGTACCCCGCGACGCCGAGAACGAGTGCCGAGGCCAGCATGACGCCACGGTCGGTGGTGGCGGCGAGCAGGCCATCGTCGAAGCTCGACCCCATTCCGACGGCTGCCGTGGTGACGAAGAGTTCGCGAAACCCGAGTGCACCTGGCGTGAACGCGATGATGCCTGCGATGGCGGCCGCAGGGGCGACGACGAGGAAGAACCAGAACGACTCGTGCACGCCGAGCAGGCCGAATGCGAGTTGGAAACGCCATGCGGTGAGTGCGTACTTCACGATGTCGATGATGACGACCTGAATCGACGTGCACGGCGTGCTTTGGATCTCGCGCCACCCGTTGTTGAACGAAGCGGCGAATCTTGCCGGTTTGCCGCGCAGTACCGACCAGTCGGGAAGCCGAAACCGCAGTAGTGCGGTGCACGTGAGGCCGAGTGCGACGAAGACCACGAAGACGATCCAGGCGAAGTCGCCGCCGCCGGCTGCATAGGCGACGACGCCGATAATTCCGACGATGGCGGACGAACCGAGGCTGATCACCAAGTTTGCGCCGTAATTGCTGCCGTTCTTCGCGTAGGAAACGTTGTGAACGCCATGCATGTAGCGAAACTTGTAGACGGTGCCGACCTGCCCTGGCAGAAGGTTGCCGAGAAGTCCCGCGGTGAACACCATCCAGTTCTCGAAGAATCCGACCTTCACCCCGGTGGCGCGGTAGACGACCCAGAACTCGGACGAGTTCAGAAAGTGGCCAACGACGATGAGCACCGCGATGAGGCCGAGATTCCATGACGGGTCGTCCCACAGCGGACGCAGATCGTCGCGGCGCTGCCACACC
>JBJTYJ010000199.1:0-4431 GCA_046082705.1 Actinomycetota bacterium | reverse complement strand
GGCGCAGGCGTGCGAATCGGTGTGGTGTCACCATCGGGCACCGGACGCATCCAGATCTCGCGCATCACGTTGCCGTAGTAGCCGAAGGCAACGACCGAGTTCACCGCGCCGACGACCGCTATTGCATACGCCCAACCGGTGCCGGCTTCGAGCACCGCCTGGAATGCGGAGAACTTGCCGATCCAGCCGCCGAGCGGCGGAATGCCGGCAAGCGAACCGAGGAAGATCGTCATGACCACGCCGAGACCCGGCGCGTAACTGAAGAGACCACCGAACGACGAGATCTCACCGCTACGCGTCTTGCGGCTAACGGCGAGAATCACGGCGAACGTGCCGAGGTTCGTCGCCGCGTAGACGATGAGGTAGGTCACGACGGAGCGCAACACTGATTCACCGGCTCCGCCTTCGGCGGCAACTGCAAGCGGCATCAGGATGAATCCGCCCTGGCTGATCGATGAGTACGCGAGCATGCGCACGATGTTCGTTTGGCGCAGTGCGAGCACGTTGCCGACGGTCATCGTCAACACGGCCAGTACCCACACGAGCGGCTGCCACACGTCCGACCCACCGGGCACCGCGACGTAGAGCACCGTTACGAGCGCCACGAATCCGGCCGCCTTCGATGCCACCGAAAGGAACGCGGTCACCGGCGTGGGTGCACCCTCGTAGGTGTCGGGCGCCCAGGTGTGGAACGGCACCGCCGAGACCTTGAAGGCGAAACCGACGACCACGAACACGATCGCAAGAATGCGCACCGCGGTCAGCTCGCCGGAGATCGATGCACCGATGTCGGAGAGGAGCGTCGAGTTGGTGACGCCGTAGAGAAGCGACATGCCGTAGAGCATCACCGCCGACGCGAAAACACCGAGGAGGAAGTACTTCACGCCCGCCTCGTTGCTCTTCGCATCACGCTTGCGCCACGCGGCGAGCATGTACGCGGGAATCGAAAGGAACTCGAGTGCAACGAACACCGAGACGAGATCGCGACTCGACGTCATCATCATCATGCCGAGGATGCTCGAGAGCATGAGCACCCAGTATTCGCCCTGGTAGTACTCGCCCTCTTCGATGTAGGTGGTCGAGAGCAACACGACGACGTAACCGGCGAGCAGGAACAGACCCTTCAGAATGAGGCTGAAGTCGTCGATCATGTAGCGACCGTCGAACATGGTTCGCACGCCACCGTCGTCGAGGGCAAGGGTCAGAACGGGAATGAACGCGCCGAGCAATGTGAAGCCGGTGAGGCTGGCAAGCAGCCACTTGCTGCGCTCCGCCAGGAACAAGTCGACGAGCAGCACGACGCACAAGCCGAGAGCCACCACGATCTCGGGCGCGAGACCGTGGTAGTCGACGACGGGCGCCGTCCACGACGTTGCTGCAAGGAGCGAGGACAACACTGGTTCAGCCCCCGAATCCGGAGACGATCGTTGCGACCGCCGGGTCGATGATCTTGAACATCAGGTTCGGCAGGACACCGAAAAGCACGATCGCAATGAGAAGCGGCGTCCAGGCAATCCACTCGAACATGTTCACGTCGTGGATCTCATCATGGTCGTCGCCATGTCCGTGACCGTGACCGTGTCCGTGATCATCGCCGTGGCTGGTGAACTCGGGGTTCGGTTCGCCGAATGCGGTGCGCTGGTAGAGCCACAGCAGATACGCGGCTGCAAAGACGGTGCCGAGCGCGGCGATCACCATGTAGACGCGGAAGATTTCCTCCGACAGTCCGTCGGCGGGGTTGTAGGCCGAGAGGATCGCGGGGAACTCACCCCAGAAGCCAGCCAGACCCGGAAGACCGAGCGAGGCCATCGCGCAGAAACCGAGGATCCAACCCAACTTCGGCACCTGCTTCAGCATGCCGCTGAGACGGGAAATCTCGAGCGTGTGGTAGCGCTCTTTCACGCTGCCGGCGATGAAGAACAGCATGCCGGTGATGAGACCGTGGGCGACCATGCCGAACACCGCGGCGTTCATGCCGAACGATGTGAGCGTCGAGATGCCCAACATGACGAAGCCCATGTGGGCCACCGACGAGAACGCGATGAGTCGCTTCATGTCGGACTGTGCGAGACAGCCGAGCGCGCCGTAGATGATGCCGATGACCGCAAGAAGGCCGATCCACGGCGCCCATTCCACCGCAGCATCGGGAAGGATCGGGATCGCGATGCGCATGAAGCCGTACGTACCGAGCTTCAGCAGAATCGCGGCAAGGATGACCGAGCCCTGCGTGGGGGCCTGCGTGTGCGCATCGGGCAGCCACGTGTGGAACGGGAACATCGGCACCTTCACGGCGAAGCCAATGAACATTCCGGCGAAGATCCACACCTGGGTGTTCTTTGCGATCGCACCCCCGTTCTCCACGAGGTACGGAATCGCGAAACTCTCTGCACCGGTCTTGAAGAACAGTGCGAGGAACGCGACCAACATGAGCGCCGAACCGAACATCGTGTAGAGGAAGAACTTGAGCGATGCGTACTGACGGTTCTCGCCGCCCCACACACCGATCATGAAGTACATCGGCAACAGCACGAGTTCGAAGAACACGAAGAAGAGGATCAGGTCCTGGGCGATGAAGGTTCCCGCCATGCCCGTTTGCAGCACCAGCATCAACATGAAGAACGCCTTCGGGTTCCCCGGTGACGGGATGTGGTTCCAGCTGTAGATCATCACGAGCACCGTGATCACCATCGACAGGAAGTAGAGCGGCAAGCTGATGCCGTCGACACCGATGTAGTACGTGCTTTTGATCACCGAGATCCAGTTCGTCTCGGCGACGAACTGCATCTTCCCGCCTTGGTCGTAGTCGAACTGCGTCATCGTGTACACGCCGACGGCGAGGGTCGCGAGTGCCGTCAGCAGTGCGACCGCCTTGTTCAACTGTTCTTCCGCCTTCGGGATGAACAGCATCACCAGCACACCGGCTAGCGGTAGGAAGGTGCCGACGCTGAGCACCCAGTTGGCGTCACGGAGTTGGTCCATGCCGAATTGCTCCTCAGGTGTTGATGATGATTAGGACGAGACCTGCCACTGCCGCAGCAGCGAACAGCAGAGCCCCGTATTGGTTGACTTTTCCTGACTGAACGGGACGCAACGCGCCGCCCGCACCGCGGGCAACCGTGCCGGAACCGTTCACTGCGCCATCGACCACTCGCTGGTCGACGTTGCGGTAGACCCAACGCGCGATGCCCTTCGTGCCGTGGCCGGCACCGTTCACCACGCCGTCGAGAATGTTCTGGTTGATCCAGTACGCGCCCTTCGCGATCGGATGGGCGATACCCCTGACGATGACCTTCTCGTAGAGGTGGTCGAGGTAGTACTTGTTGACGAGGAAGGCGTGGCCTGCGGCGAGCAGCTTGTTCTTCTTCGTCAACCCGACCACGAAGCCACGCTTGCGCGTGTAGAGCTGCACGCTGACCAGCCAACTGAGAATGATGCCGAGGAAGACGATTGCCATCGACAACGCGGCCTTCGACCACTTGAACGGCGCATGCTTCACGTACGGCGCGTAGCAGACGCCCGCTTCGGGGGTCTTCTTTCCGCAGTCCGACGAGTGCGAGTCACCGTGACCGCCCGCTTCGGTTGAGTGGCCCTCTTCAGCGGCGTACGCCGTTGCTTCCTCGCCACCTTCGGCAGGTGCCGCCGTCGCCATCAACGGCGCCGGCGCCGTTCTTGCCTCGGGCGACACACCTTCTTCGGCGGCAACGACGGTCTCTTCGGTGGCAATCACCTCGGTCGCCGCTGTGGTGTCGGGTGGCATCGTGTCAGGCGTCGCAGACATCAACGCCGGCTCTTCGCTCACAACCGTGTCGGGTGGCATCGTGTCGGCGCTGCGGAATCCGCGCAACTCGCCGATCGCCGCGTGGTCGACGTCGCCGACGACGACCGGTCTCGGCTCGACCCACTTCTTCATGTTTTCCCACTTCTCGCCGAAGGGGGTCGCATTCAAAAGACCTGCACCGATTGCCAACATGGCAAGGATGACAAGCGGAACCGTAATGAATGCATTCGACTCGTGCGGACCATGCGATGCATGGGCATCATGACCATGCGCGTCATGACCGTGATCATCGCCGTGCGCATCATGGTGTTCTTCTTCGTGGTGTTCACCGGCGGCGGCACCGCGTGGTTCACCAAAGAAGGTGAGGTAGGTCGCGCGCGTCATGTAGGCCGCAGTCATGAAGGCACCGACGAGGCCGACGATCATGAAGATGTCGTAACCCGCATAGCCGACGTTGTCGATGATTTCGTCCTTCGAGAAGAAGCCCGACAGCGGGAACACGCCACACAGTGCGAGAGTCGAGATCACCCAGGTCACGAAGGTGATCGGCATGTACTTGCGCAGGCCGCCCATGTCCTTCTTCATGTCGAACGAGTGGTGCGAACCACTGTGGCTGACCGAGCCAGCGGCGAGGAACAAACAGGCCTTGAAGA
>JBJTYJ010000198.1:0-2111 GCA_046082705.1 Actinomycetota bacterium | reverse complement strand
AGAATCGGCCGGCGCAGCGCGCGCCCTGCTTGACTCATTGTCGTGATGTTGTCGACGGTCCTTGCGGCGGGTGGCGCCGGCGGCCTCGACATCGGGCGGATTCTTCTCGAACTTGCGCTCATTCTTTGTGCTGCGAAGTTGATTGCCGAGGTCGCCGAGCGCTTGGGCGTGCCGGCCGTGCTCGGCGAAATCCTCGCGGGCATCCTCATCGGGCCATCGGTGTTCGGCCTCGTGGAACCCTCCGACTCACTGTTCCTGCTCGCCGAGCTGGGTGCGATTCTCCTTCTCATGCAGGTCGGCATGGAGATCGACATCGGCGAACTGCGCAGTGTCGGACGCTCCGCACTCACCGTGGCGATCATCGGTGTCACCCTTCCTCTCATCCTGGGTTCGGCGGCCGGCCTCGCGTTGGGGGAAAGCGGCAACACCGCATTGTTCATCGGTGCGACACTCACCGCGACGAGTGTCGGCATCACCGCACGCGTCTTCGGCGACCTGCGCGCGCTGTCAACCAAGGAGGCACGCGTCGTGCTCGGTGCGGCAGTGGCCGACGACGTACTCGGCCTGATCATTCTCACGATCGTCACCCGCGTCGTCGAAGAAGGCACCATCGGATTCGGCACCATCGCCACGACTTCACTCACGGCGTTTGCCTTCCTCGCAATTGCCTCGGCCGTCGGCTTCACGGCAGTACCAAGGCTGATCGGATTGATCGCGAAGAAAGCGTCGTCGCCCGCCGCCGTATCGGTCGTTGCCGTCGGCATCGCACTCGCTTACTCGGGTGTCGCCGATGCGTCGAAACTCGCGCCGATCATCGGGGCGTTCGTTGCCGGAGCGGCGCTCGGCAAGGCGCCGGCACACGAGCGCATCGCCCGCGACGTTTCCGCTGTCGCGGCACTCTTCGTTCCGATTTTCTTTCTTCAGATCGGCATCGAAACCGACATCGCATCGATGTTCCGACCGAGTGTTCTCGCCATCGCCGCGGCATTGATCGCGGTCGCCGTGGTGACGAAGGTTGCCGCCGGTTGGGGTGCGGGCCGCAACGGAGGCGACAAGTTGCTGATCGGACTCGGCATGATGCCCCGGGGTGAGGTCGGCCTCATTTTCGCCACCATCGGGATGGGCGTCGGCGTCTTCGATGACGACATGCACGCGGCGCTCGTTCTCGTGGTGCTTGCCACCACGGTTATCAGTCCGGCCGCACTGCGCTGGCGCATCAACTCGAAGGGGCCCGTGGAAGTCGACCTCGACATCGACGTCGAACCCGAGCCCGAAGGTGGCTGGCTGGCCGTCGACTCGGGTCGAATCACGCTCGTCGCCAACCCACCCACGTCGGCCACACCAAATGTGTTGTTGTCGGCCGCGCTGCTCGCCCGCGACAACAAACCGAGCGATGGACTTCTCGACTGGATCGCCGAACGACGTAACCGCGACCTGACATGGGACCGCGATGCCACCACGAAGCTGCTCGAGATTCTGCGCAACGGCACACCGCGGTCGTGGCGTCTGCTCGAAGTTGCCGGACTGTTCGACCGCACGATCCCCGAGATTGCCGAGGCGATTCGCGAGCGCGCCAGCGACGTTTCCGAGCTCGACCCCACGAACGTGTTGCGCTTTCCCACGGTCGAAACGCTGCGCGATGCCACAGCAGTGGCAAGTTCGCAGAGCGACACACTTCTTCTCGCGGCATTTCTCGCCGACGTTGGCGCAGGACCCGATGCCACGACGTCGATTCTCCGTCGACTCGACATCGACCTTCTGCTCGCAGGGGAGGTCGACGACCTCCTCAATGGCGCGACCATCCTCCGTGCCGCGGTCGAACACGAGCCGCACCGCGTCGATGACAAGATACTGCGCGACATTGCCCACGGTTTGCGGCGGCCCGGAATCGTCGAGCGCAGTCGTCTTCTTGCCGATGCGATCGGCGGGCTCGAACCGTGGCAACACGCGGCGATGATCGACATCACAATCGGCGTACAGAGCCTCCTTGCCCATCCTGAATTGCTCGACGGCGTTGACGATTCACTTGCCGACATGCGCCGCCGTCAGGCCCGCGACCTCACCGACGACCCGGCACTCATCGATCGCATCACCCACGCCCCCACGACCTA
>JBJTYJ010000197.1:0-4100 GCA_046082705.1 Actinomycetota bacterium | reverse complement strand
CGATTCGTCGGTCGCCGCGGCGTTGGTGCACCGTGCGATCGGCTCACAACTCACTTGTGTGTACGTCGATACCGGTCTCATGCGCAAGGGTGAAAGCGACCAGGTCGTCGAAATGTTCCGACGCAACATGGGTATCGAACTCATCCACGTCGACGCCGGTGCGCAGTTCTTCGACAAGTTGCGCGGCGTCACCGAACCCGAAGCGAAGCGCAAGGCGATCGGCGAACTGTTCGTGCGCATCTTCGAACAAAACACCGGTGGCGTGACCGATGCCGAGTTCCTGGTGCAGGGCACCCTGTATCCCGACGTCATCGAAAGCGGCGGCAGCGACGGCACGGCCGCCGTCATCAAGAGCCACCACAACGTCGGGGGATTGCCCGAAGACATGACCCTCGACCTGGTCGAACCATTGCGATCGCTCTTCAAGGACGAGGTGCGTCGCCTCGGGTCGGAACTCGGCCTGCCCGACGAGATGGTGTGGCGCCAACCGTTCCCGGGGCCGGGTCTCGGCGTGCGCATCATCGGCGAGGTGACCCCCGAGCGGGTCGCCATCCTGCAAGAGGCCGATGCCATCGTGCGCGAGGAAATTCGTGCCGCCGGCCTGGAACGCGAGATCTGGCAGGCGTTTGCCGTGTTGGCCGACATCCGTTCCGTCGGCGTGATGGGCGATGAGCGCACGTACGGCCACCCGATCATCATCCGGGCGGTCACCAGCGACGACGCCATGACGGCCGACTGGGCCCGCCTGCCCTACGACCTGCTGGAAAAGATTTCGAGCCGGATCGTCAACGAGGTGGCGGGCATCAATCGGGTGGTTTACGACGTGACGTCGAAGCCCCCCGGCACCATTGAGTGGGAGTGATTTGAGGATTATTCTGCGGATGACAGGCCGAATCGACTGACGCGGCCGGGAGGGAAGCAACCCGTGAAAGTCCGCTCAATTGTCCTCGCGACCGTCGTCGCGCTTGCCGGAGTCGTGGTGCCGATGTCGGCCGTCAACGCCAAGGCCGCAGGTGTCACCGTGAAGGGAACCGCACCGGGTGCGGCAAAGGTATTTCTCCTGACCAAGAAGGGTCGTGCGTACCGTGCGAACGTGGAAGCATCGGGAGCGTTCAGTATTGCCGGTGTTCCCGGCACCTCGGTGAAGAACTCGACGCTGCAGTTCACCGATGCAACGAGCAAGTACCTCGGCACCGCGGTGTTCCGCGTGGTGAAGAGCGGTACCTCGTACAAGTCGATCATCGGATTGAAGGCGATCGCAAAGGGAACGCTCAACGTCGGATCACTGAAGGCGATGGGCGGTTGGTACAAGGCGGCGAAACCAACCGCAGCGGGTACGGCAGGCGTGCGTGCGAAAGACAAGTCCGGCAAGCCGAAGGGCGCCGGCCTTGCTGGTCGCGTGAAGTTGAGCACGGCGAAGGTTGCGTCGATGTCGACGCTGCAGAAGCTCGCGGCAACGACGTGCCCCGACGGCAGCCCGAAAGACGCCGAGTTGAACGGCACCGAAGCCGGCCAAGACCTCGACTGTGACAGCGTGCCGAACTCAATCGATGTCGACGACAACGGCAATGGCTCGCTCGACATTCTCGACCAAACGACGAACGACAGGGACAACAAGGACAACTACACCGCCAGCATCGCGACCTACAGCGACATGCGCGCAACGATGGGCTCGAAGTTGAACACGAATGCACCCGGTGCCACGCTTGCCTCGCTCACAACGAACATCAGCAGCCTCTTGAGTGGCAGCAGCACAACGGGTGGCAGCTTCAATCTCGCAATCTTCCTCGGTGACTGGTCGCTGCAGGCGGCAGCCGGAGCACTGCCGGATTCGGTCTACATCGAATGTGCGGGAATCAAGTGGTGTGACGCCGCAACCGGCACAGCCAAGATCTACGGCAACTCGGAGATGAACGAAATCCCCGGTGCGGCCGACCTCATCAATGACAAGGTGTGGAACACATTCGCCAGCCAGGACTTCTCGAAGTCCGGCTTCCCGAAGAGTTCGTCGGCGATCTACAACGGTCTCTACAAATTCACGCAGAGCAAGCAGAACCGGTGGGCTGCATTTCTCATGCCGAGCTACAAGGAAGCAGACGTATTGAACGTCGTGCGCGCCAACGACGTGATGGTGATGCACTCGATCGCGGGATCCAACGACGTGTCGATTCCCGTCACCGTCAGCCCGTTCTTCGTTACGACGCCGTATCTCAAGTCGGCAACGGTGAATGGCGCAACGTTGACGAACACCGACTCCAATTTCAACGCCGGCAACATCAAGATCGGTGACGACGGCAAACTCGGCATCGAGTTCTGGCGCCCGCAGCGCATGAAGCTCGACGGTGAGTCGGGCAACGCGGGTGACTTCTCCGCCCTCACCTCGCAGCACGGGCTGAACTACGGCCTGCAGATTGCGGGCGGCCAGGTCAATGGCAAGCAGGTGAAGAACTTCCCCGAAACCGGTTGTGCCGGTGCCGACGTCGAGAAGTTCTATTCCAGCAAGACCCTCAAGTTGAGTTCGCAGGCATACGGTCCAATCGATGAAGATCCGGCCTCCGACTTCTGGGGACTCAACGATGCAACGACCGATGACTCCGAGGACAACGTCCTCGACATGACCCTCGACTTGAAGGGTTGTCTCTCCGGGCACAAGCCCGCGCACTTCGCCAAGGGTGGCTATCCCGAGGCAACCGGCAAGTCAGTGGGCGATCTCGCAGGCTTCACGTGGGACGAATTCATCTCGAGTGGCAACAACTATCTTGAGATGTCGCTGACCGGCGTTGGCTCCCCGTCAACCAACGGTTACAACCGCTCTGTCCTGCAGTTCCGCCTGTACTCGTCGAAGTGGACAGGTACGTCGGGTGGCTCGTCGAACAACAGTTCATCGGGCAACAGTTCGAGCGGCAACAGCGGCTCGTCAAGTAGTGGATCGGACACGCGGCCGAACACGACACTTGAAATCAGTGTCGATGCGGCATCGACCGCTGCTGTGGGTATTGCGGGCGTCGGTGGAACGTGCGCAACGATCCCGCAGTCCGGTCTCGCTGCGGGTAGTTCCTGCTCGGGTGAACAATCGGCAGTGACAGTCATTCTCGATGGTCAGGGTCCCGAGTCGGGAGTGATCTCACTCGTTGACGGCTACACCGCGCCGAATCTGATCTCGAAGTCGGACGGTAATCAGTGCGTCGCTGCAACGGGCAACAGACGCAGATTCGTTTGCAGTATCCCGCGTGGGCAAGGAACGATGAAGATTCGCGTGAAGGTGAGTTGATCGACTGTTTTGTTCTCGTTTCGCGTGAAAACGCGTGAAAACTGCACTGAACAAATGAAGAATCTGTCGAAAGTGGGGGTCTTCGGGCCCCCACTTTTGTCATCTCCGTAGAATCTGTGAGGTCATGTTCGCACGCCCCCGCGCCCGACTGATCGCACTCGTTCTCGGGTGTGCGTCGTTGATGGGCGTCGCAGTACCGATGTCGGCGTCGGTCAATGCATCGTCGGCGAACATCCAGAACCAGGTCAATGCCTTGTTCGACGAACTGGATCGTTTGGAAGCGCAGATGGATGTTGCCTCCGAGCGCTACGCCGAGGCCGTGGCGATGCAAGACGACCTGAAGCAGCAGATCATCGACTCCGAAGCGCGCGTCGCCCAAAAGGAATCGGAGTTGTCGACCATGCGTCGCGACCTCGTGAAGGTGGCCCAGCAGGCGTTCATGAACGGCGGACGCAGCAACAGTCTCACGTCGCTCCTGACCGATCCGGGGGGTTTGAACGCCACGGTTCAGCGCGAGCACCTCCTTGCCATCGCCCTCAACTCGGGCGCGAACTCAACAGACGAGGTCGACGCGTTGGTCGAAGACCTGGAACTGGAACGCAAGGCGCTCAAAAAACAGCAGAAGGCCGCAGAACGGGCTGCGGACGCGGCAAACGCGGAATTCAACTCGGCCGAAGATCTTGCCAATTCGTACCAACGCAAGTTGAACAAGGCGCAGGCTGATCTTGGTGAGGCACTCGCCGCCGAGCGTGCGCGGCGTGACGAACTTGCATTGCAGCGTTCTGCCTCGCTGGCGGCCAAGTACAAGGCCGAGGCGGCGAAGTACAAG
>JBJTYJ010000196.1:0-3682 GCA_046082705.1 Actinomycetota bacterium | reverse complement strand
GACATGCCCACCGTCCGGGGCTCTGCCGTCACCTTGAGATCAGCCATGGCCAAACCATAGACATTCAGGACAGGCTTGAGGATTCTTCAGACCTTGTTAGTGTGGAGAACGAATCCACTCAGGAGGGCATATGTTCCGCAGTTTCACTCGTTCCATCGCGACCGTCGCATCGGTTGCCACTATTGGTCTCTTCGCAATTCCCGAAGTCGCCCACGCGGCGAACGTCGAACTGACCATCACCGACGCCGATGGAGTTGCCATCCCGCGCGCGATGGTGGCAGTGCTGAACACCGATGGTGATGCCATCGACAGCGCAATCGCCGATGCCAACGGAAAAGTGACGGTCAAGGACGACAGCGCCACCGGCTACGTCGTGGCAGCACCTGGATTCGGCACAAAAGTTGTCGAGTCCGCACCCGCCGCCGGCGGTTCAGTGAAACTCACCGCGTCAACCAAGTCAAAGCTCTCGTTCTCCAACGCATATGGCGGCCAGGTCCGAACCTTGGCGGGTGATGCAGAGAGCGGGGTGTTCTACGCAACGTCCGATGCGCAGCCTTCGGTATGGCGAACCTCCGATTACGCTGGCACGTGGTCGCCGGTTCCAACATCGGCGGAAGATACAGAAGCATCCGCAAGTGCGGCAGGTGGCATGACCCAGCAGCAATCAGCTGGAGACATCTTCACTTCGGAAGCAAAGGGCGAAGTCGCGGTCCAAGTTGGGTCAGATCTCTACTACTCGCGCACGTACGGGAGCACATGGACGAAGATCTCCAGTTACAGCGAAGTAAAAGGTCAAAATAAGAAGCACTACTGGGTCCATGGTGGAGCCCAAGAGGAGAATTCATACATCTTCGTTCGCACTGATGACGCGCTGTGGGCGGCCGTGATGCCGGACAGCAAGAGCGACTCCGCGCCGACCTTTGCGAATGTCAGCTCATCAATTGGCCGATTCAACCCTCGTGACAGGGTTGCGTTTGCGCGGGGAAGTGGTGGCGAGATGTACATGGCCGCGATCAATGGCGCCGGAATTCAAGTGTCGCAGTTGAATGGCGTGACGGCTGCTGCCGCCATTAGGGCAACTGCCGTCTCGTTCACGTCGGGGCCCACAATGACCTTGGCGACGACGGGCGTCGGCCTCATTCAAATGAGCACGCTCGGTACGGCAACCCCTCAGGTCATCATCAGCCACCTTGTCGATAACACCACGAAGACGGTCCAGGTATCGAAGAACAACAGTGGTACGTGGGCGAACAACACGGTCTTGAAGAAGGCCGGAAACAACGACAACAACTTCACCACCGTGACCGACATCGCCGGAATCTGTGGCCAAAACGGTGGCACTCCACTCGTCGCTTCAATTGCGCCGGTCGCTCCCGCCGCTGGAGTCCTGAACGGTTTTGATGCTGTCGGCACAATTGGCCAGTGCATGTGGGCGTACAACAGCACGGGCAGTGACGTCACGGTTGGTTCGGCGCATGCCGCCGGCACTTTGATCCTCGCTGAAATGAACGGAGCAAACAACAACACAGGTTTTGTCTGGGACAGTGCGTACAACTTCTCGACCAACATGGTTGCGATCTCGGGTGACGGACAGTTCGGTGTTCGCAAGTCCGCGAACCTCGATGCCACCACTGGTTACCGCCCATTATTTGGTCAAGCAGGTGGAACGACGGCGAACAACTACACCAACTTCCAGGCCGCTGCGGGACCAGCGACAACGTCGGGTGGAATCGCCGTCAACGGTATGACGGCCCCGAACGTCACGGATATTGCTTACGACCCGAACTCGACCGATGGGTCGAAGTTCATTCTGAGCATGACGGGTAGCGGCGGAAGTCGCACCTTGCTGACCACCGATGGCGGAACCTCGTTCAGCACCGTCGGCGCCGGAGGTAGCTATGCGGTCGAGTGGTGGAACGGTGCCGGTGACACCCAGTACATCGCAGCAGGCTTCACAAATAACCCGAACGAGTTCCTGCATGTCAAGGGTTTCACGACGGCAACCGGAACCCTCAAGACGCAGATGAGCGAGGAGCTTGCTGCAACAGCTGCTGAGCGCGACGCCAAAGACCCCACTGTGCGCAAGGAGTTTGTCTTCGAAGGTCCAGCAAACCCGAGCGGCAGCACATTGACACCGACGAGCTTCGTCAGTTCGGGTGGTCAGCAGTTGCTCGCTGCCATCGAAGGCGTCGCCGGTAAAGACATGATGCTGGTTGCAGTCAACAAGTGCAGCGGCAACGTTGGTCCCACCGGTTGCGAGTCCTCTGCGGGTTCAGTGGCATTGATTTCCGTCGCCACGAACTCGTCGACCGGGGCAACGACGTTGAGCAACATCAAGTACTTCGGCTCGGCAGCAGCGTCTGGTGGCGCTGCAACTGCGGGCACGGGTACTTACACAGCCGGCGTGAAGGCGATTCAGTACTGCCCAACGGGTGCGGCGACAAAGGTTGCTGACACCGCCTTTATCTCCGTTGGCGGAAAGGGCCTCTACAAGATCAGTGCGGTCACGACAGCGCCTTCTCACTCGGCAACTGCAACCACAACGGGGACCTACAGCGACATGAAGATCGACTGTGACACCGGTGTCATCGCCGTAGCTGGGACCGACGGTGCATATCTGTCGATTGACGGTGGTGCCAAGTTCTTCCAGTTGAAGACCGAGGCGGCGCAGGCGAACCAGCCGAGCCCGCCGCCGGGCGGTCAGGGCAACGGTCCGACTGCGATCGCGGTTCAGGCGGATGCGACGACGGGCGATCTCACCGTTGCGGTTGGATCGGGCAACGGCGATGTGAAGTCGATCGAAACCACGTTCACTGATATTGGTCTCAAGGCGAGCGATGTTGCTGCAGGTACGGCGACGTCGCCAACAGCTGCGGTCACGCCGAAGACCGACCAAATCAACGAGGTGAACAGTTCATCAAACGGACGGAACACGGGTTCGGTTCCTGACATGGAACTGCCACCGGCGTCTGGTGACAAGGTCGACGTTGCTTCGGTGAAGGTCTTCACCGTGCGGGCATCCGCAAGTGCGGGGGTCAAGTTGTCGGTGGGTGCCGGAGGCGGCGCATTCAAGGCGGCAGTGAAGAACGGTTCGATCACCGCTCCGTCGGCGGGTGCTGCTCCGGCGACGAATCAACCGGCCGCGAACCAGCCTGCCGCGAACCAGCCAACGGCAACGGCGCCGAAGACGGTGACGATCGCGCCGAAGAAGAGCATCACGGTGGCATCTGCGTTGAAGACGCTGGGAACGACGGTCGTTGCGAAGTCGAAGCTGGTCACCACGTCGACCACGAAGTCGGTGTGCAGTGTGTTGCCGGGCAACAAGGTGCAGGGCCTGAAGGCCGGTATCTGCAAGCTGACGGTCAAGATCACACCGCCGGCAACGAAGGCAGTGCCGAAGCCGAAGACAACAACAAAGAAGGTTTCGATCACGATCAAGTGATCGTTGAGTAACCGACTCTCTGACGGAGGGCGGGGTGCCTACTGCGTGCTCAACGCAGTGCGCGCCTCGCCCTCCGTGTTTTTGTACACGGGGCCGATGGCGTCGATGACGACATTGACGAGCACACCATCGGGGATCTCGGCCTTGCCCTTCAAGTCTTCGCTGATGGGTGTCATGCGCTGATAACCAACGGTGAAGGGGTCGACACCGAATGTGACGGGCGTGGTGATGGGCAAGTCG
>JBJTYJ010000195.1:0-2785 GCA_046082705.1 Actinomycetota bacterium | reverse complement strand
TCAAAATTGGTCAAAAATGAAGGTTTTTTGAGAAAATCGACCAAAAACGCCCCAAAGTGATGTTCCACGTGGAACATTTCCACGACGAAACCCGTTGGAGGATCCTCCGTCTTTTCACACCCACGGGCTAGTCTTGACATATGGACGCCCCTCGAGGACCCCGCATCATCGCCGTCTCGAACAACAAGGGCGGCGTGGCCAAGACCACCAGCACCGTCAACCTTGGTGCCTGTTTCGCCGAGAGGGGGTTCAGGACGCTCATCATCGACCTCGACCCCCAGGGCAACGCGTCCAGCTCACTCGGCATCGACACCCGCGACCTTGAGCACACCGTCTATGACGTCCTCATTCAGGAGACCCCCCTGGAAGACGCCATCGAGCCGACTGCAGTGAAGAACCTGTTCCTCGCGCCGTCGAACATCAACCTGGCCGGAGCCGAAATCGAATTGGTGCCGGCCTTCGGTCGCGAGAGCCGTTTGCGGACGGCCATCGACCCCATCTCCGACCAGTGGGACTTCATCCTCATTGACTGTCCCCCGTCCGTTGGCCTCTTGACGGTGAATGCCCTGACGGCGGCGTCGGAGATACTCACGCCCGTTCAGACCGAGTACATCCCCCTCGAGGGCATCGACATCTTGTTGAAGAACCTGCACCTCATCCGCAAGAACCTGAACCCTTCATTGCCCGACCCCACATTCCTGTGCGTGATGTACCAGCGCACGAACCTGGCCGACCAGGTGGTCGAAGAACTGCGGGCCAAGTTCGGGGACCGGGTTCTCCAGACGGTGATTCCCCGCAACGTGCGCCTCAGCGAAGCGCCGTCGTTTGGCCAGCCGATCACCACTTTTGATTCGTCGTCGACGGGCGCACAGGCCTACCGCAAAGCAGCAAAGGAGATCGTCAATGGCACGCAAAAGCGGGCTAGGTAAGGGCCTCGGGGCCCTCATCACAGCCGACCTGGTCGAGCGCAACGAGGTCACCTCGACGCCCATTGACGGCCCCATTCTGCGCGATATCCCCGTGGGCTCGATCGAACCCAACCCCCATCAGCCCCGTGTGCATTTCGACGAGTCGGCACTGTCGGAACTGACCGACTCGGTGCGGGCGATCGGCGTGTTGCAGCCGGTGCTCGTGCGCCCGATAGCCGATGGCAAGTTCCAATTGATCGCGGGAGAGCGCCGTTGGCGCGCAGCGACACGCGCCGGCCTGCCCACGATCCCCGCCGTCGTGCGACCGACCGAAGACATCGGCTCGGTCGAGCAGGCACTTGTCGAGAACCTGCACCGCGAGGACCTGACGCCACTCGAAGAAGCAGCTGCCTACCAGCAGTTGCTCGAGGACTTCTCGATGACGCATGAACAGGTGGCCACGCGGGTGGGCAAGAGCCGTTCGGCAATCACCAACGCCCTGCGCCTGTTGACCCTGCCTCCAGCCATCCAGCACCTGTTGGCCGACGGGCGCCTTTCGGCGGGACACGCCAAAGCCATTCTTGGCACGCCCGACCGTGGGTTCCAGGAACAGCTGGCTCGCCGTGCGGTCGACGAGGGTTGGTCGGTGCGCGCGGTCGAAGACGCGGTACGCGACCGCCAGGGTGGCAAGCCGAAAGACGACGATGCGAAGAAGCCGACTCCGAACCCAAAGCTGCCGCCGCCCGGGCTGCTTGAGCTCGAAAGCCTGCTGGCCGAGTTCCTGGCGACCAAGGTTCAGGTGTCGATGAACGGCAAGCGCGGCCGCATCGGGGTGGAGTTCGCCGACCTGGAAGACCTCGAGCGGATCTACCGCCGAATGACGGGCTCTGTCTAGACCAAAATCCTACAACCCTCACTCAAGGGTTGATTCTTGTCGACCGTCCAGTTGATGTTGAGGCACCCCACAACCTGTGGATGAAGATGGGGAAAACCGTCAAACCCTTGTGAATACGGGGTGGTAACGGTGGATAACCCAAAAAATCTCAGTCGCCGCGAGCCGTAGCCTGCCAGGTGCCAAAGGCCCGGGTGATGGCAGCGGCCACTTCGGGGGCGTGGTCGACGATCTCGCTGAAAGGCCCGAGCGAGCACAAAACGGCAGGCATTCGGGTTTCGCGCAGGATCGGCAAGCGCATTCCGCTGGTCGACAGGTTCAAGCCGGGCAGCACGGCCGCCAACTCGTTCACGACCGCGGTGGCGAGTGCTTCGCCGCGCACCGAGGTGAACCCGGACACTTGGTAATAGGCGATCGTGCATTCGGCTTCGCCGTGGCCCTCGAGGCCGAGGTACGCGTCGGCAGAAAAGTGGTTCGCCGCGCGTGAATGCGACGAGACATCGGGTTCGTCGACGAGCATGACGACGTCGTGCTGTACGCGCAGAGCCCGCGACACCATGCGGGCGATGCCACTGAGGCCGCCGAACTGGCCGATGACGACGCGGTGAAAACCGCGCTCCGCGGCGAGAACGTTTTCGGCCTCGCGCAACGTTGCGATACCCGGGCCCGAACCACTCTGCGATCCAAGCCGCAGAATCGCCGTTGCGGTCGACGTGGAACAAATGCCGTCGACCGACAGACCGGCGTTGCTTTGAAAGTCGCTGACGGCGCGCGCCGTGTTCGGACCGAAAATTCCGTCGATGTGACCGGCATCGAAACCAAGCCGCGAAAGATGCGTCTGCAGTTCGGTGACGTCTTCACCGCGCAGGTTGGGCGAGGTGAGATAGAGCATGCGGTCGCCGAACGACCACGATGCTTCAACGAGCGCGGTCCACGTGGCCGCATCGCACACACCATCGGTGCGCAGTCCGCGAGACGCTTGAAA
>JBJTYJ010000194.1:0-2898 GCA_046082705.1 Actinomycetota bacterium | reverse complement strand
CGCATTGTGGGATTCGGCCGACGCCGACAGCGGTGGCTATCCGCGGGCGTGCATCATCACGGTTGCTGCGAACCAGGTGGCGACCCGTCGGGCAGCCTCGGCCGCCTCAGCATCATCGGCCGTTTCGGAACGGTGCAAGAGATCGCATCGGCCGCGATGTGGTTGTCGTGTGACGAGTCGACTTACACCTTCGGCCACATTCTCGGCGTCGACGGCGCGTATCTCTCACGCTGACATCGAGCGCAATCCGTTGCCCCACAAGGGTCACGTGACCACTGTCACGGAAATCCACCACTTCTGGATGAAGCCGGCGTACGGTCGTTTTCAGGCGGAGCTTCCCCAACCGGCAGGGCCGGGAGGGTTCTCTTAGGAGGTAACGCCCATGTACACGATGGCACTCGTCATCCTGATCGGTCTCGTCGCTCAGACGGTTGTTTCCGTCGCCACGGACCACATTCCCTTCCTCAAGCAAATTCCGATCATCAACAAGGGTGAAGGCTGGCTCATCGCCGCTTGCATCCTGCTCGTGTGGCTGATGGACGTCTCGGTGCTCGGCACCTTCATGGGCGCCGACGGCACCAACCTCGAGGTATGGGTCGACATCGTCGGCTCGGGTCTGGCGATCGCCGGCTTCACGCACGTGACGGCGAACTTCCAGAACTTCCTCGCGCGCCTGCGCTACTGATCCACAAATAGTCACGCACCTTCACAAAGGGGCGGTGTCGCGCGGGTTCCCCCCTCCGCACGGCACCGCCCCGAAGGCTTTCTGGGCTTCGATCAGGGTGGCGGCGCCGCGTTTCGGGGCTATCCTTTTCGCCGTTACGCGGACGTGGCTCAGTTGGTAGAGCATCACCTTGCCAAGGTGAGGGTCGCGGGTTCGAATCCCGTCGTCCGCTCCAAAAAACCGCCCCTCGGGGCGGTTTTTCTCTTTGCGCCTACTTCAGGGCGAAAATTGACTGGTTCAGCTGAAACAGCATGACGATGAGGCCGAGCGACACGGTGATCGCGGAGGCAACCAGGAAGCGGATCGTGTTCCGGATGCTCTTGAGGGCCTCCCGCATCTCGGTCGCAAGCCGGTTCACGTCGGTGGTGCGCGCGACGTCGCTCCAGCTGCTGGGCGGCAGGTGCTCCATCAGTGAGTTCGCCACGTCGGTCACAGTCGTGCGGAGGGTCAAGGTTCGACGCCGGAGAGGGTGACGCGGGCGTCATCGGAAATGGGAACATGGGTTGGTGCGGCCGAACGTTTTGTTGATCACACTCGACCAGTTCCGTGGTGACTGCCTGTCGGCTGCGGGTCACCCGTTGGTGAAGACGCCGAATCTCGACGCGCTGGCGACCGAAGGCGTGCGACTGTCGCGCCACTACAGCCAGGCGGCACCGTGTTCACCCGGGCGCGCGTCGCTGTACACGGGTATGTACCAAATGAACCACCGGGTGCTGGGTAACGGGTCGCCCCTCGACAGGTCGTTCGACAACCTGGCGTTGATGGCCCGCCGAGCGGGGTACTCGCCGACATTGTTCGGTTACACCGACCAAACCGTCGACCCTCGCGACACGACGGGTCCCGACGACCCGCGGTTGTCGACGTACGAAGGTGTCTTGCCCGGCTTCGACGTTGCGCTCGATCTGACGGGGCCGCATGCGCCCTGGCTCGAGTGGCTTGCGGAACGCGGACACGATGTTTCGGCTGGACACGTGAAGCTGTTGTCGACCGAGAACGAACGCCCGGTCGAGCACAGCGTGTCGAGTTTCCTCACCGAAGCGTTCGGCGAGTGGCTCGACGGTCAGGGTGCGGGCTGGTTCGCGCATCTCAGTTACCTGAGGCCGCACCCGCCGTACCGTGCGGCCGGCGAGTTTTCGACGATGTACGACCCGGACGTGGTCGGTGACCCGATCGAGCCTTCATCTTCGCGGCACCAGCTGCATGACTTGATGTTGGCCATCGACGAGACGGCGGCGCCGACGGAGACAAGGCGGGTCCGGCGGATGCGTGCGCAGTACTTCGGAATGATCTCGGAAGTCGATCATCAGCTGGGTCGCGTGTGGGAGATATTGCGCGCGCGGGGGGAGTGGGAGTCGACGATCGTTGTCGTCACTTCCGACCACGCCGAACTATTGGGCGACCATGGTTTGCGCAACAAGGGTGGCTTCTTCGAGCAGTCGCAGCACATCGTCGGCATCGTGCGGGTGCCGGGGCGTGGGTCGCGCGGCTGTGTCATCGAGTCCTTCACTGAAAACGTCGATGTGTTTCCGACTTTGTGTGATCTCTTGGGCGAGGAGATTCCGCTGCAGTGTGACGGGCGCAGTTTGGTTTCGTTGTTGGAGGGCGACGAGTCGTTGCAATGGCGTGATGCGGCCCATTGGGAGTACGACTGGAGCCCGGTCGTACTGCCGCTTGGTGACTTCCCGTGGCCGCACGACAGGCGACTGTCGACGTATTCGCTTGCGGTGCGCCGTGATGCGACTCATGCCTACGTGCAGTTCGGGGACGGCACCCACCTGTGTTTCAACATCGCGTCGGATCCCACGTGGCGAACGGCAGAGATGAATCCGGCAGTCGTGCTGGAAAAGGCTCAGGCCATGCTGCAATGGCGCATGAACCACGCGCGGCGGGATCTCTCGCACATGGTGATCGGTGACGACGGCGCCGGACGTTGGCCCGCCGGTGTCGCGTGGCGTGACTGAGCCGGCCTACATCGCCACGGAGGTGGCGGGAACCCAACTGCCGTGCGCACCGTAGGGGACGCGCTGTGGCAGGTACACGGTGGCAAGCGGTGGTGCCGAGAAGTTCTGCGCATCGATGATGACGAGTCGCGACTGTTCGGTGGCCGTGTCGTGCACGATGGTGATGACGTAGCCCTCGTCTTCGGCGCCGCCCTCGCGCGACGGTGCGAAGAC
>JBJTYJ010000193.1:0-17895 GCA_046082705.1 Actinomycetota bacterium | reverse complement strand
GGATCGGACAACGGAAGGCCGTTGATGTCGGCGCCGACGTACGAGCATTTCAGGCCGAGCTGACCAACCGTACGGCGCAGTTCGGCACACGCGGCGTCGGGCTGTTGCATCGGGAGTCCCGCAGCACCAACCAGTCGGGGATGGTGACGACAGATCTCGGCGATTTCGTCGTTCGTACGTTGGTTGAAGCGAACCGCATCGGGCGCCGGCTGGTGGTAGAAGAATGTGATCGGGTTGGGTGACACGAGCTGCTGGTGGATCCCGAGCTGGTCCATGTGCTCGACGCGTTTGCGTGCGTCGGAGAACGGGCTGTCGACGAACTTCACGTTTTCGAGGACGTAGTCGCCCGCACGGAAGAACTGGGTGCCGTCCGTCCGCACACCCATCTCCGGTCCGGCATGTCCGCACGTGCCCATCACCCCTGGCAGGAGAATGTGGGCGTGTACGTCGACAACATCAAAGGCTTCGGTCATGTACGGGTCTCCCGTTGGTCAAATGTGACGTGATAGGTGCGCCACGTCGGTCGAATTGTTCTCTCATCATGCTGGGGTGGATGCGTCGACGAGCGACACGCACCCCGGTCCAGGAGGAATGTGATCATGATCGTGATGGCGCCCAACAAACGTTCGCCATCACTTTGTCCGGGGGGCAGCCCACCTGCAAGCTCCTGACCGAGACATGCATGAAATCCGGAGCCGAAGGACAGTCCCCACCGTGGGATGCCGTCGGAAACCTTCCGGGATGGATTGAACGAATCGGCGTCGGCACCGAACACCGAGGGGTCGCGATTCGCTTTAGTCATGTCGATGACGACGAGGTCGCCATCATCAAAGGTTTCACCGGTTGGCAGCGTGCCGCCTTCGACGGCCCGACGCACAGACTGGGGGCTCGCGGGGTGAAGCCTCAACGACTCGTGCACGAAGCGCTGCAGGGTGTCGGGTTCCCTCCCGAGTATTTCGAGCGTCCCGGGATTGTTGTCGTCGAATTCGAAGCAGTGATGGAGGGCGTGAACGAGCGCAGCGGAAGTTGAATGCGACCCGACCCAGGGGAAGTACGCGACCTCACGTTCGATGACATCGGTGGGAAGGTGATGTTCTTCGCGGGCGACGAGAAGAACGGTCAGAACGTCGCGAGGCAGGACGTTCTCGGAGAGCCGACCGGCGCGCACATCGGAAATCAACGCCTCGCGTCGACTCCATGACGGCAGAAGGTACTCGGACCGGACCTCCTCGAGTGCGGACAGGCCGTCGGTAACGATCGCCGACTTGTCGCCGGTTGCGTGAACGACCGTAGAAGCGCCGGCCAGTCGTGACATCAAGCCGGCGAGGCGGAGAAAGTCGGCCGTGTCTGTACCGATGTCGAGGCCGGCAACCGACGCGGCGAGTCGGAGCATCGCATGTCGAGCGACCGGCACAACGTCGACGTTCATCTCGTCACCGCGGTGGATTGCGAGCGACTCCGCGACGAGCCGGGGGATGAGTTCGCGTTCCCAGTACGCGAACGTGTCGCGCCGGAACAATCGATTCTCGAGGCGACGTCGTTCAGTGTGGGCACCACCGTGCAGATTCACGATGACACCATCCATGAGGGCCCGACCTTCGTCGTAGAGGCCCTGACGCAGGTCGCGGTGGCGAAGTGCTTCGCGCGCCGAGGACCACGATGTCAATCGAAGGGTGTTAGGCACGCGTTTGGGTCGACTGGCCGTCAAACAGGACGTGATACGACGACCAGTACGGGCGACTTGTCGCGGTGTCGATGGTTGCTGGTCGGGTCGGGTCGGGTTTCGCGCCACGATCAAACATCGCCTGCACGGCAACAGTGGAAAGTCCGTATTCGTAGTCGGCGGTTTCCGCCGATCGTTCGTTCAGGCCTGCTGCGAGTTCCTGACCGATGCAAGCATGCATACCCGAACCGAAGGACAAGCCCCAGCGGCTGACGCCCGGGCCTTGTTCGCCGCGGTGAGGATTGAACTCTGCGGCATCAGCACCGAATACCGACCGATCGCGATTCACGGACATGAGATCAATGACAACGGTCGACCCCGCGGGAACCACGGTGCCGTTGCGCAATGTGACGTCAGCGAGCGCTCTCCGCATGCCCGTCGGGCTCGATGGATTGAGTCTGATCGTCTCGTAGACAGCATGCTGAACGAATTCTCTGTTTGTCCGGACGAGCCCGGCGTCTTCGGGATGTTTGTCGAGCCACGCAAACAGGTTGTCGATGGTTCGAACGAATGCCGTCGCCGAAGTGTGGGCGCCCGCAAGAAGGAAGAAGGCGATTTCCCGAACCAGCGTTTGTTGGTCGATGTGCAGCGCGTCTTCGTTGCGCAGGAGAACGGTGAGAATGTCGAGCGGCAGGTCTTCCTCGCCGATTACGCCCGTGCGCCACTTGTTGATGAGGTCTTGACGCCGATTGATCGATGGAACGAGAAATTCAGACTCGAATTTTCCCATCGATTCGCGAACTTCGGTCTTGACTTCGTCGGGATCGCGGAGAGTGTGGGCGAGTGTCGCGCCCTCGATGAACTTCATCATGTACGAATACAGTCGGTTCGTCTCGTCCGGTGTTCCGGCGGGCCGGTCGATGCCGGCGTTCAACGCAGCAAGATTCATCATCAACTGGTGTGACAGATGCACGAGTTCGACGGAACCGCGCGCAACGTGCGGAGCGAGAGTGTCGTCGATGATGCTCGGGAAAAAATCGCGCTCGTAACGAACCAGTGTCTCCCGCCGAAAGAGTCTATTTTCGAGACGTCGGCGCGCACGATGCTCGTCGCCGTGGAGGTTCACGAGTACGCCGCCCATGACGATTTCCCCCGCGTCGTAGAGTGCCTGACGCAGATCCTTGTGACGGTAGACGTCGCGTGCGTCTTCGAACGTCGTGACTGTGAAGGTTTCCATCATTTCTCTTTCGCTTGTTCGGTGATGACGCCGAGACTGAGCCCACCGTCGACGCTGACGACGGCCCCGGTTGTCCATTCGGCGAGGGCGATGTACTCGACACATTCGGCGATTTCGTCCGTGGTTCCGATGCGACCGAGTACGTGGTGCGAAGCCATCGAAGCGAGTCGGGCCATGGCCTCGTCGTGGGTCACATCGCCCGATCGTTCGTTGATTTCCGTCGGTACTGCACCCGGTCGCACGGCATTGACTCTGACGCCACGTGGACCGAGTTCGGCTGCCAGAACTCGGGTGAGAGTCTCGATTGCACCCTTGGTGATTGCATAGGGAGCCGCCCCTGGATAGGCACGCTTCGTGTAGATGCTGCCGATGAAAATGACCGCTCCGCGCGAAGCGACAAGGTGGGGAAGTGCCGCCTGGGTCAGCATCATTCCTCCGATCACGTTAGTGGCGAGGATCGACGCGAGTCCCTCGTCGGACCACTCCTCGACGGACCGACGCCACATGTTGCCGGCATTCGAAACGAGGACATCGATTGCGCCACCGTGTGCGACTGCGGTATCGACGATTGCCGATCGATCCTTTGCCGCGGTGACGTCGGCGACGAGCCATGTACATGCAGAACCGAGATCGTCGGCAACCGCTCGCACTTTCGACTCTCTGCGTCCGCAGATGGTGACGCGAGCGCCGTTGGCAACGAATCGGCGGGCGACAGCCTCTCCGATGCCGGATCCGCCACCGGTGACGACGACGGAAAGACCCGCGACCTGTCGCATCAGCGAGCTTCCCCCGTGCCCACCGAATCAACTGACTGCGGCCGCGGCAGGCGACTGATGACGGACATCGTGACCCCTCCGTCGACGAGAAGGTTTTGCCCGGTGATGTACGAAGCATCGGGCGAGCAGAGGAAAGCGACGACATTTGCGATGTCGTCCCCCGACCCGAGACGGCCGAGGGGCACCGCGCCTTCGCGAGCCTCCCGTGCCCGTTGATCGGCGTAGATGGGCGCGCCCATGCCGGCATTGATGAGGCCCGGTGCGATGGCATTCACGCGGACACCGTGTGGACCCCATTCGATTGCCATCTGTTGGGTGAGGAGCGCGACCGCGGATTTCGTTGCGCCGTATGAGCCGCCGTTCGGGCCCGGTGCGACTCCGTTCATCGACGTGATGTTGATGATCGAACCAGCAACGCCATCGGCAATCATGCGCACGGCCGCGGCCCGTGCGACGTTGAACGTACCGATGAGGTTGACCTCGACAACCGATCGAAAGTCGGAGTGGGACTGGGTGAGAAGGGGTCCAAAGCGAACGATGCCGGCGTTGTTCACCACGACGTCGGGGGTGCAATCGAGGCCCGCGATTGCACGGTCAACGGCGTCGGCGTCGGTGATGTCGAGGGTGACCTCGAGCCCGGCTCCTGCGACATCGATACGAACCACGCGGTAGCCCTCGTGCTCGAGTCTCCGCGAGATCGAACTTCCAATGCCGCCAGCGGCCCCCGTCACAATTGCGGTCTTCACCCGTCATGCCCACCCGTTCTGCACCCCGACGGTGCTCCACGATTTTACGGGTGAACGAGATCCCAGGTGAGGGGAACCGCCGACCAAGCCTCGACCCGCTCGCCACGCAGGGCCGAGCGCTCGGGAATCGGGGTCAGATCGACCTCGCGGCCCCGGGAGAGGAGATGTCGGAATCGCGATTTGTCACCGAGAACGGTGATGTCGGCCTCGGGGTGGCCATCGATCACGAGGACGTCGGCCCTGGCGCCCGGCTTGATGACGCCGATCTCGCCCTGCAGATCGAGGGCGATCGCATTCGTCGAGGTTCCACACGAGATGGCCTCGAGCGGGCTGAGACCGAGTTGGTTGACGAAGACATCCATCTCGCGTGCATGCCAGTTGCCGTAGGGCGTGATGGAGAACCCGCTCTCCGAACCGCAGAGAAGAGGCACGCCGGCGTCGTATGCGCGGCGGAGCCGAGCGCCTGTCTCTTCCATTTCTCCGGCAAAGACCGCTTGGGCGCCTGCGGTTGCACCGGCCTTCGATCCGTACTCGGCGAGGTTGGCGAGGAACGTGAACACTGGACCAACGCTGACCTTGTTGTCGACGATCGCCTCGAGGGCGCGCTCGCCCAGGAACGATGCATGCCAGATGATGTCTACGCCGGCAAGGGCGCAGTCGAGCGTGGCTTGGTCACCGCGGCTGTGGGCGGTGACGCGAACCCCAAGATCGTGGGCGGTATCGCACACGACCTTCAATTCCTCGCGTGTCCATACCTGGATCTCGCCCTTGCGTGCCGGAATGAGGCCGGTCACATGAATCTTGATGATGTCGGCACCGTCCTTCACCTGGCGGCGCACGACACGGACCATCTCTTCCTTGCTGCGCACGACCTCGGCGTAGCCGGCGGTTCCTTCGTTTGGAATCATGCGTCCTGCGGTGCCACCCACCGCGGTCATGAGCGCGAAGGTTCCGGATTTCATCCGGGGTCCCTCGGTGACGCCCGCCTCGATTGCGTCGCGAAGCGCGGGACCAATGTTGAACAGTCCATCGACGTCGAGAAAGCTCGTGACACCCGCGCGCAGAATCTTGCGTGCATTGTGCGCCGCAAGGAGTGCGGCAGAAATGGGCTCACGTCGGTTGAACAGTTCGTCGTTGCTTGCGGGCTCGCCGAGAGTGACGTGAACGTGGGCGTCGATGAGACCGGGCATCACGGTGAGCCCGGTTGCGTCGATGACTTTCACGTCTCGCATGGAATCGGCGGCGAGCTCTTCGGCATCGGCACCGAGGGCGACGATGTTGTCCCCGTCGGTGAGGACGGAGGTGTTGCGTTGCGGGACCGTGCCCGTACCGTCGATGACGTCGCCGTTGCGCAGGAGAATCGCTGCCATGTCGGCAGTCTAGAGAACGAAGTGGACGAGGCAATCGGGATTGGCGAGCGCATCGGTGTTCCGCACCGGTCGACCGTTCACGACGTCGGCAACCGCAAGTTCGCTCAGCTTTCCCGACCGTGTACGGGGAAGTTCGGGCACGGCAACCATGACGGCAGGGACGTGGCGAGGCGTCAGCCGCGCGCGAATGAGCGCACGCAGACGCGACTGTTCCGTTTCGTTGAATTCGTTGTCCAGGGCAGGTACGACGAAGAGGACGATTCTCGTGTCGTCATCCCATGGCTGTCCGACAGCGAGGCATTCGACAACGGCCGGATCCTCCTCGACGACCGCGTACAACTCGGCGGTGCCGATGCGCACACCGGATACGTTCAGCGTTGCGTCGGAACGCCCATGAATGACGAATCCGCCGTGTGAAGTTCGCGTCGCGAAGTCACCGTGCGTCCACAGGCCGGGAAAGCGTGAGAAGTAGGTGTCGGTAAAGCGCGAACCGTCGTCGCCCCAGAATCCGAGGGGCACCGACGGAAAAGCGTTCGCGCAGACGAGCTCGCCGACCGCGTCGACAAGTTCGCGTCCATCGTCGTCGACCACGCGTACGTCCATCCCCAACATCGCGGCTTGGATTTCACCGCGCACCACCGGCTTTGTCGGGTCACCACCGACGAAGCACCCGCAGAGATCGGTTCCTCCGGAGATGGATGCGAGGTGGACGTCGCCGAGATTCCGTGAAACCCAGTCGAAACCCTCGGGAGCGAGCGGTGAACCGGTCGAGCACACCGTTCGCAGCGCGGACAGGTCACGCGATGGTCGAGGCTCGACGCCGGCTTTGCGGTTCGCATCGATGAACTTCGCCGACGTGCCGAACAAGGTGAGTTGCTCGGCTTCGCACATATCCCACAAGCGGTCGATGCGTGGATGGGTCGGGCTGCCGTCGTAGAGCACGATCGTCGCTCCCGATGCGAGCATCGACACCAACCAGTTCCACATCATCCACCCGCACGTCGTGAAATAAAAGACGCGATCTCCCGGCCGAACGTCGCAGTGAAGTTGTTGTTCCTTCATGTGCGTGAGAAGAACACCTGCGGCCCTGTGGACGATGCACTTGGGTTTTCCTGTGGTTCCCGACGTGTACAGAATGGAGCCTTCGTGATCGAAGGAAAACTGTCGGAGCGGCGCCGTCTCGACGATGCCTTGTTCTGCACGCCCGCGATATTCGTTGAATGGTGTCGCGCCCGGCGGACAGTCGCCGACGACGACGGTGCGAACGAGCGAAGGAAGAGCGGTACGGATCGTCGCGAGCGCGTCGGTGAGGTCGATGCGCCGGCCCGCATAGTGGTAGTGGCTTGATGCGAGCAGAACCGTTGGGGCGGTCTGTCCGAAGCGTTCGATGACGCCGTGGGCGCCAAAATCAGCGGAGGTTGAAGTGAAGGTTGCACCGACTCTCATCGTGGCCAGAAACAAAACGACGGTCTCGCGCACGTTCGGCATCCATGCCGCGACTCTGTGCCCCGGCCCAATGCCATCGAGGGCGAGTGCCATCGCGACGGCTTCGACGTCTTCGCGGAGCTGTCGCCATGACGTCGCCCGACGACCGCCCGACTCGTCCACTTCGACGATTGCTTCGTCCTCGTTGCATCCCGCTCGGTGTTGCAGCAGGGTTTCGACGATGTTGAGTCGAGCGTCGGGGAAAAAGGAGGTGTTCCTTGGTCCCAAGCCATGAACCACCGCCGGTCGCGCCCCGCTTTCACCGCGCACGCCACAAAAACGCCAGATCGCGTCCCAGAAGGCGGGGCTGTCGTCGAGCGCGAAACGTCGAGCCGCATCGGAGTCGGGCAGGCCGATGGCATCGAGAAATCTCGCCATGTTCGTTCGAGCCACCACATGTGGATCGGGTGTCCAGAGGATTGTCATTGCGTGACGACGCTACTTGGCGTTGGCTCGGGGCGGGGTTGAGTGCGACCTACAAACCCGAACCTACAAACCCAAGGCCTGACCCTCGGGCAGTGCGGCGACGAGTCCTGTGACGGCCGAGGTGTCGCCCAGCCAAACGTGTCGTAGATGCGCACCGCCATCGCACGTCTCGGCGACGAGTGATCGAACGGTGTCGAAGAGGTCGGCGTGTTCGGCGTCGGTCGCCGTGTCGGGAACGGCGAGAACCGAAACGTCGAGTGGCGAAAAGCGCTCGGCCGTCGCGTAGATCCGTTTCACGACGTCGTCGCGCCAGCGATGCAACGCATCGCCCGATGCAAGCGCCGCCCGGTCAGGGAACGAGAGCGCGACACCTCCGAAGCCGCGCTCGAGACCGGCGAGGTCGCGCGCGACACGGCCGGGTATTTCAAGGCGACCGCGCAACAACGCGTCACGGAACACGGTGACGACTTCATTCGTCGCACCCGCGTGAGCAACGTCGAATCCGAAGTCGATGCGTGCACCGGCCAGCAGTCGCGCCGTTGCAGCGAGGCTGCGTACGAGGCCGCCGAATGCGTCGGCGAATTTTGCCTCGTCGGCCACGCCCGGGTCGCGCGTGCCGACGCGCCAACCTTCGTGCAGCAACGCGACGGGTGTCTCGAAGGGGATCCATCCGTTGGCAATGTCGGCGATGGCACCTGCCAGGACGTCGACGTAGCGCGGCCAGAACCGCTCGGTTGCCTTCGGGTCGGCGAACGCGCCTTCGTTCAGGAACCAACCGGGCAGGCGGTTTCCGCACAAGGTCGGCCACACTTCGACACCCATCGCCGTGACACGAGCGACGAACTCGGTGAGTTCGTCGACGTATTTGGCGTCGACGCGGCCCTCGGTGGGGCACACCTCGGACCAGTTGATGCGCACACGCAATGCCGTGAAACCGCGAGTGGCAAGCGCGGCGACATCGGCGATCGCCGATTCGCGGCGCACCGGATCGGAGATGAATGTGGTGCGGACGCCGAGGGCTGTCACATCACGAAGGGCGAACGGGTCCAGAGTTCACCCGTGTCGTTGCGGTCGGCAATGACCGGATCACCCGACAAGGTGTACACCGCGACGGGTTCGCTGAAGCCGCGCAGGTCGAGCGGGGCGTGCGGAATCGTGTGCACGCCGTCGGGTAGGTCCTCGACCTGGTCGACGGGGATGAGCACCTCGAAGGCGCCTGCGGCGTCGCAAAGACGGGCGGCGGTGTTGACCGCCGAGCCGATGTAGTCGTCGCCCTCGAACAAGAGGGCGTAGCCCGTGGACAGGCCGATGCGCAGGGAGAGCGGCGCGCACACCGTGGCGGCGCGGCGCTGGAGTTCCATGGAGAAGATGACGGCGTCGACCTGGTCGACCGAGACGATCATGAGGCCGTCACCCAGCCACTTGGCAATGCGGACACCGCGTTCGGAGGCGACATCGCGTGCGACGGCCCGGAACGAGGCGAGAAGCTTGCCTGCGGCGTCGTCTCCCTGGGTTTCGGTGAAATGGGTGAACCCCGACAGGTCGACGAAGGCGAAGGTGCGGGGGACGCGCATGCACCCTCAGGTTACGCCAAGTAGGTTCTGTTTCATGTCGACCCGTTTCACTTATTCCCGTTGGGACGGAACGCAAAAGGGTTTCGAACTCGATGCAGATTCGCTGCTCGAGGCGGTCACCGACGACCTGCTGTACCACGGCGACGTGAACAGCGCTCTGCGTCGCATCATGCAGCAGGGCATGAACGACCGCAACGGCGAGCGCATCGCCGGGCTGCGCGAGATGCTCGACAAGGTGCGTCAACGCCGCGAGGAAATCCTCGAACGTTCGGATCTCGGTGGTGTCTACAAGGAAATCTCCGACGCACTCGACGACATCGTCGATGAAGAGCGTCACCAACTCGACCGCAACGTGTCGGAAGCCGACGCGAGCGGCGACGAACGCCGTGCCGACAACGCGCGCAATGCCGCAGCCGAGAAGCACATGGAACTCGAGATGCTGCCATCCGACCTTGCCGGCAAGGTGCGTGGTCTACAGAACTACAACTTCGAATCGGCCGAGGCGCAGCAGCGTTTCGAAGAGCTGATGGACAAGCTACGCGAACAGTTGATGCAACAGTTCGTCGACCAGATGTCGGGCGCGATGCAGAACATGACCCCGCAGGACATGGCGCGCATGAAGGACATGATGTCGGCGCTGAACGACATGCTCGACCGTCACGCAAACGGCGACGACCCGCGCTTCGACGAGTTCATGTCGGAGTTCGGCGACTTCTTCCCCGAGAACCCGCAGAACATCGAAGAGCTGATCGAACTGCTCGCCGAGCGCATGGCGCAGATGCAGGCGATGATGAACTCGATGACGCCCGAACAGCGGGCGCAGTTGCAGCAGTTGTCCGAGCAGTTGCTCGGCGACATGGACATGCAGTGGCAGGCCAACCGTCTGGGTGAGCACCTGCAGAACATGGCCCCGCAGGCTGGCTGGGAGCGCAGTTACGACTTCCGCGGCGAGCAGCCCATGGGTATGGGTGAAGCCATGCAGGCAATGCAGGAACTGTCGGGCCTCGAGGAACTCGAGAACTTCATGCGCAATGCCACGAACCCCGGGGCGCTCGCTGAAGCCGACATGGACAGGGTGCGCGAGCTGCTCGGCGAGAACGCGGCGCAGTCACTCGAACGCCTGGCACAACTGACGAAAATGCTCGAGGACGAGGGTTTGATCAACCAGACCGAGGGGCGCCTGGAGCTCACCCCGAAGGGCCTGCGCAAGATCGGCCAGAACGCGCTGCGCGATCTCTTCAACAAGCTGGCAAAGGACAAGATCGGCCAGCACCAGATGCGCGAGTCGGGTGGCGGCCACGAGCGCATGTACGAAACCAAGCAGTACGAGTACGGCGACCCGTTCCGCCTCGACCTGCAACAGACCCTGCGCAATGCCCTGCGTCGACAGGGGGGCGGCACGCCGGTGCGCCTCGAGCCCGACGACTTCGAGATCGAGCGCACCGAGCACGTCACGACCACGTCGACCGTCCTCATGATCGACCTGTCGATGTCGATGCCGATGCGCGACAACTTCCTACCTGCGAAGAAAGTTGCGATGGCACTGCACTCCTTGATCACCTCGCAGTACCCGCGCGACTACATCGGCCTCGTCGGTTTCAGTGAGTCCGCGCGTATTCTCACCGCCGCACAGATTCCATCGGTGTCATGGGATTTCGTCTACGGCACCAACATGCAGCACGGTTTCATGCTCGCTCGGCAACTGTTGGCCAAGCAGCACGGTACGAAGCAGATCATCATGGTCACCGACGGCGAGCCAACGGCGCACATCACCCGCAACGGCGACGTGTACTTCAACTATCCGCCGGTGCGCGAAACGATCGAGGCGACGCTCGCCGAAGTGATGCGCTGCACGCGCGAGAAGATCGTGATCAACACGTTCATGCTCGACGCGACGAGCGGTCTGCGTTCCTTCATCGAACGCATCACCGAGATGAACCACGGCCGTGCGTTCTTCACGACACCTGAGACATTGGGCGACTACGTCCTCGTCGACTTCATCGAGCACAAGCGCCGACTCTCGCGCGCACGCTGATCTCTGAAACCCCTGTCCCACAAGGGTTTCAGAGGGTCGAGGTCACAAAAGTACCGATTTTTTTGGCCTCTTTCGCCGCGTCACATGCGAACTTGCTTATTTTGCAAGGATTTGGCACAATGTCAACGTTGTAATTACAAGCCTGCCATCACGGGCATGCCGCAAGTTGGGGGACAGCGTCCGGTCAACACGAGCCGGAGGGCGACGGTGGATGTCGGTGAGTGCAGGACGGGAGGCAATCCAAGCAATTCCCAGAACACGAATCTGCGGACAATTCAGAGCTCAGCACCGAGCGTGGCTGGCAAGACGAGGCGAACTGCCTCGGCGTCGATCCTGATCTTTTCTTTCCCGAGCGCGGTGCATCGACCCGCGAGGCCAAGGAAGTGTGCCGGGGCTGCGTCGTGCGCGGCGAGTGCCTCGAATATGCACTGGTCAACGGTGAGAAGTTCGGCATTTGGGGCGGGCTTTCCGAGCGCGAGCGTCGCCGCTTGCGTCGGGCACGCGCTCAGGCCAACAAAAAAGTCATCTGAGACGCGACTCGACCGTGCGGTCGGGTCCGATGTCGAGTTGTGCCCAGCGAGTTTCGTCGTTCATCAGTAGATGTCGTTCGGTGAGAAGACCGACAAGTTCTGCTTTTACGACGCGGATTCCCAATGTCGCGGCCTCGGCAGCAACGGCATCGTAGGCCGCAGAAACGCTGATTTCGTCGGCGTCGACGATGTTCATGCTCACCTGTGCGGCACCGCCAACCATGAATGCGAGCGTGCGCAGCCCCGGTCGACGTACTCGTGTGGCGACGCCCTTGGCCAGCGTGAGATCCGACGAGGCGAGCAACACGTTGTAGGCGATCAGTACCGGCCGCACACCAACACACACCGCGCCTGCCGTGGGATGCGGAACGTTGGGCCCGTGGTCGGGGAGCAGCGTCGTCCACGCACCGCGACGAATGTCGGGCAGGGTGCGTTCGGGTCCGTAGAGAAAAACAGGTAGACGCAATTCGTCGGCCGCCCATGACGCGAAGTCGTTGCGTGCCGTCAGAGCGTCGTGCCGTGACGAACCATCGAGCGCGACGAATGGAACGACGTCGACGACGCCGAGTCGCGGATGAACGCCGGAGTGGTCGGAGATGTCGAGCAGCTCGACGCAGCGTCGCGTCAGGGCCCGGGGCGCATCGATTCCGACCAGGGTGAAAACACTGCGGTTGTGGTCGGCATCCGAGTGGATGTCGAGCAGCTGTCGTGTGGGTTCACCGGAGACGGATTCTGCGAGACGGGAGACGAGACCGGTGTCCCTGCCCTCGCTGACGTTGATCACGCACTCCAGCACGACCCTTTTCTACTTGGGCAAATGCGGTGGTAGGTTCTTCTTATGTTCGCTTTTCTCGACGGCCCTGAACTGATCATCGTCGCAGTGATCGTCCTCGTTCTCTTCGGTGGCTCACAGTTGCCGAAACTGGCGAAGAACCTCGGTCAGGCCCAGAAGGAATTCAAAAAGGGTCTTGCCGACGGTCAGGCCGACGACGCCGACAAGAAGTAAACGAGAAGCGCGCGCGTCAGGCCGCGCCGTCGCGGCGACGCTTTTTGATGCGGCGACGCTCGCGTTCGCTCGCACCGCCCCACACGCCGTGCTCGATTTCTTCGACGAGCGCGTACTCAAGACACAGGTCCTTCACTTCGCAGCGACCGCAGATCTTGCGGGCCTTTTCCACGCCGGCGCCATCGGAGGGAAAGAAGATCTCGGGGGCGTTGTCGCGGCACAGGCTGAGGTCCATCCATTCGGTGTTGCGAAAGTTCCCGACGAAGGGGAGCGAGAGCACCTCAATCTGGGTGCGGGGCTTGATCATGTGTCCTGCTGTGCGGCTCATGTCCCTTCTGACGACGGGGGCGGGACAAAAGTTCCCGGGACCGTCGGGGCCCACACGCGGGTAGCCTGAGGCGGTCAGTCAGACCTTTTGACCTGAACTTCTTGAGAGGTGCCCCGTGTCCGACATCACCACCAACGAGCCGCCCCGTGCCCATGCCCGCATCGTGTACCTGGGCCCCGTGGCGCCCCACTGGGAGGTCTATGGCGACTACGGCGATCGGACCCTCCTCGAGGAGTTCCGGACCCGGGTGCTTGCCCGCCTCGTTCTCATTACCCGCGACGACCCGCAGTTCCGCCGCAACAGCGAGCGCGTGGCCCGCGATGCCGAGCGCGAGTTGATCTCGATCGAATGGGACCTCGGCACCGTCAGCGCCTGAGCCCCAGTCCCAGAGCACCCGCTACTGGTGGGTGCGTTCGGGCCAACAGTTCACCCTACGTTCACCGCCGGTTGCATGAACCGTTGCTTGCGCCAACTTAGATTTGCGGCATACGTGGATCGGTGTGGTCTTGGACGGAGGAGTGATGGAAGAACTCAGGAAGGGATTTCATACCGAGTTGGCCGGTGTGCGCGCCGACCTCGCTGGTGTCACACGTTCGGTCATTGATGCGATCGACCGCGCAACGCAGGTTCTTCTCGCCGGCGACCTTGAAGGTGCCGAGTACCTGATTCTGAGCGATGACGAGATTGATGCGAAGTCAGTCGAACTCGAGGACCATTGCTATCGAATGCTTGCTTTGCAGGCACCCGTCGCGGGTGAGCTGAGGCAGCTTGTGGCGATTTTGAAAATGATCGGTGATATTGAGCGTTCGGCTGACCTAACGGTGAACATCGCCAAGGCCGCTCGTCGTATCTACGGACATCGACTTCCTTCCGATCTCACCGAATTGATTGCAAAGATGAGCGTGCAGGCGCGACAACTCATGATGTCGGCCCTTGATTCGTTCGAAACCAGTGACGTCGCAAAGGCTGCGGCCCTCGACGACATGGACTCGTTTCTCGACGGGCTTCAGCGACAGTTCGTGCAGGCCGTGCTTGAAAGCCACGCAGCTGGGAAGATTGAACTGCAAGTTGCCATCCAGTTGGCGGTCGTTGCGCGGTTCTACGAGCGAATCGGCGACCACTCGGTCAATGTGGGAGAGCGAGTGCGATTTCTCGTCGATGGGTGGCGGCCCGAGGCCAAGGGTGCGGATCGGCACCGGGCAAAGACCGGCCTCGACGGCTCCGGTGGAATTCCGCGGGTTGACCCCAACTCCTGAAAGTTCTTTCGCAAGGTCCGGCGTGCTTACGTGGGCGTTTCGTTGAGGCGGTTTCGGTTGCAATAGGTTTCGACCATGGCTTTTCGTATCATCCCGCGCGACGAAGGATTCTTCCCACTTTTCGAAGAGGCGGCTTCGATTGCACATGACTGCTCCGCGCGTTTGGTGGGCATGCTCCATTCGCTCCCGCCAGCCGAGGTCGAGGTCGATGCGCTCATGGTTGCCGAACGAAAGGCCGACGAACTCGTTCGTGAGGTGAATCGTCGGCTCGAGCGTTCGCTCGTCACCCCATTCGATCGTGAGGACATTCAAGCGCTGGCGACTTCTCTCGACGACGTTACCGACGAGATCTTTGCCGCTGCCGATTTGGTGTTCCTTCACAGGGTGACGGCTGAATTGCCCGGTCTTTTCGAGTTGGCGGACATTCTCGAACAAATCACGCGTTCAAACATGCAGTTGATGGACCGACTTTCGTCGATGCGCGGTATCAGTGAACTCGTTGATGCAATCGATCAACTCGAGTCATCGGCCGACCGCGTCTTTCGTCGCGTGACGGGGGAGTTGTTCTCGGGTCGTCACGATGCGCTCGACATTCTCCGTTGGAAGGAAATCGTTGAGGCCATTGAACGAGCGATTGATTCGGTGGAGAATGTCGCCGACCTCGTGCAGTCAATTTCCGTGAAACACGCCTAGCCATGGCTGAGTTGCTCCTTTGGTCGGTTGTCGGTCTTGCGCTGATTTTCGACTTCGTCAACGGGTTTCACGACGCAGCCAATTCGATTGCGACAGTGGTGGCGACGCGCGTCCTCAGCCCGCTGCAGGCAGTGGCGTGGGCGGCATTCTGGAATTTCATCGCATTCGCCGTGCTCGGAACGGAGGTTGCGAAGACGATTGCGAAGGGTGTGGTCAACCCTGACGTGATTTCGATCGGCGTTATCTTCGCGGGACTCGTTGGCGCCATCTTCTGGAACGTCCTCACGGCCTGGCTCGGGTTGCCCAGTTCGTCCTCGCATGCCTTGATCGGCGGAATGATCGGTGCCGGCGTAGCGAAGGCCGGTGGTCACGTCGTGCTTCTCGATGGTCTGAAGAAGACCGGCGTCTTCATCGTCTATTCGCCGTTGGTCGGCATGGGTTTGGGGCTTGTCACGATCATCGGATTGATGTGGCTGGTTTCAGCCGTACGTCATGTCGAGATGACGAATCGAGTCTTTCGCAAACTGCAATTGGTCTCGGCTGCGGCTTTCAGTCTCGGTCATGGAGCCAACGATGCGCAGAAGACCATGGGCCTGATTCTTGCGCTTCTCATTGGCGCGGGGAAGCTTGGCGATGATGCAGATGTCCCTATGTGGGTAGTTCTTTCAGCGCACACGGCGATCGGTTTGGGTACGTTGTTTGGTGGCTGGAAGATCGTGAAGACGATGGGCAATAAGTTGACACGACTTCAGCCGATGGGCGGATTCGCTGCGGAGACGGCCGCCGCGATCACACTGTTCTTCACCTCTGCAAAGGGAATTCCTGTGTCAACAACGCACACAGTGACCGGTGCGATCGTGGGAGTCGGTTCGGCTCGGCGCCTCTCTGCCGTGCGGTGGGGAGTTGCGAGGCGAGTGGTGTGGGCATGGGTGCTGACCATCCCGGGCTCAGCCATCGTGGCAGCGGGCACGTACGGAATCGTGGCGGTGTTGTCGTGAATACATGGGTTGATCGCCGGGCGATCGTGTTCTTCGTTTTCGCGATGGTGTGTGGTGTTCTTGTGTGGCCATGCCCCGAGCAGTTCAGGTGGGTGGGAATCACGATTAGCGTTGCGTACGTGGTCCTTGGACTGATGTCATGGGCCGATCATCTCGGGCGCTGGAATTCGCTCAAGAAAGATTGAGATAATCCGTCGGTGTTTCGTCGTCGAGTTCAACATGATTTGGTTCAGATCGACACCCCCGCTGTTGCGGCGATGTCGCTTGAGCAGTTTCGAACGGCCCTGAACGCCCTTTCGCTCGGGGTGGTTATTTTTTCTCCGGATGAAACGGAGACTTGGCGCAGCCGTGGCGTCTATGGATTGATTGGTGACGGTCCGAACGCAGATGACATCAACGACTTGATTCTCAGTCTCTCGAAACGCGGACTGCGAGGTCAGAACGCAAGTCGGACACTTGATTTGGTGGGGCCACCGGCGCGAACTGTCGAAATACGGACGGTGCCACTCGTCAACGGTGGCGGCCTCGTTGTGGTCGAGGATTTCACCGAACGGGTGCTCACTGATCGCGTGCGAACCGACTTCGTCGCAAATATCAGTCACGAATTGAAGACCCCGGTTGGTGCGCTCTCCATCTTGGCGGATGCGATACGTGCTGAACTCGTCTCGGGCGATGAAACCTTGCGTCATCTTGCCGACCGCATGATTGATGAGACGACGCGCGTCGCAAGGATCATCGACGATCTGTTGGAGCTTGCCAGTATCGAGTTCGTCGGAGTCTCGCATCGTGAAGAAGTCGACGTGACCCGTTTGCTGGCGGAAGTCGTTTCACGCTTTGAACACGTGGCGCATGCAAAGCAGGTATCGCTCAACCTGGTCCAAGCCGAGGGCATTGCCGGTGAGGCGGTCGCCTCGGTTCGCGCATCCGTTGACCCACGCCAGATTCAGACCGCGGTCAGCAATCTCATCGAGAACGCGATCAAATACACCGATCCGCATGGTTCAGTGGGGGTCGAAGCGCGGTTGAGTGAGGGATCGCTGATTGTCGTGGTGCACGACACAGGCGTTGGGATCCCCAGTGAGCACATCGACCGGATTTTCGAGCGGTTTTATCGGGTTGATGTGGCACGTTCACGAGGGACCGGCGGGACCGGTCTCGGACTTGCCATCGTGCGCCACGTCGCTACGAATCATGGCGGCGAAGTGAACGTCAGGTCACGTGAAGGTGAAGGTTCAACGTTCACGCTGCGTATTCCCTTGTCTCTTGGCTGAGCGGGCGACAGACTGGGCTCATGGACAACCCTGTCGTCCTCATCGTCGAAGACGAGGAGTCATTCGTCGATGCCCTCCGCGTTGGACTTGCGCGTGAAGGTTTTCGGGTGCAGGTTGCCACCGACGGTCAGGCGGCTCTCGACCTGTTCGACATCATTCGCCCCGACCTTGTCTTGCTCGACGTGATGTTGCCCAAGGTGTCGGGAATCGACGTCTGTCGGCAGTTGCGCAAGCGTTCGCAGGTGCCGATCATCATGGTGACGGCCAAGGGCGCCGAGATCGACACCGTCGTTGGGTTGGAAGTGGGGGCCGACGACTACATCACCAAGCCCTACCGGTTGCGTGAACTGGTCGCCCGCATGCGAGCCGTCATGCGTCGCGCGCCGCTCGATCGCGCAGGTGAACTGACCGAAGGTGCACTCGTCGTCGGCGACGTGCAACTCGACCCCGACCAGCACGAAGTGATCATTCGTGGTGAGCGGGCGTCCCTGCCGCTGAAGG
>JBJTYJ010000192.1:0-8001 GCA_046082705.1 Actinomycetota bacterium | reverse complement strand
CTATTACGAAGAGAACCTCACGCTTTCCGAGATCGGCGAAGTACTTGGTGTCACCGAGAGCCGTGTCTCGCAGATTCACTCGAAAGCGGTCCTGCAACTTCGGTCGCGACTGGCAGCCGCCGACTTTTGAGGCGTGTTGGGCATGATCGCGGCGCTCGCCGCGGTGTGCCTGGCTTTGCCGGCCACCTTTCCCGTCGACGGTCGGGTGACCGACTGGTTCCGGCCTCCCGCGTGCATCCGATGCGAGGGCAACCGGGGCCTGGAGGTCGCGACAGTGCGTGGATTGACGGTGGTGGCTCCGGTGGCGGGGACCGTCGAATTCGTCGGACCCGTGGGTGGCCTCACCTATGTGGTGGTCGCCACGGCGGCTGAGCCATCGCTGAAGTCCGTCATCGGGGGAGTGGTATCGGTTGCCGTCGCCCGCGGTGATCGCATCGAGGCGGGTCGTGCAATCGGTCGTGCGATGGACGCGCTGTATGTGGGTTTTCGGGTCGGCCCCCGCCGCGAGAGCCGCTACGTCGACCCGGCCCCGCTGTTCGGCCTGCAGCGAAAACGGGCGCGATTGGTGGCTCCGGAGCCCGCCCCCGTTAGCCTTGCCCGTCGGCCGGGTCACCCGATCCGGTTGAACAACTCACAACGTCATTGCTCGGTTCTCCCACCTGTGGTCGCTTCGGCGCGGGGGCCGGGCCCCTAACCACAGGAGAGGAGAACACCATGGCCGTCGTCACCATGCGACAAATGCTCGAGGCTGGATGTCACTTCGGACACCAGACCCGCCGTTGGAACCCCAAGATGCGTCGTTTCATCTTCGGAGAGCGCAACGGCATCTACATCATCGATCTCGAACAGACGATGGACCGCATCGAAAACGCGTACGTGTTCGTGCGCGACCTCGTCGCCAACGGCGGCTCGGTTCTGTTCGTCGGCACGAAGAAGCAGGCGCAAGACCCGATCCGCGACCACGCCAACCGCTGCGGGATGCCGTACGTGAACGAGCGTTGGCTGGGCGGCATGCTCACCAACTACGAAACCATCTCGAAGCGCGTCGGCAAGATGCAGGAATACGAGCGCATGATTGCCTCGGGTGAATTCGAGGCGATGCCGAAGAAGGAAGCTCTTCTCCTCGGCCGCGAACTCGCCAAGCTGCAGAAGAACCTCTCGGGCATCAGCGCAATGACGCGCCGTCCCGACGCTGTCTTCGTTCTCGACACGATGAAAGAGCACATTGCGGTCACCGAGGCGAACAAGCTCGGCATTCCGGTTGTCGCCGTCGTCGATACCAACGTCGACCCCGATGTCATCCAGTTCCCGATCCCGGGTAACGACGATGCGATCCGCGCCAACGACCTCATGACCCACGTCATCGCTGAGGCCGTGCTCGAAGGACGTCTCATGGCGTCGAAGAAGGCCGCCGCCACCGTGCCCGCCGAAGCACCCAAGCCCATCCCCGCACCCCCCACCGCGGCAGCAACAGGAGCCTGACCAAAGAAATGTCGTTCACCGCACAAGACGTGAAGACCCTGCGCGAATCCACCGGCGCAGGAATGATGGATTGCAAGAAGGCACTCGAGGCAAACAACGGCAGCATCGAAGATGCCAAGCAGTGGTTGCGCGAAAAGGGCCTCGCTGCCAGCGCCAAGCGTGATGACCGCGAGAACACCCAGGGTGTAGTCGCGCTCGTCATGAAGGGCAACGTCGGCGCAATCGCCAAACTGAAGTGTGAAACCGACTTCGTCGCCGGGTCTGATGCGTTCAAGGCCGAGGCCGAGACGCTCGCCAACCTCGTCGCCGACAAGGGTGTCGATGCCGTCGCCGAACGCGCCGCGCAGCTCGACGACCTGAAGATCACGCTGAAGGAAAAGATCGAACTCGGCGGGGTCGTGCGCATCGAAGCCGCGGCCGGCAACATCATCGACTCGTACCTGCACGTGCAGGGAGGTCGTGGCGTCAACGGCGTTCTCGTCGAAATGTCGGGCGCATCGGTCGAACTGGCCCACGATGTCGCGGTCCACATCGGTTTCGCCCGCCCCCGTTACCTCGCCCGTGAAGACGTACCCGCCGACGTGCTCGACAAAGAGCGCGCCACGCTGGAAGTGATCACCCGCAACGAGGGCAAGCCCGAGGCGGCGATCCCGAAGATCGTCGAGGGCCGCATCGGCGGTTTCTACAAGGACGTTTGCCTGCTCGAACAGCCGTATGCCAAGGACGACAAGCAGTCGGTCACGCAGTTCATCGGTTCTGCCAAGATTGTGTCGTACGCACAAGTGGAGATCGGCTGACGAACACATGACGAATGATGCAACCCCGGCAAAGGGCGCACCTCGCACGCAGCCCCGCTGGAACCGCGTCGTTCTCAAGTTGTCGGGTGAGGCGTTGGCCGAGCCGAACGGGTTTGGTCTCGACTCGAATGTCTTGCATCAAATCGCAACCGAACTGCACGAGGCCGTCGAAGAGTTCGGTGTCGACATCGCCATCGTCGTCGGTGGCGGCAACTTCTGGCGCGGCCTGAAGGGTGCCGGCCAGGGCATGGACCAAGCGCAGGCCGACTACATGGGCATGATCGCAACGGTGATGAACGGCCTTGCACTGCAAGATGCACTCGAGCGCGTCGGCCAACACTCGCGCGTGATGACCGCGGTCGAAATGCCCAAGGTCGCCGAGCCGTACATCCGTCGTCGCGCCGAGCGCCATCTCGAAAAGGGCCGCATCGTCATCCTCGCGGGTGGCACAGGGAACCCGTTCTTCACCACCGACACCGCCGCGGCACTGCGTGCGGCCGAAATCTCCGCGCAGGCGATTCTGAAGGGCACACACTCGGGTGTCGACGGCGTGTACACCTCGGACCCGAAGAAAGACCCAACGGCAACCCGATACGAACGCATCAGCCACCTCGATGTCATCACCAAGGGCCTGAAGGTCATGGACTCGACTGCCATCACGTTCTGCATGGACAACAAACTGCCGATCGTCGTTTTCGAGTTGCTGAAGCAGGGAAACGTGAAGTCCATCCTCCGGGGTGAGGCAGTCGGTACGCTGGTCGGGTGACCGAAGAAACCATCCTCGACGCCATCGAGAAGATGGAAAAGGCCGTTGAACACGTGCAGGGGCAGTTCCTCGGTGTGCGCACGGGCCGTGCCACCCCTTCGATCGTCGAGAAGATCATGATCGAGTACTACGGGTCATCCGTGCCGCTGCAGCAGCTCGCAGGCTTCCAGGTTCCCGAGGCCCGCATGCTGGTCGTCAAACCCCATGACAAGGGCGCGATGGGGGCGATCGAAAAGGCCATCCAGGCGTCCGACCTCGGGCTCAACCCTTCGAACGACGGCGTCGTCATTCGGCTCGCGTTTCCCGCTCTCACGGAAGAGCGTCGCAAGGAATACGTGAAGGTCGTGAAGGGCATGGCCGAAGACGGACGCATCGCGGTGCGCAACATCCGTCGCGACGCACGCAAGACACTCGAGACTGCCGAGAAAGAGGGCGATCTCTCGAAAGACGAACTCGAGCGCGCAGAGAAGGAGCTCGAGAAGGTGACCCACGAACACGTGGAATTGATCGACAAGGCCTTTGCTCGCAAGGAACAAGAGCTTCTCGAAGTCTGACCAACAACATCGACTGACGAACCAAATCGAAAGGTTGGAACATGAGCGACGACAAACGACGCGATGACACTGGCGGGTACGGCACCGATTTCGGCGACGACTTCGGCACGGTCGAATTCGCCGATGATGACAAGGCGCCGACCATTTCGTTCGGCGACGACACCGGTCCGCTGCCGCACTGGACCGAGCCGCCGACGGCCGAATTGCCACACACGCCCCAGCCGAGCGTGGCCGAAGACGACGTGTGGTCCACATTCTCGAAGCCCGCGGTTCAGCCAACCGCACCGCCACCCACGACCGAGGCCCGCCTCGGGCTCTTCGACGACCTGGCCGACTCCTCATCGGGTACGTACCGTGACGAGCCGACCCGTGAAGTGCGCTACTCCGACGAGGAACCCTCGACACCAACGCCCGCACCGCGTCGCGAAGCGCGCCTCGTCATTGGCAGTGACCCAACCGACGAGCGACTGCGTCGCCCCGAACCGCGTCCGGCCCAGGGTGGCCAACCACGCGGGGGATCGGGCACCGGTCCGACGGGCCGTCCGCCGGTGACTCGTGGTGCGCGTCCTGCCCCGTCGCGCGAGCGTCGCGGTCCGAACTACGGCCGCGATCTTCCACAGGCCGTGACCGCCGGGTTGATCCTTGCGGCCGCGTTCATCGCGGCACTGATGTGGCGGCCGGCCGCCGTCATGTTGTTCGTCGTCGCAGTCGTCGGTCTTGCTTCGGTCGAGTTCTTCAACAAGGTGACGGAAAAGGGTTATCGCCCGGCAACCTTCGCCGGCATCGCGGCGTGCATCGCGGGTCCGCTCGCCGCCTATTGGATCGGCGATGGTGCTTTGCCATTGGTGTTCACCTTTGCCTTCGCTGCGGCTGCGGTCGGATTCATCGGTGCGCCGGGCGTGCAGAGTGGTCCCTTGCCGAACGTCGCCATCACCACGCTGGCCTCGGTGTGGATTGGTCTGCTCGGTTCCTACGCGGCGCTCATCGTGCGGTACTCAACGGAGTCGTTCGGGGTGCCCGGTTTCAACGTCGGCACCGACACGTTGTTCATCGTTGCAGTGGGGGTCGTTGCAAATGATGTGTTTGCGCTCTTCGTCGGCTCAACGGCGGGACGTACGCCATTGCGCGAGTGGATCAGCCCGTCGAAGTCGGTCGAAGGCTTGATCGGTGGCACCGTGGGCACGTTCCTCGCAGTTGCAATCATCGGCACGCAGAGCGGCACGTGGGACCGCACGAGTGAGTGGATCCTCCTCGCGTTCATCATCTCGGTGCTGGCGCCGATCGGCGATCTCGTCGAGAGCATGTTCAAGCGCAATCTCGACGTGAAGGACTTCGGCACGTTCATCCCGGGTCACGGCGGTGTTCTCGACCGCTTCGACGGATTCCTGTTCGTTCTACCCGGGGCGTACTACCTGATGCTCGTCATCCAGCCTTGGGTGCAGTAGCCCCAACCCGCGTCGCGATCGCCGGCTCGTCCGGCTCCATTGGCACGCAAACACTCGACGTCGTACGCGCCGAACGCGGCGCCTACGAGGTCGTTGCCCTCGCCGTCGGTTCGTCGGTCGACGCGGTCATTCGCCAGGCCGAGGAATTCCGGCCTTCGGTTGTGGTTGTCGGCAGTGAAGCCGACCGTGCGCGCGTGCGCGCAGCCCTTCCCTTCGCCGAGGTGTCGTGCAACCTCACCGACGTGGTGGGTCCTGCCGACGTGGTTGTGAATGCGGTTGTCGGGTTTGCGGGATTGCCCGTCACCCTCGAAACGTTGCGCGCGGGCAAACGTCTCGCGCTCGCCAACAAGGAAAGTTTGATTGCGGCGGGGCCGGTCGTTGCACCGTTGCGCCGCACTCCCGGTGCGGTCATCGTGCCGGTCGACAGCGAGCACTGCGCGATCCACCAGTGTCTGCGTTCGTCGCTCGACGCCGGCAGGGAAGTGAATCGCATCGTGTTGACGGCAAGCGGCGGACCGTTTCGCGGCCGCACGCGGGCCGACCTTGCGTCGGTCACCGTGGCCGACGCGCTCGCACACCCAACGTGGGCGATGGGGCCGAAAATCACGGTCGACTCGTCGACGCTCATGAACAAGGGCCTCGAGGTGATCGAAGCGCACGAACTTTTCGGCGTCGGCTACGACTCGATCGACGTCGTGGTGCATCCGCAGTCGGTCGTGCACTCGATGGTCGAGTACACCGATGGTTCGACGATTGCGCAGTTGTCGATGCCCGACATGCGTCTCCCCATTGGCTATGCGCTTGGCTATCCGTCGCGCATTGCGACGCCCTTCGGGGCGATCGACTGGGCTGCAACGGGTCGCCTCGATTTCATGCCACCCGACATCGATACCTTCCGCTGTCTTGCGCTTGCCTATGCGGCCGGTCGTGCCGGCGGCACCGCGCCGGCGTTCATGTCCGCGTGCAACGAAATAGTCGTCGAGGCTTTTCTTGCCGGCGATGTGCCGTGGCTGCAGATTGCTGACACAATCGAAGCAGTCATGGACTCGTATTCGCCGACAACCCCCCGTGACGTCGACGACATCCTCGAAGCCGACCGTCAAGGTCGTGCTGCGGCGCGTCGACGCCTCGGGTACCCCGAAGCGGGGTAGCGCCGTGGCCGGCATCTACCAGCGGCTGCGCCAAGAACTCATCGTCGGCGGTGGCGAGCCCTCGGATTCACCCGATCCGTCGACGAAGTCGACCGCGATCGTCTCCGGTCTCGTCATTCTCGGATTGCTGGTGTGGCTCGGGTTCGAAAACGCCTGGACCTTGCTGTTCGTCGTCGGACTGCTCGTGTCGGTGTTCCTGCACGAAATCGGCCATTTCGCGACGGCCCGCTGGACCGGGATGAAGGTGACGCAGTTCTACATGGGCTTCGGTCCGCGCCTGTGGAGTCGTTCGCGTGGGGAACTCGAGTACGGGGTGCGTGCGCTTCCGCTCGGCGCATTCGTGCGCATCGTCGGCATGAACGTGCTCGACGAAGTCGAACCCGGCGATGAAGAGCGCGCGTACCGCAGCAAGAGCTACCCGCGCCAGTTCCTCGTCATCACCGCCGGCTCGCTGATGCACTTCATTCTCGCGCTGGCGATCTTCACGGGCGTCTATGCCTCGACCGGACGTTGGGCCGAAACGGGTCGGGTGGAAGTTGCATTCACTTCGGCTCCGGGTTCGCCAGCCGAAGCCCTCGGCCTGCAGGTTGGCGACTTCATCACGTCGATCGGCGGTTCGGCAGTGTCGTCGCGCGATGAACTGGTCGAGGCGATCACCTCGCGAACGCCGGGTGACAGCATTGACGTCGCCTTCGAACGCGACGGAGTGTCCACAACGAAGACCGTCAAACTTGCAGCAAATCCGCGCGATCCCGACGTTGCGTATCTGGGCATTGCGTCATGGTCGAAGGACTACGTGCGTGAGTCGCCGCTGTCGTCGCTCGGATGGGCGGTGCGCGACTCGGTGTCGAGTGTCGGCAACTCGGTGAAGGGCGTCGTCACCGCACTCAACCCGATGAACTCGATCCGCGCGTTGCAGAACCCGAACGAGAACCCCGAGACCCGACCCACAACGGTGGTGGGGGCCAGTCAGATCGGCGGGCAGCTGGGTGAGAGCGAAGGCCTGAAGGGTGTCCTTTTGCTGTTGGCGAGCGTGAACGTCTTCGTCGGTGTCTTCAACCTCTTCCCACTGCTGCCCTTCGATGGTGGGCACGCGGCGATCGCCACCTACGAACGTCTTCGTTCGCGCAACGGCACGCGTTACCGCGCCGATGTGAACAAGATGATCCCCGTCACAACGGTCGTGCTCGGCCTGCTCGCGTTCCTTCTCTTTGTGGGTCTGTATCTCGACATCACCAACCCGCTCTGAGTCGGGCCATACTGGGCCCATGTTCGAACGCCGTCGCACGCGTCAGATTCACGTCGGCAAGGTTGCCGTGGGCGGTGATGCGCCGGTTTCCGTGCAGTCGATGACGACCACGAAGACGGCCGACGTCGAGGGAACCCTGCAACAGATCTACGCGCTGGCCGCGGCCGGTTGCGACATCGTGCGTTGCACCTGCAACGAAGTCGAGGCGGCCGAGGGTCTTGCCCAGATCGTGCCGCGTTCACCGGTTCCGGTGATCGCCGACATTCATCACCAGCACAAGATGGCGCTTGCCGCCCTCGAAGCCGGAGTACAGGGCCTGCGTCTCAACCCCGGCAACATCCGCAAGCCCGAACACATCAAGGCAGTTGCGGCTGCGGCGAAAGAGCGCAACGTGCCCATTCGCATCGGCGTGAACGGCGGTTCGCTCGACCCTGCGCTCTACGAAAAGCACGGCGGACTGACCGCCGACGCGATGGTCGAGTCGGCGATGCAGGAACTCGCGTACTTCGACGAAGTTGGCTTCGACCTCGTGAAGATCTCCGTCAAGGCATCGAACG
>JBJTYJ010000191.1:0-2758 GCA_046082705.1 Actinomycetota bacterium | reverse complement strand
ATCGAAGAGCAGTTCTACATCGTGTGGCCGGTCGTATTGGCGGCGTTGTTGGCGGTCTCTCGGCGTCTGCGTTTTCGCCTCGCTCTTGTCGCGGTTCCGATCGTATGGATCTTGTGGTACCGCACACAGGTCTGGGAAACCGGTGTTGGCTGGGCGAATGCTTTCGTGCGAACCGATACGCGTGTCGACACGCTCCTCGTTGGATGTCTTCTCGCTCTCGTGTTCCGTTACGCGCGCCCACGGCGAGCACTCGTGGTGTGGTGTGGGGTTGCCGGGGCCGTGGTCCTGTTTGTTCTCGTCTCCACTTCGAGCCCACTCGATGGTTTTATGTACCGCGGCGGTTTCACGATCGCGGCGTGTGCTGCCGGGGCGGTGGTGTTGGCGCTTGCCGACGGTGCGGGGTCGGCGGGGCGTGTCTTGTCCTGCTGGCCACTGCGTTCCGTTGGTCGTGTCTCGTACGGCCTGTATCTGTGGCATTTCCCCGTGTTTAGGTACGTCGGGCGCCACACCGACACCTGGGGAACCGTGCCTCAAGTTGCGCTGGCGTTGGGTACATCGGCTGCGCTGACGGTGATGTCGTGGATGCTCATCGAACGTGTCGCGTTGGCACGCAAGGACCGTTGGTTCGGATCGAAGGCAGAGCTAGTTGAAGCACCTCCAGCGGGGGCGCCTTCGGTGGTCGCACAGTACTTCTGGCGGGTGGTCGTCTCGGTTGGGTCAGCGTCGGTGATCACGCTGGCCGTCGCCAACGTGTGGCCACGCAGCCCGATTCCGACGACCGACCGCATGGGCTATGCACTCATCGAGAACTTTCCGCTGAACCGCTACTGGCAGGTTGCATTGCTGTGGATGTTGTTGATGCCGGCGCTTGCGACACTTGTATGGTCCTTGCTGCCAAGGTTGGCAACGACGAGGCCGGGCTTGAGGGCTTTTGTGGGCGACACGGCGCTGCCCCGCGTCGACTTCGACGACACGATCACGGTCGAGCCATCGCGGGGAGGTCGAATCGATTCGCTCGCGCGGTTGGCCTTGGTGGGCGGCACGGCGGGTCTGCTCGTTGCGACGGGCGGCGAGCGGGGTACGTCGAATGGTTGGTGGTGGCTGGTCTTGTGCGCCGGTGCGTATGTGTGCGCGATCACGGTCGCATCACGCCCTGCGTCGGCACTGGCTTGGCGGGACCGTGCGGCAACGCTGAATCTGTTGCTGTCGTCACTTCTGCCCGTTGTGTTGTGGTGGGCATCACGCACGACGTACGTGGTGCGTTCGGACAATGGAAAGCAAGTTGGTTATCCGTGGATTCCGTTGGCACCGATGGCGGTCATTGCGATTGTGTTGTTGCTGGTCGACCTGTTGTGGCTGCGACGCAACGGCGTGGCTGAGGCGCACCGACGTGAGCGCCTACGGCTCGTGTTCTTCGTCGCGCCGATCCTGTTGTTCACATGGGTGAGCAGGTTGCGGCCGTCGACGGGAGACATCGACGTGTTCCATCACGGTGAAAGCCTGAACGGCGGTTGGTTGTGGGCGACCGGTCGGGTGCCCTGGCGCGACTTCTTCTTCAACGTCGGCTTCTATCCAGCGGTGTTTGCACCACGCGCGGCATTCAGGCTGTTCGGTACAAGTTGGTGGGGCCTCGTCGCGGGAACGTACATGTTCCTCATCCCCATCTTGGTGGTGTCAATCTATCTGGCCTGCGCTGCGCTCGTGTCGCGCTATTGGGCTGCGCTCGTCGCCATCGCTGTGTTGTTGGCTTTCCCGGCCGAGGCGCTTGGAGGATTTCTTCGTGTCCTCAACGGGGATACGACGCTGTTCATCTTCCGCTTCAGTTTCATGGCGCCTGCGACGATGGCATTGCTCTTGTTGATGCGCAAGGCAACCTGGAACCGGGCATTCGCTTTCGGCTTGTTGGTTGTTCTCAATTTTGTGATGAGCTCGGAGACAATCGTCTTTGCCACCGCCTTCTGCGTGACCATCTTCGCGCGCGATGCGGTGACGTGGCGCCGGGGTCACAACGTTATAACGACGTTTCGTTGCACAATTCGCGCAGCGGTGGGCATGTTGGCCGGTTTGGGTGTCGCGGCAGGCGTGTTGGCATCGGTGGGGGCTTTCGATGCCTATGTGGAGTGGTGGCGGGTCGTTCCGTTCAAGTGGTACATCGAAACCGGCAATCCCATCGGGTTCGGGACCGACCTTGATTCGTTCCGTTGGGGCGGTGAGTGGGTGAGCTTCTTCGCGATCCCGCTATCGGTTCTTGTGAGCGCATTGTTTGTCGTGTGGCGTCTGCGAACCCGTCGTTACTTGCGCACGGAAGACTGGGTGGCACTGGCCCTTGCGTTGGGGAATCTGTTGTTCTTCCAGAAAGCATTGAACCGACCCGACAATCACGTCTACCAGTCGCTGATCACCGCGATCCCGCTGTGGTTCTACATCGTCGTTCGCGGTATCACCACGGTGGCTGAAGTGGTAAGGCGGCATCCGACGGTGCAGCTCGTGCGGCGACCAACTGTGTGGCTGGGGTTTGCCACGGTTGCTGCACTCTTCCCCTTCATGCCGGTGGCGAAGGTGTTGAACCAAGAGATGGCCGATGCAGGATCCCGCTGGAAGGTGACGAGTGGGCCCGTTTCCCCGGTCGATCGCATTGGTTACACCGATGACGGCGCCTTTGTGCAGACGGCGATCTCGGTGCGCGACTTCGTGAACAAAAACCTCGGTCGCGATGCGCTGATTTTTGACTTCGCGAATGCCTCGGGCCTCTACAACT
>JBJTYJ010000190.1:0-2888 GCA_046082705.1 Actinomycetota bacterium | reverse complement strand
TGACGCAAGGACAGGTCGTAGACGAAGTTGTTGGAGGTGTACGAGATGTTCTTCACAACAGCAGGCAGGTTCTTGAAGTACCACGGACCGGTAATGTCCCATGCTGCGCGGTTGATGGCGCCTGAAACGTTGAAGTAGTTGAGGTAGCGCTTCGCCAAGCTGATCGCAGTCTTGTTGCTGATCTTGCTCTTTTCCTGAATAAGCGAAACGACCTTGGCGAAGTTCTTCGGGTTCTTCGCGTAGGCGATCGACTCGTCGAACATCGCGTCAAGCTGCTTTGCAACCGACTGATTAGCGGCGAACCAAGCACTGGTGCCACCCAGCGTCAGTCCTGGCGTGTTGGTTTCGGCCGGCATGTCCTTGGTGGGCTCTTTCAAATTGAACGCCGTCGTGGCGAGCGGCTCGGCACCATCGGTGAGGCCTTCGGTCAGGAGCGTGGTGTTCGGCTCCCAGGTGATTGTTGCGTCAATCGACTTCGCCGTAAAGGCCGCGCCGATCGTTGCCGCGTTCAACTGGCCGGCAACAAATGTTCCGGTCAGGGATGTCCCGGCGCCGGTGATCAATTGCCTCCAGGTTGCTTCGCTCGCACCACCCAGTGCGGTCACGCCCAACTTTGCACCAGCAAGAACCTTCATCTGATCGGCGAACGTCTTGCCCTTCAGGTTTGCCTCGAAATAGTCCTTGCGAACAACAACGTCGAAGAATGGCGCCGTCTGGACTTCACGAAAGACCGTCATCGGTGCTGTTGCGTTCCAACCCATGAAGTTGTCGACAGTTCCCACCGTCACCTGCGCCGTACCGCCGACAAGGTTCGCGAGCGTCTGTGAACCGCTCACAACTTCAACGACCGAGAGGTCGATGCAGTACTTGGCGTCGATGTCATTCGCAATTGCGACGTTGACTGGAACCGCGCCGACTGCGGCAGACTGACCCGCAAGCGCAATCTTTGTGGTGGTCGTGCATGCGGCTGCCTGTACCGGTGAAGAAATCGCGGCCGTGGCGGCGATCAACCCGATTGCTGACAGACCAAGAAATGCACGTGTGATACGTGAAGTCATTGCTCCCCCTCTGATTTCCCTGGCCCTATGCCCTGGAGTGTGACAAACTTAATAGTGAGTAGATAGCATTGTCAATTACCTATTATTTGTGGTCTGCAAAGGAGATGATGTGCGGAACGAGCTGTTCTCTGCCAGTGCGGTCGATCAACTGATTGTTTCTCTCGAGACCCTCATCGCCGGGATCTTGGGCGGAATCGTGGGTCTTGAGCGGGGACGCTCGGGAAAGGGGGTCGGCTTGCGGACCCATGCACTCGTGGCGATCGCTGCGGCCGCGGCCGTTGGCATCGGTGATCTTCTCGTTTCGGAGGGAGGCTCGGGTGACCACACGCGCACGCTCCACGCCGTCATCACCGGCGTCGGCTTCATCGGGGCCGGCGCAATTCTCCATTCCGAACGAGGGACGCAGGGTGTCACCACCGCCACCTCGGTCTTCCTCGTGGCGGTGATTGGCGCCGCGGTCGGCGTCGGCCTGCCGATCATTGCATTGGCAATGACGGTGCTCGCGCTGATCGTTCTTCGGGTCGTCGGGGCATGGCAACACGGCCAGACGGCGGGAATCGAACGAGCGGAACTGAGCGAATGAACATCTTGGTCACCAACGACGACGGGATCGAGAGCGTCGGCTTGCAGGTTCTCGCTCGGGATCTCGCGTCGGTTGGCCATGTCACCGTATGTGCACCGGACCGGGAGTACTCGGGGGCGAGCGTGGCCATCGGCAGTATTCACCAGCTGCGCCCGACCGTCAGGCGGCATGACCTCGATGGGATCGCCGAGGCGTGGAGTGTCGACGGTCCGCCCGCGTTGTGTGTGATGTTGGCGCTTGCCGACATGTTCGACAAGAAATTCGATCTCGTGGTGTCGGGTATCAACCCCGGTGCCAACACCGGCCGCAACGTGTACCACTCGGGAACGGTTGGTGCCGTCATCGTTGGCCGAATGTATGGCCTCTCGGGTGTTGCGATCAGTCAGGCATCACCCGTCAATGCACGTTTCGGACAGACTCCCGCCGACGACGTTGGGCGTCAGTTGTGGGCGTCTGCCGCACACGTAGCGAAAAATGTGGTTGCCGATCTTGCTGGTTCGACACCTATCGAGCCAGTCGTCGTCAATGTGAACGTGCCAAATCGTCCGCTCGACAAAATCACGGGCGTTCGCCGTACTCGCGTCGCCCGCGAGTCACACCGGGATGGCACACGAGTTTCTCTCGAGCCGCATCCGACATCATCGAATACCTTCAACGCATCGTTTGCGTGGGGCTCGACGCTTGACATGCCCCTTGACACCGACGTTGGTGCAGTGAGTGCGGGTCTTGTTTCGGTGTCGTGCGTCGGGTACCTCTGCTCACGGGATCTGTACGGTGAGACGGAGCACGAGACTTCGATCGGCGATCGGCTCGCCGTGGCACCACTACTGGATTCCTGAGACTTACTTCTTGAAGTTCTCGAAATAGCGACTCGGTGTCGGGCCGCGTTGACCCTGATACTTCGAGCCGTGTGCACCCGAGCCGTAGGGCTTCTCTGCGGGTGACGTCATCGTGATGAAACTGATCTGGCCGATCTTCATCCCGGGATACAACGTGATCGGCAGGTTCGCGAGGTTTGCAAGTTCCAATGTGACGTGGCCATCGAAGCCGGCGTCGATAAACCCGGCGGTCGAGTGAATGACCAAGCCGAGACGACCGAGCGAGCTCTTGCCTTCGACGCGCGCAACGAGGTGATTCGGCACCGCAACGCGCTCGAGCGTCGAGCCGAGCGCGAACTCGCCGGGGTGCAGCATGAACGCTTCGCCTTCGGGAACTTCCACGAGTTCCATCAGACCGCTGAGATCTTG
>JBJTYJ010000189.1:0-2391 GCA_046082705.1 Actinomycetota bacterium | reverse complement strand
CGCGCGAACTCGCGACGTTGCGTGGTCTTTTTAAGCTGAAGACCGGCGTGCGTCCTGCTGTGTCGATCGATGAAGTCGAACCCGTCAGCGAGATCGTGAAGCGTTTCTCGACCGGCGCGATGAGCTACGGCTCGATCTCGGCCGAGGCACACGAAGCCCTCGCAGTCGCGATGAACCGTCTCGGCGGCAAGAGCAACACGGGTGAAGGCGGCGAAGACGCCGAGCGGTTCACGCCGCTGCCGAACGGTGACTCGAAGCGCTCTGCGATCAAGCAGGTGGCTTCGGGCCGATTCGGCGTGACGAGCGAATATCTCGTGAACGCCGACGACCTGCAGATCAAGATGGCCCAGGGTGCAAAGCCCGGTGAAGGTGGCCAGCTGCCCGGCCACAAGGTGTACCCGTGGATTGCAAAGACGCGCCACAGCACACCGGGCGTCGGTCTCATCTCGCCGCCACCGCACCACGACATCTATTCGATCGAGGATCTCAAGCAACTGATCCACGACCTGAAGAACTCGAACCCCGCCGCACGCGTGCACGTGAAACTTGTCGCCGAGGTAGGCGTGGGCACCGTTGCTGCCGGCGTCAGCAAGGCGAAGGCCGACGTGGTGCTCATCTCGGGCCACGACGGCGGTACCGGCGCATCGCCGCTCACGTCGCTGAAGCACGCGGGCGCCCCGTGGGAGCTCGGTCTCGCCGAAGCGCAGCAGACGTTGATGCTGAACGGCTTGCGCGACCGCATCGTCGTGCAGGCCGACGGCCAGATGAAGACCGGCCGCGACGTCGTCATTGCGGCCCTGCTCGGCGCCGAAGAGTACGGCTTTGCAACCGCACCGCTGGTGGTCAGCGGGTGCATCATGATGCGCGTGTGTCACCTCGACACGTGTCCCGTCGGAGTTGCAACGCAAAACCCGGAACTGCGCAAGCGTTTCACCGGCAAGCCCGAGTTCGTCGTCAACTTCTTCGAGTACATCGCCGAGGAAGTGCGCGAGTACCTGGCTGCCCTTGGCTTCCGCTCGATCAAGGAAGCCGTCGGCCACGTGGAACTGATCGACGCAGTCGCTGCCATCGACCACTGGAAGGCGAGTGGCCTCGACATTTCGCCGTTGCTCGCCCTCCCGCAGAACCCGTACAGCCAGACCCTGCACCACAGCGTCGGCCAGAACCACGAACTCGACCAGGCACTCGACAACCGACTGATCGCCGAGTCCGGCCCGCGATCATGGACGGCAAGTCGGTCGAGGTGAAGGTGCGCATCAACAACGTGAACCGCACGGTCGGCACCATGCTCGGCAGCGAAGTCACGAAGAAGTGGGGTGGCGCGGGTCTGCCCGACGGCACCATCAAGATCCACTTCACGGGTTCGGCCGGACAATCGTTCGGCGCCTTCGTGCCGAAGGGCATCGAGATGCGTCTCGAAGGCGACGCGAATGACTACGTCGGCAAGGGTCTGTCGGGCGGTCGTTTGATCGTGCACCCCGACACCAAGTCGAAGTTCGTCGCCGAGGAAAACGTCATTGCCGGCAACGTCATTGCCTACGGCGCGACCGGAGGCGAGATCTTCCTGCGCGGAATCGTCGGCGAGCGTTTCTGTGTGCGCAACTCGGGCGCAACCGCCGTCGTCGAGGGAGTCGGCGACCACGGCTGCGAGTACATGACCGGTGGTCGCGTCGTTGTTCTCGGCCCGACGGGTCGCAACTTCGCAGCCGGCATGTCGGGTGGCATCGCCTACGTGTACGACCGCGATGGCGAGTTCGCTTCGCGCGTGAACTACGAGCTCGTGGAAATCGAACCGCTCGATGACGACGACCTGGCGTGGCTGAAGAAGACCGTCGAAGACCACAAGCGCCACACAGGTTCGGCCGTTGCCGAGCGACTGCTGAACGGGTGGAACGTCGAGATCTCGAAGATCCGCAAGGTCATGCCGCGCGACTACCGCGGCGTGCTCAACGTCATCGCAAAGGCGCAGGCCGAGGGCCTGAACGAGGAAAAAACCAACGAACGAGTAATGGAGGCCGCCCGTGGGTGAGGCAACCGGTTTCTTGAAGTGGGGCCGCAAGGGTCCCGAGCGCCGCGAGGTGCCCGTGCGACTGCGCGACTGGAAAGAGGTGTACACGCCGTTCGACCGCGACGAGTTGAACCGTCAGGCCGGACGTTGCATGGACTGTGGCATTCCGTTCTGCAACAACGGATGTCCGCTCGGCAACCTCATTCCCGACTGGAACGACCTCGTGTACCGCGGAGCATGGCGTGACGCCATCGATCGTCTGCACGCAACGAACAACTTCCCCGAATTCACCGGACGCCTGTGCCCGGCGCCGTGCGAGTCGGCGTGCGTTCTCGGCATCAGCCAGGACCCGGTTGCCATCAAGCAGGTCGAGGTCGAAATCA
>JBJTYJ010000188.1:0-3609 GCA_046082705.1 Actinomycetota bacterium | reverse complement strand
TAGTGGGTGTGGTCGATGTCGGGAATCGGCACCGACTGCACCGTGCCGAACATCAACCCGCCGGCGAGTTGCTTTGGTGCCTGGTCGACACTCGATGCGCTGTAGCGCTGACGCGTGCCGATGCCCTGCAACGCGACGCGACCGAAGGTCATCGACCCGAGGTTGTGCGCGGACGGATTGCCCATGTACGTGGCGATTGCGTTACGACCGTGACGCGCGATGACCTCGTTCAAACCGCGTTCGACCTCGTGCCATGCTTCGTCCCATTCGACTTCGACGTGGACTCCATCGCGCTTGACCAAAGGCTTGCGCAGACGATCGGGGTCGTCGTGCAGTTGCTTCAGCGTGCTGCCTTTCGGGCAGATGTAACCGCGCGAGAAAACATCGTCCATGTCACCGCGAATGCGCGTGACCGAACCGTTCTTCACTGTGATTTCAAGTCCGCAACCCGCCTCGCACAGCGGACACGTGCGGAAGGCCGTGCCGTTCGTCGCGAATCCGTTCTTGGTCACCCTCGCCCCCGATCATTCACCGGCCGCCTGTAGGCTCGCCGTGCCGTGAAACTGCTCTACTCCTACCACGATTTTCTCGGCAGCGTCGGACGAGAAGTGACCCACGACGAGGCTTACGGTGTCGAGCGCCCCACACCGAACGACCCGCGCGGACCACGCCCCTGGGTGGGCATGTGCATGGTGGCCAGTATCGATGGCTCGACCATCGTCGGCGGCAATTCGCGGCCGCTTTCCAGCCCCACCGACGAGGGCGTCTTGCTGGCACTGCGACGCGTGGCCGATACGGTCCTTGTGGGGGCACAAACCGCCCGCGTCGACGGCTACGGCAAGCCGTCGAAAGAAGGCCAACGCGTGGCGGTGGTTTCACGGTCGGGTCGCGTCGACACGACCACTTCCCTCTTCACGTCGGGTGCCGGCTACCTCGTGACTCCTGACGCAAGCGGCATCGTCGATTTCTTCTCCGTTGTCTCTTCGGCGGGCGGTCGGTTCATGCAGCTCGAAGGCGGCGCGCAGTTGAACGCTGCGATGGTCGACGCGGATTTGGTCGACGAAATCAACCTCACGATTTCCCCGAACATCGCGGGCGGCGAATCACCGCGCCTCACGAACGGTGCACAAGAGTTGTTGCGTCGATACGTACTGCAACACGTTCTCGAACACGATGGGTTTTTGTTTCTCCGCTACGTGCGCGGACAACACAGCTATTCGCGGGCGTGAACGTCAGTTCTTTTCGAGCAAGGCAAGCTCGCGACGGAAGTCGGCGGCTTGGTCGAAATTCTTGTAGACGCTGGCGAAGCGCAAGTACGCAACTTCGTCGAGGTCGCGCAACTGTTCGAGAACGGCGTGGCCCACCTGGGCCGACGTCACTTCGTTGCCGATTACGCGAAGGGTTTCTTCGACACGGTCGGCGAGGGTGTCGATCGTGCTCGCCTCGACGGGTCGGCCCTTGGTGGCGGCACTGACGCCCGCGATGACCTTTGACCGGTCGAATGGCACCCGCGATCCGCTGCGCTTGGTGACCATCAGGGGCACCTCTTCCAGGCGTTCACGGGTGGTGAACCGAAAACCGCACAGCGGGCACTGGCGCCGCCTGCGAATGGAGGCACCTTCTTCCGCGGCCCGCGAATCGATGACCTTGGTGTCATCGGACGGACATACCGGGCAATGCATTCCCCCATCGTAGGGAGGGGGTAACTACGGGATACGGATCTGTTGGCCGGGAACGATGCGCGCACCGTTCAGTTCGACGAGACGATCGACGAAGTCCATGACGTCGCCCTGGGGCGCCAAACGGTGCGCGATGGCCCACAGCGTGTCGCCCTGCACCGCAGTGATGGTGCGCGGCATTTCAACCGCGCCGACGGGGCGGGTGTTCTCGGCGACCGCACCGCGAGCAAAGAGGCCAACGGCGACCAGGAGTGCACAGATTGCCGCTACCACGACCCGCCGACGCACGTAGACGCCGTGGGGCCGGCGCGGGCGAACGACCTGCGGGCGAACGGTGTGGGAGGGAATCATCTGGGTGTGGAGCGCAATTGCCATGATCGGGGTCCTTTCTTGAAGGGTGGGTCTTGAAGGGTGGGTCTTGAAGGGTGGGATGCGAGAACCGTAACGAACGGGTGTTCGCTCAACGTACCGAACAGGTGTTCGGATGTCAAGGGTCAGGGCGAACAGGTGTTTGATTCTGGGGGCGAACAGGTGTACGTTGACCCCATGGCCGAAGCCCTGACCGCCCGTCAACGGGCCATCCTCGAATTCATCGACACCAGCATGTGCAACCGGGGCTATCCCCCGTCCGTGCGGGAAATCGGCGAGGCGGTGGGCCTGAACAGCCCGGCCACGGTGCACAACCACCTCGCCACCCTGCAAAAGCTCGGCTACCTGCGCCGCGACCCCACCAAGCCCCGCGCGCTCGAGGTGCGATTCGACTCCAGCATCGGAGTGGCAATGGAGCGGCGCCCGGCGCGCCACGTGCCCCTCGTCGGCGATGTCGCCGCCGGCACCGACGTTCTGGCCACCGAAAACGTCGAAGAACTGATTCCCCTGCCCGTCGACTTCACGGGCGAGGGGGAACTTTTCATGTTGCGCGTCCGAGGCGACTCGATGATCGACGCCGGAATTTTCGACGGCGACTACGTCGTCGTGCGCCAAGAATCGACGCCGCGCAACGGCGACATCGTCGTGGCCGGCATTCCCGGTGATGAAGCGACGGTGAAGACGTTCAAGAGGTCCGGGACGAACATCACGCTCATCCCCGCGAACCCGCGCCTCCAACCCATGGTGTTCCCCGCTGCCGAAGTTTCAATCTTCGGCAAGGTCGTCACCGTTTTGCGCCGGCTCTGAACAACCCGGCCGTCAACAACAGACCAATCGCAAGCACGACACCTGCTGCGATGCGCCACGGCGTGCGCAGGGAAAAGACGTTCTCGCCGATCGCAATCGCCACGTCGGGTGAGTCGGCAACGAGTCCGACGATGACGGTTTCTCCCGAGCGTCCCGCAAAGCGTGACGTGAGCAACCCATCGTTGCGACCGAGGTCGTAGCGACGATTCGGGCGCACTTCGACGACGGGACGTTCGACGCCGTCGGGTGTCGCGACCGCAAAGCCGATCATCGGAATGCCGTGGGGGTTCGTCATCGAGAGACCCGCGTTCGTGCAGTTGGCAGCATCTGGCATCGGCACCGGGCCCTCTTCGACGTACACGAAGAAATCGCCCGTGTCGCGCAGCGTCACCGGCACACGGCAACCCGCACTGATGCGCACCATTCCTGCAGCCGCGTCACTCGCGCGACGCGTACCCTCACTGAACAGTGCACCCGCCGCAGCGAACGTCACGACCAGCATCGCAAGCGCAAACCACCGCCGCCGACGCGGCCTCGCTTGCGAAGGACCCTGTGATGGTGGCTGCCATCGGGACTCGGGATCGGGAGCGGGAAACGCCGGAACGTCGCTCATTCTCGTGCCGACACGTCAGAGGCTGATGCCGAGACGCTTCGCCATGAGGGCGATCTTCTCGTCGGGCTGCACGACGGCGATCCGCACGTTGTTCGCGCCACCTGCTCCGTAGAAGTCACCCGGCGACACGAGCGTGCCGGC
>JBJTYJ010000187.1:0-2106 GCA_046082705.1 Actinomycetota bacterium | reverse complement strand
GCCTGAAGGTGTGTTTCGTCGCCGACTATGTCGACTCATACGCCTACGGCAAACTCTCACGCGACCGCGTTCCCGACATGGCGACTCCGGCAACTCTTGCGAAGGGCACGACCGAACAGGGAACGGGCCACGACCTGATTCGCACGTTCTGGAAAATGCAGGACACCAGGCAGTACAAGCAACTTGCCGAACTGTTCACCGACGACGGCGTGTTCACAGATCAGGTGTACGGCCGATTTGAAGGCATCGATGCGATCCGCAACTACATGAAGCGTATGGACGTCGAAATGCCGGAGGGTGGCGTCACGTTCGATCTCGTCGACTGTGCCGGTGACGAAACCGTTGGCTGGTCGCAGTGGACGTGCAACGTTCCCGGCGGTTCATTCCCCGGCTGGACGCTTCACAACATCAGAGACGGCAAGTTCACGCTCGACTCCGACTATTTCGACGTCGTCCTCGCACGAAAACTCCGACCCAAGGCCTGACCGACTCCGTAGGCTTCCAGCCGTGTCGAGTTCCGAAAGCGCCCACCCCAACGTCGCCAAAGTCCGCGCTGCCGCAGAAGCCGCTGGCCTCACCATCGAGGTACGTCGTTTTCCTGAAGGCACCAAAACCGCGCAAGACGCAGCCGACGCAATCGGCGTGAAGCTCGGGCAAATCGTGAAGAGCCTCATCTTCGGTGTCGACGGCGAAATCGTTCTCGCACTCGTCAGCGGCTCGAACCAACTCGATGAAAAGAAACTTGCCCTCGCCGCCGGTGGCCTGAAGTGTGCTCGTGTCGACGCCGACATCGTTCGCCAATCAACCGGCTTCGCAATCGGCGGCGTGCCGCCGTTCGGTCATGCAACTCAACTGCGTGTGTTCGTTGATCCGGACTTGTTGCAATACGACGAGGTGTGGGCCGCTGCGGGAACGTGGAACGACAACTTCGGCGCGGCGCCAGCGGACATCGTGCGTGTCGCTGGTGGTGTGGTCACCGACTCGAAACGCTGACCGGGCGGTCTCATTCGGGAACCATCGCGAGAAGGGCCTTCCGTAGCCGTGGGACACGGCGCAGAAGGAACCTTGGCGATGTCCTGGCAACAGGCATGACAGCGTCTAGTCAAAAGTTGACAATGTCAAGTATGAAAACTACTGTATGCCCCGGCCAGATTGGAGCCCCCAATGTCGACTGCAAACCTGACTGATCTCCTGAACTGGCGGTACGCCACGAAGAAGATGGACCCCACGAAGGTGGTCCCGTCCCCGAAAGTCGAGGCGATCATCGAGGCAGTCCGCTTGACCCCTACATCAAGCGGCTTGCAGCCGTTTGAACTGATTGTGGTCACGAATCAACAACTTCGTGCTCAGATTGCTGAAGCTGCGGGCGGTCAAGCCCAGGTCGTTGAAGGATCTCACCTGCTGGTTTTCGCGGCGTGGGACAACTACACCGAAGAGCGAATCGACGAGGTCGTTCAACTGAATGTGGAAATCCGCGGCGATCTGCCCATGAGGCGTGCCTACTACGACAACTTGAAGAACGCCTACCTCCGGCGTGACGCGCAGATGAACCACGCACACGCTGCTCGTCAGGCGTACATCGCAGTAGGAGTTGCATTGGTCGCTGCGGCGGAACAACAAGTTGACAGTACGCCGATGGAAGGGTTTAATCCCGATGCCGTTGATGTCATTCTTGGCTTGCGAGAGCGTGGACTTCGCTCAGTTGTCCTGATGCCATTGGGCTACCGCGACAGTGACAATGACTGGTTGCTGCCAATGGCCAAAGTTCGCAAGCCACTCACTTCGATGGTCACTCACTTGCCATAGCTATGTACCAGACGACTCTGGGCAAGACAGAGAGTCGGAACTTCTCATCGCGGTAGACGCAGTCAATGGAGTTCACAAATCAACGGTGGCGTGCCTCCCTTTGGTCACAGCACTCAACTGCGGGTGTTTGTTGATCCTGATCTGTTGCAGTATGACGAGGTGTGGGCCGCCGCAGGAACGTGGAACGACAACTTCGGTGCTGCGCCGGCGGACATCGTGCGAGTTGCCGGTGGTGTGGTCACCGACCTGAAGCGAGACTGAGAACCTGACTAACGGGACTTCGAGAGCAGGAACGACAAG
>JBJTYJ010000186.1:0-2432 GCA_046082705.1 Actinomycetota bacterium | reverse complement strand
TTCATGATGCGATGGCCGAGGTCTTCCAGACGACGAGCCTCTTCGAGCACGGGCCCTCGAATGTCGTAGAGGACGTCGGCCAACTTGTCCGACTGCTTGAGTTCTTTGCCCGTAGTCACCGCGTCAGCCTTGCAGAAACTGCCGCGGATTCCACGCGATTTAAGGAGTTCTCGGCGCCGTCGGCCACAATTCGACCACGGTCTTGCCGAAATTCTTTCCTGCAAACATGTCGCAGAATGCCTGCCCGGTGTTTTCGACCCCGAAGAGACGGTGTTCGATATTCATCAATTCGCCGGAGCGGATCCAGGAGACGATCTGGTCGCGAGCCTCCTGGTAGCGATCCTGACTCTGATGCGTCAGGAAACCGGTCATCGTTGCTTGTTGCGTTACCAAGTTGAAAAGGTTCGAAGGTCCGGGAAGCGTCGCTGCCGAGTTGTACGTTGCCACTGCTCCACACAACACGATGCGAGCGCGAAGTGCGAGGTGGTTGAGGACCGTCTCAAGAATCGGTCCACCGACATTGTCGAAGTAAATGTCAACGCCCGTTGGGCACAGAGATCGCAGCTGCGCGTCGATGTCACCGTGGCGGTTGATGCAGCCGTCGAACCCAAGCGTGCTCGTCAGCAGCGCTGCTTTCGAATCATCACCGACGATACCGATGACACGGCAGCCACGAATCTTTGCGAGCTGGCCGACGACGTTCCCCACTGCACCCGCAGCGGCGCTTATCAAAATTGTTTCGCCGGCGGTTGGTTTACCGTGATCAAAGAGACCGAAGTAGGCCGAGAGACCCGTGTCCCCCAGGATTCCGAGATGCACTCCCAGGTCGAGTCCGAGGGTTTCGTCGACGTGAATCTTGACGTGGTGCGAGTCGCCGTTGAATTGTGAGTACTCCTGCCAGGACAGCCGCGAGACGATGACGTCTCCCACTTCGTACGCACGGTGCCTCGACTCAATCACTCGACTCAGTACGAGCCCCATCACGGGCTGTCCCAATTCCATGGCTGGAAGCACGTGGTCGCCGCTGCCTTCGTCCATCCAGTGACGAAATCCGGCGTCGAGCGAGACGGCGAGATTCTCGACTTCGACGTGCGACTCCGACACCGGCTCACGAATGCCGACAACGGTCTCGAAGTCTCCCGGCGTCGGCGCCCCGATGGGCCGCCGCTTCAACACCACTGATTTGTTGAGTCGACGGTTTCCAAGCGTTGAGGCCTCGCTGGTGGTCACTGGTTCATCCTGACACTCGTACCGGTTCTCGGTGCGTGGTGTGTCGAAAAGCGAGTCTTTTCACACCGAGAACCCTCAGGTTAGAGGGCTTGGGCGAGGGCGAGGGCCTGTTGGGTTGCAAAGGTCCAGCGGCGCGGTGCGTAAGCGTCGCCGAGGATGTGCAGTTCGGGGTGCTTTCCCTTCAGTGCGTCGTACAACGTGGTTTCCGAGTAGCTGCCGGTGGCGAGAACGACGGTGTCGATCTTCTTCAGTTTCTTCGTGCGGTTGCTGTACGAGTGAGCAACTTTCACCCAGTTCTTGCCGATCTCGACTGCGCGGAACATTGTCTTCACCTTGACTCCCGCTTCGTCGACCATGGCCATCATCGACCCGATCGAATACGAACCGACGAGTTGCGATGGTGCGATCGTCGGGAACATGACGGTGACCTCGTGGCCGTGGCCGGCGATGTGTTCGGCAACGGTGAGCGGCGAGGGACGGTCATCTTCGGCAAGAACGAGCGCGCGCTTGCCGGGCTTCTTCTCACCGTTCAGCACCTGGGCAACGGTGAGAACGTGCGGCAGGTTCTCACCGGGAATTCCGGGCTTGCGCACCTTTGCACCGGTGGCGACACACACGGCGTCGGCACCGAACTTCAACACCTCGTCGGGCGTTGCCTCTTTGTTCAGTTCGATCTTCACGCCGGCATCGGCGAGACGCCATTCCTGGAAGCGCACCCACTTGGCGTAGTTGCGGTTCATGCGCACCTTCGACGACAGGGTGATTTGGCCGCCCAGTTCGGGGGCCTTTTCCCACAGCGTCACGTCGTGGCCGCGTTCGGCGGCGAGACCGGCAACTTCCATACCGGCGGGGCCGGCACCGATGACGAGTACGCGCTTCTTCTTGTCGAGTGGCTTGAGACCACCTTCCGATTCACGACCGGAGAGCGGGTTGCCGGCGCAACCAAAGCCGAGGCCTTCGACGGTGCTGCGGTGGATGCAGTCGTTCAGACCGACGCACGGACGAATCGTGTGGGCAAGCTCGCGGCGAACCTTGTTGACGAAATTGCTATCGGCGATATTCGCGCGCACCATGCCGACAATGTCGGCCTGGCCCTTTTCGATGATCTCGGCTGCTTTTTCCGGCGACGTCACGCGACCGACGTAGATGACGGGAAGGTGTGTTCCCTTCTTTGCTTCGCCGCACAGGTCGGCCCAGTGGCC
>JBJTYJ010000185.1:0-3314 GCA_046082705.1 Actinomycetota bacterium | reverse complement strand
GTGGCGGGGGCAGGATTTGAACCTGCGACCTTCGGGTTATGAGCCCGACGAGCTACCGGGCTGCTCCACCCCGCGTCGTGGGGCGAAGTGTATCGGCGGATCAGAGGTCGCCAACCCCCGAGCGAAGAATCGCGCGCCGTTCGCGGTCGCACGCCGTGCGGACGTGGCAACCCGCGAAGTGGTCGTTCACGAGACCCATCGACTGCATGAAGGCGTACATCGTGGTCGGCCCGACGAACGACCACCCTTGCTTCTTCAGCGTCTTCGAGAGAGCAGTCGATGCAGCGGTGCTGGCCGGCAACGATCCGAGTGAGTCGGGGGCGGGAAGGTTCGCTTTGTCGGCGAACGACCAGACGATGGCCGCAAGCGACTCCCCTGCCTTGTGCATCGCGTTCAGCCGCTGCGCATTGTTGATGGTCGACTCGATCTTCCCGCGGTGGCGGATGATGCCTGCGTTGGTGAGGAGCTTGTCGACTTTTGCTTCGCTGAAGCGCGCGACTTTCGTGGGGTCGAATCCCGCGAAGGCTTCGCGGAACGATTCGCGTTTGCGCAGCACGGTGATCCACGAGAGCCCGCTTTGGAAACCCTCGAGACAGATCTTTTCGAACAGCCGCGTTTCGTCGGTGACGGCGCGGCCCCACTCGTTGTCGTGGTAGGCGACATAGATATCGCTTCCTTCGCACCATGTGCAGCGTTGCGGAGCCTCTACCACGGCACTGTCATACCATCCGTTCGCCATGCCGGCTGATTACGCTGGGCTTTAATGGCGAAAAAACCCGGCTTCAAGAAATTCAGGAAGTTGGTAGCAACCGACATCGACACGTTGCGTGCCGAGTTTGCCCAGATGCGCACCGACCTCGACGTGACGCGCAAACAGCTCGACGAAATGATCTCGATGAACGACGAACTTCTCGCCTCGAACAACAAGGTGGTCGCCGACCTGCGGGTACTCGACGACCGTTTGGCACACATGGGTCGCGAGTTTGCGAACCAAATCCACGAATTGGCCTCGGGAATCGACGGTCTCGAAAAGCACGCCGATTCCGTTTCAGCGGAGACCGTTGCCGAACTGCACGCGGTGCAGGCACGGCTTGCCGCCGAACAGGTGCGCTACGAGATCGCCTTCCGCCAGGACCTCGCGGAGATCGCCGACAGTCTGCGTCGCGCTCGTTAGCTGCCGATGGCCACGAGGGCCTGGCGGATCAGTTCGCGTGCGGCTGCCTGCTTCTCTTGGTACGTGGCAAAGTCGGGTGGCGACTGACCAAGTGCTGCGTCGGCGTCGGCGAACAGGTCGTCGGCGCGCGCCAACAACTCCGCAGGCGTTTGGCCCGCCGTATCGGGCACGGTTGTTTCGGGCTTGGTGCCCGAGTCGGTGGTACCCGAGTCAGTGGTTTCCGAATCCGTACCCGTTGATGCGCTGCCCTTGCCGTCGTCGACCCTGTCGCCGAGATCGGTCTTGAACCCGGAGAACAACTTGCCGATCGCGGCACTGACGGAGTCGGCGATGACCGACTGGTCGAGGTACGACGCCATCACCTTGCGCACGAACACCTGTCGCGCGGCCGTGTCGTCGGGGCGCACGAAGAGCGGTCGCACGTAGACCAGACCCTTGCCCACCGGCACGATCTGCAGGTCGCCGTACACGACGCGCGAACCGCGAAGATCGAGCGGGGTGATGGTTTGCGAAATCACGGGATCGCTGTCGAATTGGGCCGCGACCGTTGCGGGCCCGGGCGGCAGTGGGTCATTGAATTCGTACAACGTCAACTTGCCGAACGAGCCGGGATCACTCGACACGACCATCATCGAACGCAGTTCCTTGCGGGCGTCGTCCGACGAGAACGGCACGAACGGGCGCAGCATCGAGAACGTCGGTGTTTTCACCTTGCCCGTCGGGTCGTGGAAGATCGTGTAGTACGGCTCGAAACGCTCGACGTTGGCTTCCTGCACGTCGACGGCATCGCCAGTGGCGGTCGCCGCACCCGCGAGGCCACCGGCGAGAGTGGTCGACTGTTCGGGTTCGAGCGGCGGCGCCTGCGCCACGCTCCACGCACCGTCACGGTTGAAGAACAGGTTGGGGTCGTCGAAGTGGTACTTCGCGTAGACGTTCGTCTGCACGCGGAACAGGTCTTCTGGATAACGGAAGTGCGCACTCAAAGACTCGGGTGCCTTGTCGCCGTCGGTGAAAAGTTTCGGAAACGCATCCCGCCACATCCGAATGATCGGGTCCTTGTCGTCGATGACGTAGAAGGTGACTTCACCCGTATAGGCATCGACAACTGCCTTCACGCTGTTGCGCGCGTAGTTGAAGGAGTGCGACAGTCCGCCGCCCGGAGTCAATTGATCGGTGTTGGCACGCTGCGCGTACGGGTAGCGGCTGGTCGAGGTGAACGCATCGATCACCCAATCGACCTTGCCGTCATGCACGACCGGGTAAGGGTCGGCGTCGTAGGTGAGGAACGGCGCCAACTTCTCGACGCGATCGCGCACGTCGCGCACCAGGAGAATCTGCGAGTCTCCGTCGACCAGGCGCGAACCAAACAGGTTGTATTCGCCGAAGTTGACGGCCATCGCAAGACGCTTGAGCGTCGAGTCCATCTTGATGCCGGCCTTGCCCTTGTAATCGAGCGGCTTTTCACCGGTACACGGCTGCTCGGGCGTGCCGGTGTTCGTGATCGCGTACGTCAACGGGCCGTTGCCGAAATACAGCTCGGGACGCTTCACGCCCAGGTCGACGTACACCGGACGACCATCCGTTGTCACCGAACTGGCAGGTGCGGCTACGACGTTGCAGCCGTGCGTATAGAGAAGGTGACGCGAGACCCAGGTGCCGTTGGGGATGCCAGCTGAGTTGAGCTCACGTGTCGCAAGCATGACTTGCTGCAAACGGCCGTCGATCGAATAGCGGTCGACGTCGAGGTCGCGGATCGCATAGAACGACGTGAGACCCTGGTCGAGTGAGAAGCGGTCACGCATCTGCGTCGGTTCGAGCTGTCGCACGTCTCGCAATGCGGCGACGTTCTCCTCGACGTCATCGAGACCGATGTTCTCGACGTCGAAGTCGACCTTCTCGACGGTGTCGAGCCCGAGCGCGGCCTTCGTCGCGTCGAGGTTGCGGTCGATGTACGGCAACTCGCGACTGCTGACGTTGGGCTGCACGACGAAACGCTGAATGATCGCCGGGTACGCGGTGCCGGCACCGACGGCAACGACAAGCCACAGACCAACGGCCAACACCGGCAGACGCCAGCCACGCTGGCGCACGTTCCACAGGAACAAAATCGCAACTGCGAACGAGACGAGAATCATGAGGT
>JBJTYJ010000184.1:0-6369 GCA_046082705.1 Actinomycetota bacterium | reverse complement strand
TGCGCGAAGCCTCGAAGGCACTGGGTGGCAAATTGAACACTGCATTCGTGACCGCCGCGGCCGACGCCGCGGGTGAGTACCACCGTCGTCTCGGCTCCCCCGTCGAATCGCTGCGCACGTCGATGGCCGTCAGCACACGTACCGACGAATCCGTATCGAATGCGTTCACTCTCGTACGACTCATGGTGCCGACGGGCGAGATGCCCATCGAGGAACGTTTCGCCGCGATCAACGAGATGGCGACTTCGATGCGAGGGGGCTCGGGCGACGCCAACCTCGACACACTCGCGGGCATTGCCCAGGCTCTGCCGACTTCGGTGCTCACGCGCCTCGCGCGCGCACAAAGTCAAACGGTCGACTTTGCAACCTCGAACGTGCGTGGTGCCGGGATCCCGCTCTTCATCGGGGGTGCACGCATCCTTGCCAATCATCCGGTGGGCCCCCTCGGAGGCGTGGCGTTCAACCTGACGCTTCTCAGCAACGATGGAAACCTCGACATGGGCCTCCATGTCGACACTGCGGCAGTGGCCGACCCCGAGCTCTTGCGTACCTGCATCGAAGAGTCGTTCGCGAAGATTACCCTTTTTGCCCCAACTCCGGTTGCCGACAAAACACGGACGACGGTTCAGCCTGAAACGGGTGTCGATGTCACGCCAGCGACCGGCGCAACGACCGTCAGGAAGCCGCGCTGGTGGCGACGACTGCGGGCTTCGACGCCGCAGTGAGAATCGACCGCAGGTCGAGGAGAAGATCGGCGACTTCGCCACTCGCCACGAGTTCACGGCGCAACATCTCGGCCAAGGCCTTGTCGACGATCGCGAGTGCTTCGGTAACCGCTGCTGCGGTACCGTTGGCGTCGTGACCTTCGGTCATTTCAAGGATTGTTCCGTTCACTGCATGCCTCCTTGCTTTGGTCTAGCAGCAAGCGTGACGTGCCCCACCACCGACCTGCCGTGACATTACCCACAGGCTCGTCACGAAACGTGTCATTGCCGCCGCGATCTACGATCGAACTCCCATGGACATTTCCGCCGCATCCCACGTCGTCGTCACCGGAGCTGCAGGCGGTATCGGCCGCTCGCTCGCCCGCGCCTTTCATGCGGCCGGAGCCCGTGTCAGCATCACCGACGTCGACGAAGTGCGTCTCTTTGCGGTCTGCAACGAACTGAATGCAACTCGACCCGACTCGGCAACGGCCCTCGCCGCCGACATCGGCACGCGCGCCGGAAACGTCGCCGTGATCGAACATGCGCGTGCACGGTTCGGTGCAATCGACCTTTTCTTTGCGAACGCAGGGGTTGGCATGGGAACGGATCTCGAGAATGCGAGCGACAAGGATTGGGACGCCAGTTTCGCGGTGAACGTTCACGCGCACCGCTATGCCGCCGAACTGTTGATGCCCGAGTGGCTCGCACGCAAGAGCGGTTACTTCTGCTCGACTGCTTCGGCCGCCGGACTACTTGCACAAATCGGGTCCGCTCCGTATTCGGTGACGAAACACGCCGCAGTTGCATTCGCAGAGTGGTTGTCGATCACCTACCACGACCGTGGCCTGCGCGTCAGTTGCCTCTGTCCGCAGGGCGTGAACACGAACATGCTGAACCCCGACAAGTCCGCGAACGGGCCGGGCTTCGCGTCGGCCGGCGATGTCGTCAAGGCGGCCGGTGCGGTTCTCGAACCCGACGACGTTGCGTGTGTCGTTCTCGACGCCATCCGTGAAGAACGCTTCCTCATCCTTCCGCATCCCGAAGTCGAGACCTATATGACCACCCGCGCGTCCCAGCACGCGCGTTGGCTGGGCGGCATGCGCAAGCTCCAGGCACGCGTTTTCGGGGCCTGACGCTCTCGCTAAACCCCGAAGGCTGCAACGAAGCCGTCGAGGGCAGCACGGTCGCCGAACACTTCAGCGCCCGCGACGATCGCTTCGTCAACCGTGATGCGGCGCCACAACGCCAACAGCAGCAACTGCGCGGGCCCCCGAAAGGCGACGTCACCCTTGCCGTGTTCGCGTGCAACCGCGACTCCGCCCGCAGCCGGGCCGAGCATCCACTCTCCATCGGTGTCACTGCAGTGCAGATGGACGGTGTGCGTCAGCTGCACCTTGTCGCCGAACCACGGGAGAAACACCGCGAATTTCTCGTCGATGCCGTCGGCGCAGATCAACTCGTCGGTCTGCGACAACTCGCCCGCCGCAATTTCGGCATCGAACCTGTGAATCAACACCTCGTGCGACATGCGTCGCTTCACCCACGCGGCGGGCTGTTGCCCGATGAACGTCCACACGGAGGTGTCGTCGGACGTGTTTTCGAGAACGTGCTCGAGTTGGGTCGCGCCGGCGATGAAAAGATCGACAAGTCCGTCGTCGGATTCCGGGCGTTGCAGACGAGGAAGATCCTTTGGGTTCTTCGCATCGGTGGTCAACATTCCGAGGAACATCGACTGCACCTTGCACATGTGAAACGCCAACTCCGCGACGTTCCACCCGGGACACGCCGCCACTTCACTGGACCAACCCGCCGCACGCGCCGCCATGATGAAGCGGTCGTCTTCCTCGGCGAGAACGTGGAGATGGTTGCGGCCGCGCAGGTCGAGATACGACGTGGTCACGGCCGACCTACTTCAGCAGCGTTGAGAGTTCGCGCCACTCCGCCATCGGAAGGGCCTTGCCGTCATGCATCAACACCTGGACGCACACGTGATCGGCGCCGGCATCGTGGTGTTCCTTGATGCGTGCGGCAATCTTGTCGAGCGTTCCCCAGCACACGATCTCGTCGACCAGTCGGTCGGACTGTTCCTTGACTTCGTCGGCACTGAAGCCGAGACGCACGAGGTTGTTCGCATAGTTCGGCAAACGCGTGTACACCGACATGTTCTTGCGGGCCGTCTCGCGTGCCTTGTCGGCATTGGTTTCGAAGATCACCATCTGCTCGGGCGCAAGCAACTTGTCCGGACCGAGAATCGAACGGGCCTCCGCGGTGTGTTCCGGCGTGGTGAAGTACGGGTGTGCCCCCGAAGTGCGGTCACGCGACAGCTCCAACATCTTCGGTCCGAGTGCCGCAAGGACGCGGTACAGCGGCCCGGTCGGCGCAACGCCGAAGTACGGGACGCTGTCCATGTTGTCGAGGTACTCGACCATCGTCGAATACGGCTTCTCGTAGGGCGACTTGTGCAACTTCGTCACCATGTGCCCGTGGCTGACACCCATGCCCAACACGAAGCGTTCGGGGTATGCCTCGGACAGCGCCTTCCAGCCGGCCTGCATCGCCATCGCGGTACGCGCAGCGATGCTGGCGATGCCCGTGGCCGCCTTCAGCTTCGTCGATGCGGAGAGAATCATCGTCGCGTTCACGAACGCCTCGCGGCCGACGGTCTCGGGATACCAGTACGTGCCGAAGCCCAGACCCTCGATCTCTTGCACGGCGTCGCGCACCTTCGAGCCCGGCACACCGTCGAGCGATCCACTCCACAGGCCGATGCGACCAAGATCGGGTTTCGGGTGGTTCTGGGGGGCCTTGTCGTCGCTCATGCGCCGACGTTACCGCCCGCAAGCCATAGGTCGATGAGTCGCCGAGCGATCGAAATCTCCGGCGGGATCATGGGGATCTGGTCGCGGCGGAACCACTGGGCGTCCGCAATCTCGATGGAATCGCACACAATCTCACCGTGAAGCCAATCTGCACGGAACCCCAGCATCAGCGAATGCGGGAATGGCCATGGTTGGCTGCGGATGTAGCGCACGTTGCCGACGGCCACGCCGACTTCTTCCATCGTTTCACGAACGACCGCCTCTTCGAGCGTCTCGCCCGGCTCGACGAAACCCGCAAGACACGAATACATCGGCTGCTTCCATTGCACACCTCGCGCAAGCAGGGCCTCTTCGTCGTCACCTTTGCCGCGCGTCACGAGAGTGATGATTGCCGGCGCAAGCCGCGGGAAGGCCATGAGTCCGCATGCCGGGCAACGCATCGAGCGTTCGTTGTCGAGACGTTGCGTGGGTTCGCCACATCGACCGCAGAATCGGTGCGTGCGTGCCCACTCGACAAGCTGTACGGCACGACCCGCCGCCAACCAGTCGTTTTCGTGGCTGCGGCCGTGAAAGGAGAAGAGATCGATCGAGGCGCCGTCGGCAGGGTCGAGACCATGGGGAACGTCGACCGCCCACACGGCAACATCACCCATCATGCCGATGAAGTGAACGTGCCAGTCGCCTGCCGCCGGTTCGTCGGCCTCCCAGACGTTGGCGCCAACGACGTGGAAATAGCGGTTCCTGCGCGCGTGCGCCGCCGGTTTCATCGACGGAACCAGGCGCGGAGCATCAGCGTGACGGCCCATACGGCTTCCACGGTACCTGCGTAGGATGGCGACATGAGCAGCAGAGAAGACGTCGTCATTGTCGACGCAGTACGCACCCCCATCGGCCGTCGTGGCGGCGGATTGTCCAGCATGCACCCAGCCGATCTCCTCGGCGTCGCCCAAAAAGCGGTCGTCAGTCGTTCGGGTATCGACCCGTCCGCGATCGAGCAGGTCGTCGGTGGCTGCGTCAGCCAAGTCGGCGAGCAGAGCTTCAACGTGACGCGCACCGCATGGCTCGCGGCGGGTCTTCCGCTCGCCACCGCAGCAACCACGGTCGACACGCAGTGCGGTTCATCGCAACAGGCGACGAACATGGCGACCTCGCTCGTCGCCAGTGGTGTCATCGACGTCGCCGTTGCATGCGGCGTCGAGATCATGAGCCGCGTCCCGATCGGTATCAACTCCTCGAAGAAGCTCGGTCTCGGTGTTCCGATTCCGAAGACCTACTTCGGCCAGTACGAGATGACCTCGCAGTTCGAAGGCGCCGAGCGCATCGCCGACAAGTTCGGCCTGACACGCGATGACACCGATGCATTCGGTTTCCAAAGCCAGCAGCGCGCGGCGCGGGCGTGGGCCGAAGACCGCTTCGCCGGCCAGTGGGTCGAAGTCGTTGCCCCCGACCTCGACGAAGAAGGCAAGCCAACCGGTTCGACACACAAGGTCACCCGTGACGAGGGCATGCGCGACACCACGCGCGAGGCGCTCGCCGGCCTGAAGCCCGTCGCACGCGAGAACGGTGTGCACACCGCAGGCAACTCGTCACAGATCTCCGACGGCGCTGCCGCAGTGTTGATGATGACGGCGTCGCGTGCCCAGGCACTTGGCTTGAAGCCCCGTGCCCGCATCGTCGACACGTGCCTCGTGGGCGTCGACCCGATTCTCATGCTCGAAGGCCCCATCGACGCGACCAAGCGTCTTCTCTCGCGCAACGGCCTGTCGATCGACCAGATCGACAACTTCGAGATCAACGAGGCCTTCGCCTCGGTGGTGCTCGCATGGGCCAAGGCAACCGGCGCCAACCCAGAGACCACCAACCCGAACGGCGGGGCCATTGCACTCGGCCATCCGCTCGGCGCAACCGGTGCATTCCTCATGACGAAGTCGCTGTACGAACTCGAGCGCACGGGTGGCCGCTACGGCCTCATCTCGATGTGCTGCGGTGGCGGCCTCGGAACGGGAACGCTCATCGAGCGCATCTGACACGCGCGTACCGCCTCTTCTTCTGTGTCGCAATTCTGGCGACGGGGTGCGGAGGCACCGACTCGTCACACAATCCGCAACCGACGACCTCTGCGAATGTGGGGGTCGTCGTTTCCGTTGCGGACGGCGACACGTTCGACGTCGAAATCGCCGGTGAACGCGACACGGTCCGCCTGATCGGAGTCGACACTCCCGAGACGAAGCACCCAACCAAGGGCGTGCAGTGCTGGGGCCCCGAGGCATCTGACTTCACGAAGTCGCTGCTCTCGGCCGGCACGCGAGTGAGACTGGTGCGCGACGTCGAGGCTCGCGACAGGTACGGACGTCTCCTCGCATACGTGTATCTCGACGACACCAACGTGTTCGTGAATCGTGAACTGGTGCGCCTCGGCTTCGCACGGCCGTATCCGTTCGAACCGAACACCACCCACAAGGCGACCTTCGCCGACGCGGCATGGGAGGCACAGGGCGCGCAACGCGGACTGTGGGGCGCGTGCTGACGCGGCTAGTTTGTGGGCAATGACGGCACATACCCACGATGCGGGTCTGCTCGAAGCGATGGGGCTTGCGGCAGACGCACGAGCCGTCATCCTTTCGTGCGACGATCTCGGGTCGTGCCACGCGGCGAACGTGGGCGTGTACGAGGCGCTGCGCAAGGGCGTGGCGACGTGTGCTTCGATCATGGTCCCCGCTCCGTGGGCGCGTCATGCAGCGAACATGTACCGCGGCGAAGACATCGGCGTTCACCTCACGCTCAACGCCGAGCACGACAACCTGCGCTGGGGTCCGATCACCCACGCACCGTCGCTCTTGTCG
>JBJTYJ010000183.1:0-8677 GCA_046082705.1 Actinomycetota bacterium | reverse complement strand
TTCACGATCTTCGCGGGGTCGATGTCGAGAACACCGACTTCGCTCGCCATCACGACGAGGTCGTCGTCGGTGACCCAGAAACGGCTCGGCCGCAGACCATTGCGGTCGAGCACCGCCCCGATGACGGTGCCGTCGGTGAATGCCACGCTGGCAGGGCCGTCCCACGGCTCCATCAACGTGCTGTGGTACGCGTAGAAGGCTCGCTTCTTCGGGTCCATGCGATCGTTGTTCTCCCACGCTTCGGGGATCATCATCAACACCGCGTGGGGCAACGACCGACCACCGAGGTGGATGACCTCGAGCACCTCGTCGAACGACATCGAGTCCGAGCCGCCCGCCGTGCAAATGGGGTATGCGCGGTCGAGGCCGGGCAGGTGATTGCTCTCCATCAACGATTCGCGCGTGCGCATCCAGTTGCGGTTGCCCTGCACGGTGTTGATTTCACCGTTGTGCGCAATGAAGCGGTAGGGGTGCGCGAGCGGCCACGACGGGAAGGTGTTCGTGCTGAAGCGGCTGTGCACGAGGGCAAGCGCCGACTCGACACGCTCGTCGGAAAGATCGGGATAGAAGGCGCCGAGCTGCGGTGTGGTGAACATGCCCTTGTACACGAGCGTCCGCGACGACAGCGACGGGAAGTACGTGCGCTGCTCGCCGGGCAGTTCGTGTTCGATGCGCTTGCGTGCGACGAACAGCTTGCGGTCGAGGTCAATTCCTGTCGCGGTTCCCGCCGCATCGGCCACGAACAGATGCCGGAACGACGGCATCACCTCGCGCGAGGTCTTGCCAAGGCAGTTGGGGTTCACCGGAACGTTGCGCCAACCAAGAGCGCGAAGACCTTCCTCGTTCAAGATGCGCTCGATCGCCTCGACGGCTTTTTCGGCGTCCTGCGCGTTGGCGGGAAGAAACGCCATGCCACACGCGTATGCACCCGCAGCAGGCAGTTCGACTCCGGCAACAGCGCGCAGGAACTTGTCGGGAATCTGGATGAGCACGCCCGCGCCGTCGCCCGTGTCGGACTCGGCCCCTGTTGCGCCGCGGTGTTCCATGTTGCACAACGCGCCGACACCGCGCGCGACGATGTCGTGGCTCGCCATACCTTTCATGTTCGCCACGAACGACACGCCACATGCGTCGTGTTCGAACCGCGGGTCGTACAGACCCGTTGCAGGGCGGTAAAAGGGGGAATCGGTTTGCGTCGTCACATCACACCTCTACGTGAGGGTTCTCGGCCGAAGGGTTCTCGGTGTGAATCAACTCGGTTTTCGCCACATTGCGCACCGAGAAAACCACTCCGAAGACACTTGTCTCCGAGAACTTGGCTGATGCCCGGACAAGTCCGGACTATGTAGCCACAGGGGACAACGCTGGCCCAAGCGGTATGGTCAGGCTACCGCTCTACGCAGGGTCGGCGAAAGCCGTTTTGCGCTTTTCGAAGTTGGCCATGACGGCCTCGACCTGGTTCGGCTTGCCGATGAGACCGCCGATGATCCGCCGTTCCTCGGCGAACTGCTCGGCCGCCTGCTGCGTGAACAGCCGGTTGATCAGTGCCTTGGCGCCGCGAACGGCGTCGGGGCTGCGGTCGGCAATCTCGGCCGCCATAGTCAGGGCATCATCGAGGGGCTTGTCGGAGATGCGCGTGGCGAGACCAATTTCATACGCCTCGAGGCCGCTGAATACCCGCGCGGTGAAGACGATTTCTTTCGCAAGGTCGGGACGAGCAAGACGCGAGAGGACAAGCGTTCCGGTCATGTCGGGAACAAGACCCCAGTGCACTTCGCGTACCGACATCTGCGTGTCTGGGTGCACGATGCGAATATCGGCGCCAAGGGCGACCTGAATGCCGCCACCAAGTGCGTGACCATGCACCGCTGCTATCACGGGAACGGGAATCTCCTGCCACACCCATGCCGACTGTTGGCCGAGATGCGTGATGCGTCCGGGTGCCATGTCGGATGCTGCGGGCTGCCGATCGCCATCACCTTTTGCGCCACCGGCCATCTGCTGGAACGAGCCGAAGTCGAGACCCGCACAAAACGACGAGCCTTCTCCCGACAACACGACACAACGCACGTCGCGACGCGACTTCAATTCCTCGCCGGCCTCAACCAAGGCGGCAAACATGGCCCCATCGAGGGCATTGCGCTTGTCTGGTCGGTTCATTCGGACGTCGGCGATTCCCCCACTGACGTTCACGGTCACACGCTGTTCGAAGGTCATGGCCCCAGTGTGTCACGCGCCGTCGAACCGTGACACACTGCCCCTATGAAACTGAACCTCAACGCAGACGAAGTCCTCACCACCACCCGCAGCGTGCGCAAGCGCCTCGACTTCGACAAGCCGGTCGAGCGTTCGGTGGTCGAAGAGTGTCTGCACATCGCCCTGCAGGCCCCCACAGGTTCGAACAGCCAGGGTTGGCAGTTCGTCATCGTGGAAGACGCCGCAAAGAAGAAGGCGCTTGCCGACATCTACAAGGCGAACTTCTCGATCTACGCAAAGAACCCCCGCAGCGCGCAGTACGAAGAAGGCGACCTTCGCGCCGAGCAGAGAGACAAAATCACTGAGTCGGCAACGTTCCTCACCGAGAATTTCCACCGCGTACCCCTGATGCTGGTTCCGTGCATCACCGGCCGTCTCGACAACGCATCGGTTTTCCAGGGCGCATCGGCATGGGGTTCGCTGCTTCCGGCCGTGTGGTCGTTCATGATGGCGTTGCGCGAGCGCGGCATGGGTTCGGCATGGACCACGATCCACCTGATCGGTGACGGCGAAAAGCAAGCCGCCGAAGTTCTCGGCATTCCCTACGACACCGTGTCGCAGGCCGGCCTCTTCCCCATCGCATACACGGTGGGCACCGACTTCAAGGTTGCAAAGCGTCTGCCCCTCGACACTGTGATGCACTGGGACACCTGGGGCTCCCGCTAACCAACTACCGGGTTCTCAGTGTGTAATTACCCGAATTTCGGGTAATTACACACCGAGAACCCTCAACTAGTCGATGAGGCGGAGGCCCGTCGGCGCGATCGACGGGGCCGACTGCGGAAGGTCGACCACGAACTCGGTGCGATGCCCCGGAAACACGTGGCGCGACAACAACACCGCACGTCCCGACGCATCTGACGTCGTGCGTTCGCAGCGCAGCACCGGTGAACCGACGGGAACGTGCAACAACAGCGCGTCGTCTTCGCCCGCGGCATAGGCGCCGATCGTTTGTGACGCACCTTGCAGCGGAACGTCGAGCAATTCGTAGAACGGCGACTGCTCGACATCGCGCCGCGACAAGTTCTGTCCGAGGTCGGCGGGACACCACACGGTGACGATTGCGAACGGTTCACCGTCGGCCATGTTGAGACGCTTCACACGCAACACCTGCGTGGTGTTCAAGACGCGCGACACGAACTTCGGCGCGCGCTCGAAAGCGAACTCAAGAATGCGACGCTCGGACACCACGCCGCTTTCGGCCATCTGTTCTTCGATCGTGGCGAGACGCCCGAGAGGCTGACGCAAGGGATCCCCCGCAACAAACCATCCGAAACCCTGCCGCGCGTCGACCAGGCTCTCGTCGCGCAGCACCTCCAGCGCGCGACGCACCGTCACGCGGCTGGCGGAAAACTCGGTCGACAACTCCGACTCGCTCGGCAACATTCGCCCCGCGGCGAACTCACCCGCGAGCACGCGGCCGCGCAACTCCTCTGCGATTTGCTGATAGCGGATCGAACGCACTTGTATTAGAGTTGTCTACAAGTCGACAAAAAGCAACCCCCAATAAATGAAGGAGCCGCCGTGGCCGTTTCTGCAGGTACCCCGATCGAACTCGTGAACAAGGTGTACGGCACCCTCGGTGAGCGCGTCGCACTTGGCCGCAAGCGTCTCGGCCGCCCGTTGTCGCTTGCCGAGAAGATTCTCATCAACCACCTCGCCGACCCGGCGAACCAAGAGATGGAACGCGGTCGCAGCTACGCCGACTTCCACCCCGACCGCGTCGCAATGCAGGACGCCACCGCACAGATGGCGTTGCTGCAGTTCATGACCGCAGGCCTACCCGAGGCGGCGGTGCCGTCGACCGTTCACTGCGACCACCTCATCACTGCGAAGGTCGGTGCAAAGATCGACATGGGTGTCGCCATCGACACGAACAAGGAGGTGTACGACTTCCTGCGCTCGGTGTCGGCAAAGTACGGCATCGGTTTCTGGGGCCCCGGTAGCGGTATCATCCACCAGGTCGTTCTCGAGAACTACGCGTTCCCCGGCGGCATGATGATCGGCACCGACAGCCACACCCCCAACGCAGGCGGCCTCGGCATGGTCGCGATCGGTGTCGGCGGTGCAGACGCCGTCGACGTGATGACGGGCTTCCCCTTCAACGTGCGTTGGCCCAAGGTCATCGGCGTGAAGTTGACCGGTGAACTGTCCGGCTGGTCGAGCCCGAAGGACGTCATCCTCGAAGTCGCACGCCAGCTCACCGTCGAAGGTGGCACCGGCGCGATCGTCGAATACTTCGGCCCCGGAGCCGACACCATCTCGGCCACCGGCAAGGCGACCATCTGCAACATGGGCGCAGAAATCGGCGCCACGTGTTCGGTCTTCGGTTACGACCACAACATGGCGATGTATCTCAAGTCGACTGGTCGCGAAGCCATCGCCGACGCAGCCGACAAGGTTGCCGCCGACCTGCGTCCCGACGACGGCGCACAGTACGACCAAACGATCACCATCGACCTGTCGTCGTTGAAGCCGCTCATCAACGGCCCGCACTCCCCCGACCGCGCACACAAGGTCGGCAAGGACGGCGTCGGCAAGGCCGCGCGCGAAAACGACTGGCCGCTCGAAGTCTCGGCCGCCCTCATCGGTAGCTGCACGAACTCGTCATACGAAGACATCACGCGCGCCGCGTCGGTGGCTCGCCGGGCCGCCGCGAAGGGGCTGCACGCAAAGGTGGAACTGCTCATCTCGCCAGGGTCGGAGCAGATCCGCGCGACCATCGAACGCGACGGTCTGATGGCCGACCTCGAAGCGATCGGCGCAACCGTCCTTGCCAACGCATGCGGCCCGTGCATCGGCCAGTGGGAACGTGCCGCCGACAAGACGGCGAAACCGAACAGCATCGTCAACTCGTTCAACCGCAACTTCCCGAAGCGCGCCGACGGTTCGGCGAACACGCTGTCGTTCGTCACCAGCCCCGACACCGTCATCGCGATCGCACTGTCGGGCCGTCTCGACTTCGACCCAACCGTCGACACCATCACCGCACCCGACGGCACCGAGGTAAAACTCGACCCGCCGGTGGGCGAAGTGCTTCCGTCGAAGGGCTACGACCCGGGCAGCAACACCTTCACCGCCCCGCCTGCCGACCGCAGCAACATCAAGGTCGAGGTGTCACCGACATCCGACCGTTTGCAACTTCTCGAACCTTTCCCTGCATGGGACGGCAAGGACTACGTCGAACTGCCCGTGCTCATGAAGGCAAAGGGCAAGTGCACCACCGACCACATTTCGGCGGCGGGCAAGTGGCTGACGTACCGCGGTCACCTCGAGAACATCTCGGGGAACCTCTTCATCGGTGCCGTCAACGCGTACAACGATGCGGTCGGCGAAGGCAAGGACATCACCGACGGCGGGACCCGCTCGTACCCCGATATCGCCAAGCGTTACTCGCAGGCCGGCATCAAGTGGTGCGCTATCGGCGACCAGAACTACGGTGAGGGTTCATCGCGTGAACACGCGGCAATGGAGCCCCGCTTCCGCGGTGGCGTCGTGATCTTTGCGCGTTCGTTCGCCCGCATCCACGAGACCAATCTGAAGAAGCAGGGCCTCGTTCCACTGACGTTCGCCGACTCCGACACCTACAACAAGATCGGCGAAGACGATCGCATCTGCGTCCTGAACCTTCCGCCCGTGCCCGACAAGAACGTGAAGTGCGTCATCACGAAGCCCGACGGCACGAAGCTCGAGTTCGAGGCCAAGCACACGTTCAGCCCCGAGCAGGTCGAGTGGTTCAAGGCCGGTTCGGCGTTGAACATCGTGCGCCAAAAAGTTGCCGGATCTGCGGCGACGAAACCCGCCCGCGGCGGGCTACTTGGCCGACTTTTTGGACGGCGGTGACGCCCGACGGATCTGCTCATCGGTTGGTTCGACCGGCCAACGCGATTCTTCGGGCAACAAGTTCATGATTGCGCTCATGATGCGCGTCGTGTCGGCATCAACGTCGTCGTAAGTCAAGGCAACCGGAGACCCCACCGTGATCCGCACGAGCGGCGGCTTGGTGATGTTCAACACGTTTGGCAGCCGCGAATTGCGCGGCCACACGTCTTCGGTTCCCCACAATCCGATCGGCACCACGGGAACGCGCGCATGCGCAGCAAGACGCGCCGCGCCCCACTTGCCCTTCAGCACGGGGTCGAAGAACGCGCGCCCGCGGGGAATCGTGCCCTGCGGCATGATCGCCACCATTTCGCCCACGGCCAAGGCGTCGGCCGCCGCGAGCAATGGTTCGTCACTTCCGGTACCCCGGTCGACGCGGATGCCGCCCATCGCCGTTGCAATCTGGCCGATGATCGGAGCGTCGAACACTTCTTTCTTGCCGAGGAACCGAACCGTTCGGCCCGAACGTGCGACGGCCATCGCGACAGCGGCAACGTCGAAATAGCTGCGGTGGTTCCCCACCAGAATCGCGGGCCCGCTGCGCGGGATGTTGTCGATTCCCGACAACTTGAACCGCGCGAAGGGAAACGTGGTCGGTCGCGTCAGCGCCAACGCAAGCTTCTGCACCTCGAGGCCGACCACCGGAACCTTGGAGATGCCGTCTGCAACATCGAAGTTCTTCACGCGCCAACGTCGTGCGGCTGCCAGCAGCGACAAGCGCGCGTCGGGATTCACCGCGAAGGGCGTTCCGACCGCCGACAACAACGGTGCGTCGTAAAAGCTGTCGGAATACGCAGTGCTGGCGGCAAGCGAAACACCGTTCTCGACGGCCCACGACTTCACCGCGTTCAACTTGCCCTGTGACCACACGAACGGACCGTCGAGTTCGCCGGTGTAGCGACCATCGTCATCGATGGCGAACTTCGTCGCGATGACATCGTCGAAGCCAAGTTCCTTTGCGAAGGGCAAGATGAAGTCGTACGGCGTCGTCGTTGCCATGACGATGCGATCACCTGCCGCGCGGTGCGACTCCATTACCTGTTCGGCGTAAGGCTGCAGCAACGAACGCAGACCGTGCACCGCGCCGGTCGCGGCATCACGCACGTCGGCTTGTCGAGTCCCGGCAAGAATGCCTGCGCCTTGTCGCGCGAGCACCATGCTCGGCAACGTTTCGCCAACCGTGTTGAAGACCTTGTAGAGCAGAGGCTCGAGCGGAAACTCGGCGCCACCGATTCCCGCACCGCGCAGTGCCCGCGACAACACCGGGCCGGACGCCTCACCCAAGAGCGTGCGATCCAGATCGAAAAAGGCGGCGCCGGCCATGGCGGCACTGTACGACCAGCCGGCCGCAGGACGAGCCCCGAGAACGGGAAAGGCCCCGCGTGGGGGACGCGGGGCCTCTCAACCTTTCGAACCTTCGGCGGGGGACCGAGTCGGTTCTGGCATTGCCCTTGGGGGGAAGGGCTTTGCTGATGTGTTCATGTTGACACGTGAGTGTGTGAACACTCAAGGCGAACGAAGTGATACTTATCATCTTTTTTTGTGATAAGCCTCCCCCAATGGAACTACGGCAACTCTCCAGCCTCGTGGCCATCGCCGAGCAGGGATCCTTCTCCGGGGCCGCCCGGGCCCTCGGCACCGTGCAGTCAAACGTCTCGGCCCATATCGCCCGGCTGGAAAAGGACTTGGGCGTCGTCCTGGTCGATCGCCTGTCGGGAAAGTTGACTGACGACGGCGAAATCGTCACCGAGCGGGCGCGGCGGATTCTCCACGAACTCGACGACATCGAAACCGACATCAAATCACGCGACAACCACATCACGGGCGACACACGCATCGGCGTGCTCGGAACCACCGCCCGCTGGCTGATGCCCCGAATGTTGGTCGCGCTCGCCAAGGCACACCCCGACGTGCGTGCGGTCATCCATGAGGGCAGCACGTCGTCGCTCACCCCCCGACTGCAGAACGGCAGCATCGACGCCGCAATTGTCCACCTTCCGGTCGAAGACGCCGAGTTTCTCGTCGAACCGTTGTTCGCCGAGGACATGCTGCTGATCGTTCCGAGCAAACACGAACTCTCCACCTACGAATCGATCACGCTGAAAGAGCTGGCGAACTTTCCGCTTCTCCTGCCGCCGCGCAGCACGGCATTTCGTCGCATCGTCGACCGCGCTGCTGCAAGCCGTGGCGTCGTACTGCAATCGCAGGCCGAAATCGACGGCGTACGCCTGCTCGCCTCGATGGCGTTCGAAGGATTCGGCGCGGCCATTGCACCCGCGAGCGCCATCCCGGGCTGGTTGAAGGGTGACTTCACGCGCGTGCAGGTTCCCGAATTGCCGCGCCGGGTCGTCGGCTGGGCGCAGCGCTACCGCCCACAACCGAACCGCGCGACGCAAGCCGCACGTGAGATCGCCCACGACGTGGTGACCCGCAGCGGGCCACGCCAACCCGGCGTGCACGTCGGCAAGGGGGCGTTCCCCTTCGCCCGCGCCTAATCTCGAGGGTCTGATGTCGATCGCCACACCGAACTCCGCCGTTC
>JBJTYJ010000182.1:0-3744 GCA_046082705.1 Actinomycetota bacterium | reverse complement strand
CGTACATATTCGTCGCAAAGTGGATCTCTTCGAGCGTGCGGTAGTTGCTGTCGTGTGTCAGCAACGCAAGAAGGTTCAGCAGGCGTTCGGCCTGATCCATCGTCTTGTTGGCTTTCTTTGCCGACTTCTTCGCAGGGGCCTTCTTTGTAGCGGCTTTCTTCGTAGCGGCTTTTTTCACCGCTGCTTTCTTGACCGGTTTCTTTGCCGGCTTTTTCGCTGCCTTCTTCGCCGCCATGGGGCTACTTTGCCACGCCCGAAGCGTCAGCTTTTGCAGCGTCGATGATTTCGCGCACGAGCGCAACGACCTGGTCGGCGGTGGAACCGGGGCTGAGCACGCCGGCTACACCCGCAGCCTTCAGTTTCGGTGCGTCCTGGTCGGGAATGATGCCCCCGACGATGACCGGCACGTCGACACCGCGCTCGCGTAGTTTGTCGACGACCTTGGGGGCGAGGGTCATGTGCGCACCCGACAGCATGGACAAACCGACGGCATCGACGTCTTCGTCGACGGCAGCAGCCGCGACCTTCTCGGGCGTCTGGAAGAGACCCGTGTAGATGACCTCGAAGCCCGCGTCGCGAAGAATTCGTGCAACCACTTTGACGCCGCGGTCGTGGCCATCGAGACCGACCTTGGCTACGAGCACCCGTTCACCTGCCATATCGGCGAAGTCTACGGCCGGGGCTCAGGCGAGCGTCAGGCGAAGATCGAGTTTCTGCAGTCCGCGAAGCATGAACGACGGGTGGTAGTGGAAATCGTTCGTCTCTGCGAACTCCCACGAGGCAACCCTGTCGGCGAGCCGTTCAAAGGCAATCTGCAGTTCCAGTCGCGCAAGCGGTGCGCCGATGCAGAAATGAATTCCCTTGCCGAAGGCGAGGTGCTCTTTCAGATTCGGTCGCGTCGGGTCGAAGCGGTCGGGATTGTCGCCCCACACCTTCGGGTCGCGGTTGGCGGCCGAGTACATCACCATCACGCGCTCGCCCTTGTTCACGGGGCAGCCGTCGATCTCGACGCCGTCCTTCGTGACCACGCGGAACATGCCGCCCGAGGGCGACGCAAGACGCAGCATTTCCTCGACAGCCGGCGCAATGAGCGAACGATCGGCGCGCACTTTTTCCCACACCGACATGTCCTGGCCGAAGTACAGCATGCCTTCGGCGAAGGTGTTGGTGGTCGTTTCGTTGCCCGCCACGAGCAACTGCGCGATGATCGACAGCATCTCCGACATGGTCAGCGTGCGCTTGCCGCCCTCGCCGTCGTCGACTTCACTGTTCACGAGGTCGGAGAGGAAGTCTCCCTGCGGGTTGTTGCGACGCGCCTCGAGACGCTCGGCGAAGTAGTGCTGCATCTCGACGATGCCCTGCGTGGCCGAGATGCGACGCTCGTCGGTGACCGATGAACCGATGGTCGAGATGTTGTCGTCGCTCCAGCGCTTGAAGTCGGCCATGTTGTCGGGCGACACCCCGAGGATCGTCGCGATCGCGATGACCGGCAGCGGAACCGCGAACTCGGCGACCCACTCGACCGTGCGATTCGGGTTCGCGAGAATTTTGTCGAGCAGCGAGTCGACGTACTGCTCGATCACCGGACGCAGTTCGGCAATTTTGCGCGGCGTGAAGTACGCGGCAACGGTGTTGCGGTAACGCGTGTGCCACGGTGGGTCCATCGTCAACATCGTTGGCACCGGAGGCCAACCGGTTGCGAAGATCTCCTTGATCTTCTGCATGACATCGCCCTTGGCGGGCTCGCCGGCGCTGCCGAACTGGTTGGAGAAGGTTTCGATGTCGCGAACGATCGGCACGATCAGCTCGTGGCGCGTCACGATGTGGACGTCGGTTCCTTCGACGTCGTACAGCGGGGTCTCTTGCTGCATGCGTCGGAAGTACATGTGCGGGCACTGGTGCATGACCGAGTCACGGAAAGGGTTGATCCCCTTGATGTCGGCTTCTTCCGGACTCTTTGGCCCGATCTGCGGCGGCTGGATACCCATGCCTTCATTCTCCCTTATGAGACCCGGATTTCGGCAAGTCCGGGCTGACGAAACGTGTGGGTCAGACCTTTGCGAGTGTGCGCTCGAGGGCGCGGGCCATGCGTTCGGCCCGTTCTGCCGCCGGAATCAGGTCGAGGTCGTCATCGATGATCTCGACCGAGATCGGGGCATTCGGCGGGGTCGATCGGAAGAAGTCGACCAGCGGGAACTCACCGTCTCCCAGAAGCTCACGGTTGTGAATGCAATCGGGGATGTAGTCGGGGTCGACGGGCTTCATCGTGCCGTCGTCGACCTGCACGTTCTTCACCCGCGCGAAGTCGAGGTCGGCCAACGATGCCGCCCCACCTCCGCGGTAGACGTGCCAGGTGTCGACGCAGAGACCCACGTTCGGATGCCGCGCGATGGCGCACACCTTCTGTGCGGTTGCGATGTCGGGAATTCGGGTCGGCGGCAGGAACTCGATCGCGTAGTGCACGTCGGCATCCTCGGTGCGGCGCGCCAGGTCGCCGATCCACTTCCCCGCAACATTCAGGTCGATGTCGACGTTGCCGGCAAACGGCGCGATGACCTGCACCCGCTCGGCACCGAACGTGCGGGCAATGTGCTCGAAGTCGCGCGATGCGTCGTCATCGAGCAGTCGCAGCGCCTCGAGCTCGAGAATCCGCACGCCGTACTTGTCGAGAACCGACCGGAATCGGTCGTCTGTCCACCCTTCGGAGCGCAGCTTCAGATACTCGGCGCCGTTGTAACCGATGCCATCGAACCCCGCGGCCGCGGCGGCCGAGCATCGCTCTTCGAAACTGACCCCGCGCATCGAGAAATAGGCGATGATCGTCTGTCGCGTTCCGGTCCCGTTGATACGGCCGGATCCGACCCCGTACGGCGGCTTCGACATCGTGTCCCTCCCCTTCGATTCGGCCCCTTGTGCGCCCGACACTACAGTTGGCGCGAACACGCCGACGAAGGGGGAAATCATGGCTGGTCGTTTCGAAGGAAAGGTCGCGCTCGTCACCGGAGGTGCGAGTGGTCTGGGCGAGGAAACCGCACGCCTTGCGGTTGCAGAGGGCGGCAAGGTCGTCATCGCCGACTACGGCGTCGAGCGCGGCGAGGCCGTCGCCAAGTCACTCGGCGACAAGGCAATTTTCGTCAAGTGCGACGTCACCAACGAGGCTGATGTCGCCGCTGCCGCGGACGCGGCAATCACCAAGTGGGGCCGCCTCGATGGCTGCTTTGCAAACGCCGGCATCGTCGGCATCTCCGGCCCCATCGCCGCGACGCCCCTGGAAGATTTCGACAAGACCATGGCCGTGCTCGTGCGCGGCGTCTTCACCACCTACAAGCACGCGGCGCGCGTCATGATCGCGGCCGGCAACGGCGGCTCCATCGTCGGTACCGCATCGGTGGCCGGAGTCATGGGCGGCCTCGGACCCCACGCATACGCAATGGCCAAGGCTGGCGTGATCGGCCTCGCCCGCAGCGCCGCATCCGAACTTGCCGGACACCGCATTCGTTCGAACTCGATCGCTCCCGGCTCGATTCCCACCGGCATGACGGCACACGTCATCACCGGTGACCCCGACGCAGTCGAGAAGGCCGCCGAGCGAATGGCCACGATGTCACCGCTCAAGCGTGCACCGCACGCCAGCGACATCGCCGAAACCGTCATGTTCCTCTGGAGCGATGGCGGCAGCTACATCACGGGCCAGAACATCACTGTCGACGCCGGCATCACCACGGGCGCGGGCATGTCCGCCAC
>JBJTYJ010000181.1:0-10877 GCA_046082705.1 Actinomycetota bacterium | reverse complement strand
GAGCCGCCTCACTTGCCTCGGCTGCAGCGTTGGGATCCGGAGCCGAAGCGCACTGGCTCGCCTGCCTTCCTCTCGCCCACATTGGCGGCTTTGGCGTCCTCACGCGCGCGTGGCACACGGGCGCGCAACTCACCATTCATGACGGGTTCGACCCGGAAGCCGCGACCACCAGCGGCGCCACACTCGTGTCGCTCGTCGCCACCGCAATGGCTCGCATCGACACGACAATGTTTCGCCGCATTCTTCTGGGCGGGGCACGCCCACCTGCCACCGTCGCCGACAACGTCACCGTCACCTACGGACTCACCGAGTCGTGCGGTGGAGTGGTTTACAACCGCCGTCCGATTCCCGGTGTCAGCGTCGACATCGCGCCCGACGGAGAAGTTCTGCTGCGCGGGCCGATGATCATGTCGCGCTACCGCAATCAGGGATTGAATTCCCCCGTCGACTCCGACGGCTGGCTGCACACCAACGACGTCGGACGATTCGACTCGGGCCTCCTGCACGTCGATGGGCGCCGTGGCGAGATGATCATCACGGGCGGCGAAAACGTGTGGCCCGACTCGGTCGAACGTGTCCTTTCTCAACATCCCCTCGTCACCGAATGTGCCGTCGCTGGTGTCGACGACAATGAATGGGGCCAACGGGTCGTCGCCTGGATCGTCACAAAGGACAAGAATGCCCCCGCACTGGAAGATCTTCGGGACTTCGTCGCGGAATCGCTTCCACGCTTCTGCGCCCCGCGCCAGTTGGTTGTCGTCGATTCCCTTCCCCGCACGTCACTCGGAAAGGTTTTACGTCGCGCGCTCGTCGACGACCTAGCGTCGTCGCAATGACGTTTCCGGTCGCCTTCCGTCGCCAATGGTTGGCGTCGGGAATCTCGAACATCGGCGATGGCATGGACGCCGCAGCGGGCCCACTTCTCGCTGCGGCGCTGACGAACGACCCGCGGCTCATCGCCCTTGTCGGTGTCGGCCTCACCCTGCCGTGGCTCGTCCTTTCGTTGCCGCTCGGCGTCGTCATCGATCGCCTCGACAGGAAGGTGCTGATGGTGCGGGCGAACGTCGCACGCTGCGCTCTCTTTGCACTGATCGCGGTTCTCGCCGCGACCGGTGACATGAGCATCGGACTCCTCATCGGAATCATCACACTGGTTGGTGTATGCGAAGTCGTCTTCGACATGTCCGCTCAGGCCTTCCTGCCCGCCATCGTCCCGGCAGAGATGCTCGAACGGGCAAACGGTCGCCTGTTCGCCACGGAGGTGGTCTGTAACACGTTTCTCGGTCTTCCACTTGGAGCTTGGGCGTTCGTGGCCGCCGTCGGCACTCCCTTCGCTGTCAACGCAGCATCGTTCGGTGTGGCGGCCTACCTCGTTGCCTCCATTCGCACGTCAATCCCGCACGACACCACCACGTTGCCCGACCACGAACGCAAATCGTTCGCCACGCAGCTGGCCGACGGGCTGCGCTGGCTCTTCGCCCATCGCTTGCTGCGGACCATGGCCGTGATGCTGGGCATCTGCAACCTCGCAACGATGATGGGCCAGGCACTCTTCGTGAAGTACGCCAGTGACGAACTCGGCGTCACCGGCGGTGGCTACGGAGTGCTACTAGCGGTCATGAGCGCAGGATCCATTCTCGGTGGTTTGGCTGGTGATCGCATTGCGTCGAATTTCGGGACATCAACGACGATCATCGTCTCGTATTCGACTTTCGCCGTGGCGAGCCTGACCATGGGTTTGTGGCGCAACATCCCCGTCGCCGTCGCCGCCTCTGCAGCAACGTCGATCGCCGGCACGGTGTGGAACGTTGCCACGGTTTCGCTTCGTCAACGCATCATCCCTGCGGAGCTGTTCGGGCGGGTCAACTCGGCCTATCGCTTCATCGGTACCGGATTCATTGCCGTGGGTTCGGCAATCGGCGGCTTCATTGCCAAGGGATACGACTATGCGGCACCGTTTCTGGTCGGGGGAATCATCATGACCGCGACGATTGCGGCCGGCGCACGCAACGTGATTCGACACGCCGCCTCCGCGGGCGTGTGAGGATCAGGCCGAACCGGCCACACCGGCACCGCCGTCGATGACGTAGGTCTCGCCCGTGATCCAGCTCGCCGCATCCGAAGCAAGGAAGACGGCGAGGTTGGCAATGTCCTGCGGCTCGCCGAGACGCTTTGTTGGGAGTCGTGCCGCCAGCGTGTCGCCGAAATTGTCGACGAGAACCGCGGCGAAGTCGGTCTTCACCAAACCGGGTGCGATACCAACCACCCGCGACGGACCAATTTCGCTGGCCAACTGACGCGTCATGTGGATGAGCGCCGCCTTGGTGAGGTTGTAGACACCGAGACCGATCTCCGCGCGCATACCACCGACCGATGCAATGTTGACGATCACGCCCGGGTGGTCCTTCATCCACCGCTCGTGGACCATTTGGGTCCAAAAGAGTGGCCCTTTCAGGTTGACGTCAAAGGTCTTGCCGAAACGTCCCTCGTCGACTCCGAGAGTCTTGCCAAAATAAGGATTCGTCGCGGCGTTGTTTACGAGAATGTCGATCGCGCCGAACTTCTCGAGCGTTGCATCGATGCACGCCGACGCAGCGGACAGATCTCCTGCGTTGGCGGCGAATACGTCGGTCTCTCCGTTGATACCCGCGGCGGCCGCGCGCAACTGGTCCTCTTTGCGAGACGACAGCATGACCTTGGCGCCGCTTTCGGCCATCGTCTTCGCGATTGCCAGACCGATACCCTTCGACGCACCGGTGACGAGGGCGACACGACCTTTCAGCGAGATGTCCATCGACCAAAACTAGTCGGCGGGCGGACGCGCGGATACGCGAACAACCGCAATGCGGCGACCCTCGACGGTCTCGGCAGCGAAACGCCACCCGTCGTGGTCGACGTACTCACCGGGCAAGGGAACGTGCTCGAGCAAGTTGAACACGAAACCGGCGATTGTGTCCCAGTCGTCATCGGGAATACGGATGTCGAGCAGGTCATTGACATCGCCGACCGATGCCTTGCCGACGACGAGATAGTCGCCGTTCGCAAGGCGCCTGATCTCTTGCTCTTCCTGGTCGAACTCGTCGACGATTTCTCCCACGAGTTCCTCGAGGCAATCCTCCAAGGAAACGATGCCCGCAATCGAACCGTGTTCGTCGGCTACGACGGCCATGTGGAACTTGTCGGTCTGCATCTCGCGCATGAGACGACTTACCGGCTTGTTCTCCGGCACGATCCGCACGTTGCGAACGAGTGAGGAAATCGACTCGGAACCGCGGCCCTCGCGCTCGGCGCGCATCAAGTCTTTCGTAAAGGCCAGGCCCACCACGTCGATGTCGTCATCCAACTCGCGCACCACGGGGAGCCGGCTGTAGCCCTCGGTGATCGCCACGTCGAGTGCCTCTGTGACCGTCAAATCGTGGTCTATGGTGACGATGTCGGGCCGCGGCACCATGACCTCACGAACCACCGTGTCACCGAACTCGATGATTGACTCGATCAATTCCCGTTCCTCGTGTTCGATGACCTCGTCTTGTGCGGCGGCTTCGACGATGCCGAGCAACTCTCGCTCGGAAACGAACGGACCCTGCTGGAGACCCTTGCCCTTCACGATCACGTTCGTGAGAGAGATGAGACCCCGCGACACGAACTGAAGTGGCCAGAAGTTCGCGAGGGTCCACACGGGCCGCGCCGCCAGCAATGCGGCCTTCTCCGGATAGATCACCGCATAAGTTTTCGGCACAGCCTCGGCAAAGACGTAGAACACCACGACGTTCGCGGCAATACCGATCACCACGCCGGCCGCCCCGAAGAGCCTGCCGGCCACGACACCGGTGAGAGTTGCCTGCACGGTTTGACAGACGTTGACGGTGAGAAGAATCGGGTTCACCCAACGCGCGGGATCTTCGACGAGACGTGACAACGCGCGACCCGACTTCAGGCCCTGGTCGGCCATCGCCGCCGCCTTCGGCTTGGTCATCTTCGACAGGCCCATTTCCGCCGCAGCAAGAAAGATCAAGATGACGAGAAGAAAGAGGATTGCTATCAACATTCCCCAGTCGCCACCGGTTGGAGCCGCCGCCACGAGGGCAACGCTGGACATCAACACGTCATTTCACCGGGCCGTCTTCGGGATGGTCGATACGGAAGCCGCTGGGAGCGGGTCGTCCCCAGTGGAATTCCTCGAGCAACGCGGTTTCGCGTCGTTGCATGGCGATCCGCTGGTCGTCATCGGCATGATCGTAACCGAGCACGTGCAGGACACCGTGCGTTATCAGAAGGGCGAGTTCGTCATCGAGGTTCCCTGCATGCGTCGGTGCCTGCCGAGCTGCAACGGCGGGACACACAACGACGTCACCCAACAACAGAGGATGATCGTCGGCGTCGACCTCGGGTCGGTCGGGTCCTCGCGAAACTCGCCCTGGCCCGGAAGATTCCCCAACGACCACCGCGTCGATGGGAAACGCCAGGACGTCGGTTGCGCCGTCTTTCTCCATGTGAACGCGGTTCATCTCGGCGATCGTTGCCTCATCGACGAACAACACGCTCAACTCTGCCGCTCCCCGAACGCCCTCGGCCCCGAGCACCGAACCTGTGAGCAGTCGCCACCTGTCGACATCGATCACCACATCGGATTGTTCGTCTGCGCAAAACACCTGAATCGATCCGTCACCGCCGATGCGACGCGAGCGACGTTGACGCGAGAGAAAGCCCACCATCGTTTGATCAGTTCCGGCCGGCGTCTTCGTACGCCGAGACAATGTCGGCGACGATCCGGTGCCGCACCACATCACCCTTGCCCAGATGCACGAAGGCAAGGCCGTCGATTCCCGTGAGTATTCGCTCGAGGTCCATCAATCCACTCTTGCCCTGCGCGACGTCGACCTGTGTCATGTCACCCGTCACGACGACACGTGAATTGAAGCCGATACGGGTGAGGAACATCTTCATCTGTTCGGGAGTCGTGTTCTGTGCTTCGTCGAGGATGATGAACGAGTTGTTCAGCGTTCGACCGCGCATGAACGCCAACGGCGCAACCTCGATCGCCTGGCGTTCGATGAGGCGTGCCGCCGCCTCGGGTTCGAGCATGTCGTACAGCGCATCGTAGAGGGGACGCAGATACGGATCGATCTTTGCCATCAGGTCACCGGGCAGGAAGCCGAGACGCTCGCCGGCCTCGACTGCGGGACGCGTCAGGATGATGCGTTGTACCTGCTTGGCCTGCAGGGCCTGCACCGCCATCGCAACGGCCAGCCAACTCTTGCCCGTGCCGGCGGGCCCGATGCCGAAAGTGATGACGTTTTCCCGAATCGCGTCGACGTAGCGCTTCTGGCCCGCCGTTTTCGGTTTGACCGAGCGACCCTTTGCCACGCGAACGATTTCGTCGGAAAGCACGACACTCGGGCTTTGATCACTGCGCACCATGTCGATCGACCGACCGACAACCGTTTCGTCGATCGATTCCCCGTGCTGCAAGAGTCGTACGAGCTCTTCGAAGAGACGACCGACGACTTCGGTTCGACCGCCCTCGAGGTGGATCACATTGCCACGCACCGAGACATCGGTTTCGGGGAAAGCACGCTCGACCAGACGAAGATTGCCATCACGCAGACCGAGCAGGTCGGCCATCAAGTGGGCACCCGGGACGATGACGTCAACCGATCGGGCGCTGGAGAACGTGTTCGACATCTGCCCCATCACGGTAGCGGGACTGCGTGGGGAAACTGATCGCGTAGTACCTCTGCACCGAAATTGGCACCAATTCTGCATCGGAGACCATGCGGGCAAGCCGCAACAGCAGTTCCGCCGACCCTCCGGTGTCCTTCGGTTGCTTGACTTCCGGCGTGTCGAACACGAGAAGCGCACCTTCCTCTGCCTCAACTGCGAGGCAATGTTTACCCAAGTGGACGACCGCGCCCCGCGCGACGTAGCCGGGGTCCACGACCGCCCAAACGACGTAGTGCACCTGGCCGGCGGCGAATCTTTCGGGAAAGTTCTTTGCGAAGAATTGCTCGGACAACCAGCGCGTCGCGCGAACATCGGTCGAGATCACGGTCATCGCGACCGGAAGATCACCTTCCCAAACCACCCACACGCGATTGACAGGCGAACGCAGCTGTTCTGCAAACTCAAGGCGGTCGAGCATCTCGTGGGTCACGGTGCTCTCGACAACCGGAAGGTATGCACGCGAGTAAAGAAGCCACAAACGATCGATCAACGTCGGATCAGAAATCGCGGAATGTCGTGTGACGTGCATGGAGGGCTCAAGTCGGGTCAAGCTCCGCCCAACACGAGAATAGTTGATCCACCCCCGCAAAAGCGGGCATGTGTACGCTCAAAATCCAGTGCGCACAAGCTTTTCACGCATGGCCTGGGTTCTCGTCGCCGTTGGCCTGACTGCAGGAATTCTGCATACCTTCATCGACGACGCGGGCACCAACGACGCCATCTATCTCGCGGCGACCGTACAACTGGCAATCGGCGTCATCGCCGGGCTCGCGACACACCGCCCCTCCGCGTCGACGTGGTCCTTTGTGTTGGCCATCGCCGTGTTGTCGACGGCGGCACAGATCCTCGATGCCACGGGCAACGGCACCGGATGGCAGGTCGCCTCCGAGGCGGGATTTCTCGCCGTGCAGGTGACCCTTGCCGCCGCGCTCCTCTTCGTGACGGTGCGACGAAGCGGCACGTCCCTCGTCAGGTCACTCGGCGACGCACTGATCGTTGCTCTCGGAACGTGGATCCTCATTTGGATGCTTCTCATCCAGCCGTCGATTGACGCCATCGTCGAGCCGAACGTCGTCACCGGCCTGCGTGGCGTCACCCTTGCGACCAGCACCGTCGTGCTGTTCCTTCTCGCCTCCCTTTTGTTCTCCGACGCCAACCGCACCGCGGCAGTTTGGTTGCTATCGGGCGCCATCGGCCTTTCACTCGTCGGCGACCTTCTCTACGCGGTCGACAAGTCGGGCCATCTCGACGTGGCGACTCGATTCTCGAACGCCCCGTACGTGACGTCACTTTTCCTCGCGTCGGCGACTTTTCTCCACCCGTCCGTGCGGGGCCTCAGTCAGCGGGGATCAATCCGTCTGCGTCGACCCGTCTTCGGTCGTCTCGTTCTCACCACACTTGCCCTCATCGTCCCGCTCGTCGTCGTCTCGACGATGGACCCCGCCGACCGGCTCGACCGCGTGGTGCGAACCGTGTCGCTGTTCGTCCTCGCAGTGGCCGTCACCGCGCGCGTCATCCAAGCCGTTCGTGACAACGCACGTTCGCAAGCGGTGCTCGTCGAAATGGCACAAACCGACCCATTGACGGGACTGCCGAACCGTAACCTCATGCTCGATCACATCGCCGATTCCCTCGAGCGGTCGTGGCGTGCCGATCGGCGACCGACGGTTCTCTTCATCGACGTCGACAGGTTCAAGAACATCAACGACTCCCTTGGACACGGTGCGGGGGACGACGTATTGCAGGCTGTCGCACGCAGACTCCGCAACACCCTTCCCGAGCGCGCCAGGGTGGGGCGAATCAGTGGCGACGAGTTCGTCGTTCTCAACCCCGAGTCACGAACGACGGGTGACGCCGTGCATCTCGCCGAGCGCGTACTCGCCGCTTTCCACGAACCACTGCAGGTGCAGTCGGGCGACGTCTTCGTCTCCGCGAGCATCGGCGTGGCACTCGCCTCCCCGACCGGTTCACTCACGGCCGAAGAACTCCTGCGCAACGCCGACACGGCCATGTACCGCGCGAAGGACGCGGGACGCAACTGCATCGCGGTTTTCGACGATTCGATGCTCGAACGCGTCACACAACGCCTTTCCATCGAGACGGCCCTCTACCGTGCGCTCGAACGGCGCGAACTGCGATTGGTCCACCAACCGATCATCGACATTCAACTCGGTGATGTCGTGGGTTTCGAGGCTCTCATGCGCTGGGAACAAGAAGACGGAACCACGGTTTCACCTGCCGAGTTCATACCGATCGCAGAGGACACCGGAACGATCGTGCCGATCGGTGCCTGGGCGCTCCTCGAAGCGTTGTCACATCTGCGCGAGTGGATCGACCGGGGCGTGTGTCCCGATTCGGCATCGATGTCGGTGAACGTCTCGCCGCGCCAACTCCACGACCCGAACTTCACGTCGCTGGTGAGCGAGGCCCTGACACGGTCACGAATCGAGCCACGACAACTGTGGCTCGAGGTCACCGAGGGCGTAATGATCGCCGAGCCCGACCAGGCACTCGTCACGCTTCGCCGTCTCAATACTCTCGGCGTGCGCGTTGCGATCGACGACTTCGGCACCGGCTACTCGTCACTGTCGCTCCTGCAACGGTTCCCCATCCAGCGTCTCAAGATCGACCGCGCCTTCATCTCCGGTCTGGCCGACGATGTGAACTCACGATCGCTCGTCAAGACGATCATCGCCATGGCCGATGCCCTCGGCCTCGACACCGTTGCAGAGGGAGTCGAAAGCATTCGCCAACTCCAATCGCTGGCCGACCTGCGTTGCGCCAAGGCCCAGGGATTCCTCATTTCCCACCCGGTACACCCCGATGCGATGGAGTCGACGCTTGCGGCGCTCGAGAGGTTCACCAACTGGCCGAAAATGCGCTGAACCGTCAGCGGTCGCGCAGGAACGGATAGCGTTCGCGCGTTTCCATGACGCGTTCGTGCGTCACATCCGCGTACAGGATCGTTTCCGCGTCATCTGCCTCGGCAAGACACTCACCGAACGGGCCGATGATCCGAGAACCCCCTACGTACTGCAGTGATCCGCCGGTGCCGACGCGGTTCACGCCCATCACGTAGCACTGATTCTCGATGGCGCGTGCATTCAGCAGCGTCGTCCAATGCTCGGCGCGCGACGCAGGCCAATTCGCCGGCACGATGAAGAGGTCCGTTGAATCGGCCAGGTTCCAGAAATGATCCGCGAAGCGCAGGTCGTAACAGACGAACGCACTGACGGAAACACCTTCGATGTCGACGGTGAGATGGCCCGACCCGGCGCGGAAATACTTGTCCTCGCCTCCGTAGGTGAAGGGGTGGATTTTTTCGTATCTGTGCACGTCCCCGCCGGGGCCGGCGATGACCAGCGTGTTGGCCGGCAACGTCGAACCTGCGGCGAGTTCGGGACACGATCCGGCCACCCACACCCCGTACTTGCGCGCAACGGAACAAAGGAACTGCGAGGACGCGCCGTCACGCGGTTCGGCGAGACGTGATGCCCATTCGTCGCCCATTGCGAAGCCGGTCGAGAACATTTCCGACAGGACGACCAAACGAGCGCCGGCTCCGGCCGCCTCGCGGATCACCGGTTCCAGCCGTTCGAAATTTGCGTCGCGGCCGAGCCACACGATGTCGTGCTGAACCGCTGCGACCTTCACGGTTTCCATCCTTGCAAACGCTCGACCGCCTCGGCGATCACTTCGGGCCGCTTGCAGAAGGCGAATCTGACAAGGCTGCGTCCCGCGTCCTTGCTTGCCTCCGAATAGAACACGACGTTCGGAATCGCCACGACACCCGCATCGCGCGCCATGCGTGCGCAGAATTCCTTGCCGTCGACACCGGGGGCAACCGGTGCCGCATCGACCGTGACGAAGTAGGTCGACCGCGTTGGATACACGTCGAATCCGACAGAGTGCAGTGCGGGCACGAGTTCGTCGCGTCGCGCCGACAGTTCGTCGGCGACACCGCGGAAGTACTCGTCGGGCAAACCAAGGCCGCGCGCGATCGCCGGCTGGAACGGCGCACCGTTCACGTACGTCAAGAATTGTTTTGCCGCGCGAGTCGCCGCAACGAGGTGTGGGGGCCCGCACACCCAGCCGATCTTCCAACCCGTGGTGCGGAAGGTCTTGCCCCCACTCGAGATCACGAGCGTTCGCTCACGCGCCCCCGGGAATTCGGCCATGCTGCGGTGCCGCAAACCGTCGAAAACGAGGTGTTCGTAAACCTCGTCGGAAATGATCACGAGATCGTGTTCCGCGGCAATCCCTGCAATTGCGGCGAGTTCGTGTTCGTCCATCAGCATGCCGGTCGGGTTGTGGGGAGAATTCACCAGAATCGCCCGGGTACGCGGCCCGATGAGCGCCCGAACGCGATCGACATCGGGTCGATAATCGGGCGGACGCAGAGTCACGGGCACCGCACGTGCACCGGCCAACGCGATGCATGCTTGGTAACTGTCGTACATCGGCTCGAAGACGATCACCTCGTCATCGGGCTGCAACAGCCCGAGCATCGCTCCGGCGATTGCCTCGGTTGCGCCCGCGGTAACGAGCACCTCGGAGTCCACGTCGTAGTCGAGCCCGTAAAAGCGGCTCTGATGGTCGGCAATTGCAGCCCGCAGCACGGGCATTCCCAGCCCCGGTGGATACTGGTTGACACCCGAGCGAATGGCGTCGACGGCCGCGTCCAACACCTCCGTTGGTCCGTCGGTGTCGGGAAACCCCTGGCCGAGGTTCACCGCTCCAACTTCGACCGCCAAGGCCGACATCTCCGCGAAGATCGTCGTACCGAACGGTGCAAGACGTGGGTTGAGTGTCACTTCCCGCTGAGTTCGGCAACCACCGGCGCCATTGCTGCCGTGGCGTCCTGCTGGAACGCGATGTAGTTGATGCCCCACCGTTCACGCAGTGCGATCAGGTTTTCCTTGATCTGCTCGACACTGCCGATCTGGAAGTACGGCGCGGTCAACACGACCTCCGGCGGCAGACCGAAAGCCGGTGCATACTTCTCGGCGACCCCCTTCGGGTCGTCGGTGACGACGGTGACGAACACCTGCAGCGAGAGTTCGATGTCGTCGAACCTGTCGCCCGCCCCGGCCTTGACGAAACGGATCTTTTCGTCGACGACATCGGCGGCAGCCGTCGCCATCGAACGCGGA
>JBJTYJ010000180.1:0-6693 GCA_046082705.1 Actinomycetota bacterium | reverse complement strand
TGAACCCGTACCACGTTGGGTACTGCGAAGCGTCGGTGAGACGGAACGCAGCCGACAAGTCGACGATCAGCCCGACCTTGCCGACGAGTTCCGGCACCAGTTCAAGCGACGACTCGTGCGGCGTGCACAGAAAGACAACGTCGAGACCGGCGAGGCGCGCTGCATCGTGTTCCTCGGCAACGAGATTCGGATATGCCGCAGCGAGACTTGGATACAGCGATGCGACGCGTTGACCGGCCTGCGAGTCACCCGTGGCATAAACAACGTCAATGTGCGGATGACCGGCGAGCAGACGCAAGAGTTCGACTCCGGTGTAACCCGTGACCCCGAGGATTGCTGCACGCTTCTTCGACATAGGTGTATGACTATACAGGAAGATGTATAGTCATACACGGATACCTATCAGCGGAGTTTGGCCCCCAACTTTTCGGCCGCTGCAATGCACTTGGCGCGGATACCGGCCACCTCGTCGTCGGTGAGGGTGCGGTCGGGGGCCTGCAGGCGCAGGCGGTACGCCAGACTGCGGTGCCCTTCGGACACCCCCTTGCCGCGGTACACGTCGAACAGCTCCAGGCTGACGGCAAGACTGCCCGCCGCCGATTTCACGCCACGATGGATGTCGGCCGCCGCAATGGCATCGGCGGCGACAAAGGCAAGGTCGATGTCGCTCGAGGGAAAGCGGCTGACGGCTTTCGCGGCCACCGGCTTGGGTTCTTCACGCAGGACGACGCTGAGCGACAGTTCGAGACAGCTCACGCGACCTGCAATGCCGTGGTTGCGCAGCACGACGGGCGACAACTCCCCCATCGCACCGATGACCTGCTTGCCGCGACGCAGCGTTGCGGATCGGCCCGGGTGGTAACCCGGCGGAGTCGATTTGGCGTCGATCTGGGCGCCGAACGCAAGTGCGTCGACCAGCAAAGACCACGACCGCAGGGCAGCGAGTTCGCCATCGATCTCGTCGACCGACATGACGCAGAGCATCTCTTCTTCGTCGGGAAGGGCGTTGGCCCCGCGTGGGTAGACGTGGCCGACTTCGTAGAGATGAACGCCGTCGACGCGGTGCGACTGATTGTAGGCAACCGAACGCAACAGGCCGGGTCGAAGTGATACGCGCAGCACCGACTCTTCGGCGACCAGTGGGTTGACGAGCGCGAGTTGCAGGGAGTCGTCGACACCCGCAAGTTTCGCGGCACCCGGATCGAGGAACGGGTTCGGCATTGCCTCGCTCCATCCGCCTTCGATGAGCACGCTGTGCACGAGTCGCCGACGCTGTTGCACCGCAGAGAGGCGACCGTGCACCGTGGAATTCGGAACGCTCTTGCCGAGAGCGTCGTAGCCGTAGTGGCGGGCGACTTCCTCGATGACGTCGATTTCGGTTGTCGAGTCGGGCCGCCACGACGGAATCGACACCGTGATTTCGCCGCCTTCGCCCGCACAGCGGTATCCGATGGGTTCGATCAGGTCGGCCACCTGGCGCGCGGTCAGCGACACGCCCAAGATTCGTTCGACCTGCGCAAGACGCAGGACGACATCGGCGGTCGGTGCCGGACATGTGTCGTTCTTGGTCACCTGTGGTGCGCCGTGCACCTCGAGATCCGGGCACGTGAGCCGAAGAATCTCGATGAAGCGCCACGCCGCAGCCTCGAGACCCCACGGATCCGCGCCACGTTCGAAACGTGCCGAGGCCTCGGAACGCAGGCCGTGATGCGCTGCAGATTCGTTGACCGTGTCGGCCGGAAACCATGCAACTTCGAGCGCAATTGCGGTGGTCGACTCGACGACTTCCGAATCGAGGCCGCCCATGACCCCACCGAGGCCGACGGCGACGTCGGCACCGTTCGCAATCACGATGTCGGCGCCGTCGAGTTCCCGCGTTGTGCCGTCGAGAGTCACCAGGGCTTCGCCCGCCTTGGCAAAACGTACGCGGAATCCGGATTCGACCGAACGAAGGTCGTAGGCGTGCGTGGGCTGGTTCCGTTCGAGCATGACGTAGTTCGAGGCATCGACGATGTTGTTGATCGGACGCATGCCACTGCGGGCGATGCGGTCTTGCAACCACTGCGGTGATTGCGTGACGCGGATGCCCTTCACCACCGTGGCGGTGAAACGCCCGCACGATGCCGCATCGACGATGTTGATCGGCAGCGCATGAACCGCGTGGCTGGGCTCGCCCGCCGTGTCGGCGCCGAACGGTCGACGCAGTCGCGCGGCAAGATCCCGCGCGACGCCCAGGTGACCCCAACAGTCGGGGCGGTTGCGCGTGAGGTCGAGGTCGAACACCGTGTCGGTGGTGACACCGAGCGAGTCGAACACATCGGCGCCCAACGGCAGGTCGGCCGGGAGGATGAGAATCCCGCCGTGGTCATCGTTGAGTTCAAGTTCCTTCGCGCTGCAGCACATGCCTTCGGAGTCGATGCCGAGAATTCCGCGGCGAAGGATCTCGCGACCGTCGGGCATTTGCGTTCCCAGCGTGGCGAGCGGAATCTTGTCGCCCGCCTTCATGTTGAACGCGCCGCACCATACGTGCAGTTCGTTCGAACCCTCGGTGGTCAGATACACGCGGTGCACCTTTTCGGCATCGGGATGACGTTCAGTGCGCAACACCTGCGCGACAACAACACCCGGAACCTTGGTGCCCGCCGACACCGTTTCTTCGACGGGCATGCCGAGAGACGTCATCTCATCGGCGAGCATGTCGATGTCGTCGCCGAAGTCGGCGAATTCGTTCAACCACGAGAGCAGCACCTTCATCAGGAGAACTGCCTCAGGAATCGCAGGTCGTTGGTGTACATCTCGCGGATGTCGTCGACCGAGTGGCGTTCCTTTGCCATGCGGTCGATGCCGAACCCGAAGGCAAAGCCCGACCACTCTTCGGGGTCGAGGCCGCCGGCGCGCAGCACGTTGGGGTGCACCATGCCGCAGCCACCGAGTTCGATCCACGAACCATTCGCACGACGAATGTCGAACTCTGCACTCGGTTCGGTGAACGGAAAGTACGAGGGTCGCAGACGGCTGGTGAAGTCGGCGCCGAAGAACGCCTTCGTGAACGCTTCGATCGTGCCCGCGAGGTCGCGGAAAGAAATATTGCGGTCGATGACCAGACCTTCGATCTGGTGGAACACCGGCATGTGCGTGGCGTCGGGGGTGTCGCGACGGAACACGCGGCCGGGCATGATCGCGTAAATGGGTGGCGGCCACTCTTGCATCACGCGAATTTGCACGGGCGACGTGTGCGTGCGGAGAACGACGCTGCCTGGCTCGACGCTCTCGACGAACAACGTGTCCCACATGCTGCGCGCAGGGTGAGATTTCGGCATGTTGAGCGCCTCGAAGTTGTAGAAGTCGCTTTCGACTTCAGGACCTTCGGCAACCTGGAAGCCGAGACCCATGAACACGTCTTCGAGTCGCTGGGTTGCCTGAGTGACGAGATGGGTGCGGCCCCTGCGCGACGGCGCGATGCGCTCGGTGAGGTCGATGCCTTCAGAGGCCATTTGCGCTTCGAGTTCAACGGCTTCGCATTCGGCGCGCTTGGTGGCGATTGCCGCCTCGACCGTGAGCATCGCTTCGTTCAGGGCCTGACCCATGGCCTTGCGCTCGTCGATGTCGGACACCGATCCGAGCTTGGATTTCAACTGCCCGAGAGGCGACTTCTTGCCGACCAACGTCCCGGAGAGAGCCGCAAGCGCGGCCACCGAAGATGTGGCGGCTACTTCGGCGAGAGCGGCGCCAACGGCGGCGGCGATGTCGTTACGCATGGCGAGTCAACGCTAGTGCCCTGACCCCGTCGACGAGCGGTGTTTTCTCTGTCGGGCGATTTCGAACGACAGCACCGTGGTTGCCATCGCCACATTCAGGCTTTCGACGGGCCCAACGTGGGGAATCGTTACCCACGCATCGATCGGCGCCGAAGAGTCGAGACCCGCTGCTTCGTTGCCCATCGCCAGCGCGACACGGCCGGTGAAGTCGAACTCGTCGTAGGCGACCGAGCCGGCTTGGTCGTGCGACGACGTACCGACGAGCGACATACCGGCCTTCGACACATCTGAAAGCGAAGGAACTTCGACACATGGAAGAACGAACAACGCTCCGGCGGTGGCGCGAACGACCTTGGGCGAAAAGACATCGACGGTTCCGGGAGTCACCACGAGCGCTGCCACACCCGCGGCCGCCGCGCTGCGAATCATCGTGCCGAGATTCCCCGGGTCTTGCACGCGGTCGGCAACGAGCACCCATCCATCGCCAACCGTCGACAGGTCAGTCGCCCGGGGAATCTCCACGACCGCGAGGTGCGGCTGGGGCGAGACGGTGGACGCGACGCGCTCGAGCGTGGACCCGTCGATCAAGTGCACGGGCGCGGAAGAAACCGGCGACTCGCCGTCGAGGACGAACTCCTCGATGACCGAGAGTCCTGCATCGACCGCGGCGCGGATCAGAACTTCCCCTTCAACAACGAAGCACCCCGCCGCACGACGCGCCTTCTTCTCGGAGAGAAGATCACGCAGCCGGCGGACCGGGGTGCTCGTGAATCCGATGGTCGGCTGGCTCAGCCCAGGGCTCCCTTGGCCTCGGTGACCAAACGACCGAATGCGTCGATGTCGTGGACGGCGAGATCGGCGAGGATCTTGCGGTCGACTTCGATTCCTGCGGCGTTCAGACCCGCAATGAAGCGGCTGTAGCTGATGTCGTGGATGCGGCATCCGGCGTTGATGCGTTGGATCCACAGGCGACGGAACTCGCCCTTCTTTGCACGGCGGTCGCGGAATGCGTACTGCCCCGACTTCATCACCTGCTCGTTCGCGGCGCGGGCCGAACGGCTCTTGTTGCCGTAGTAACCCTTCGCGCGTTCGAGTGTCTGCTTGCGGCTCTTGCGAGCGTTGACTGCGCGCTTTACACGTGCCATTTCATGTACCTACCTTTTCGAATTTTCCAACAGAACCTGATCAGCGCTCGCCGAGGAGGCGCTTGATCTTCTTCTCGTCACCCTTGTGCACGTCGACGGTGCCGTCGAGACGGCGCGTGCGAACGGAGGACTTCTTTTCGAAGAGGTGCTGGCGGTTGGCCTGCTGGCGGCGCAACTTGCCCGTACCCGTCTTCTTGAAACGCTTGGCTGCTGTCTTACTTGTCTTCATTTTCGGCATGTGATTCTCCTGACTCACTGGCGACCTGTGTTTCGGAACCCGACGCGGTTGGCTTGTCGGCGCTCTTCTCGGGTTTCTTCACGGCTTTCTTGTCCGGCGCGAGGACCATTGTCATGTTGCGCCCCTCGAGACGTGCCTGGGTTTCCACCTTGACGGCTTCTCCCAGTTGCTCGAGAACGGCATCGAGGATCTTCGAACCGAGTTCCGGGTGAGCCATTTCGCGTCCCCTGAACTGCAGCGTCACTTTGACCTTGTGCCCGTCTTCCAAGAAGTCGTGCATGTGGCGCACCTTGGTGTCGAAGTCACCTTTTCCGATTTTCGGACGGAACTTCACTTCCTTGATGGTCACCTGCGAGGTCTTCTTGCGGGATTCCTTGGCCTTTTGTGATTCCTCGTAACGGAACTTGCCGTAGTCCATGATGCGACACACGGGCGGGTTGGCAAGTGGTGCGACTTCGACGAGGTCGAGGTCGACTTGCCGAGCGAGTTCGAGTGCGTCGGGCAGGGACTTGATTCCCAACTGGACGCCGTCGGCGCCGATGAGGCGCACCTCGCGAGCCCGAATGCGATCGTTGTACCGCGGTTCGTTCTGCGCCGTAGCTATGGCCGTTCACTCCTGTGCAAGTGGCTGCTCCCTTTCGTTTGCGCCGATGTTCCGATGAACCGGTGTGGTCGCACGAAGGGTCGCGCAGCACGAAGACCCGTGCGACGGGACCCAGACGCACTCCCGAACCGGGGTGGCTGGGTGGGGCACCCGCGAACGGGGCCCACTTGGCCTGAATTGCTCGGCGAAGGCTAGCGGAGCCCCCGCCCCTTGCCACGGCTAGCGTCTCGCAGCATGTCGAACCCCGCTGATTCGAATACGGGTGACCAACTTGCCGATGCCGCAGAGGCATTGGCCGAAACCCGCCAGCGCCTGGCCGAAGTGCCCGCCGAGGTCGTGGTGGTCAACCACGTGATGGGCCTCTATGAACTGGCTGCGATTCACCTTTCAGCCGAGCCACCGCGCCTGCCCGAGGCCGCCCTCGCCATCGACGCTGTCGCCTGTCTGGTCGAGGGTCTTGAGGGTCGCCTGGGCGAGGAACAGTCGACGTTGAAGATGGCGCTCGACAACATCCGCATCGCCTTTGTGCAAATTAAAGACGCGGTCGACCGCGGCTAGAGCTTCACGACGGAGGCGGCCTCAGCTCGGCCGAAGCGCGTAACGGTGCAGAACTCGACGCGTTGACCAACCGCGATGTCGCGCGATTTGTCGGCGATGTTGATGCAATGCAACAGGTACACGTTGCCATTTTCGTCGGTTACGTAGCCGAGGCCGGCGTGGGTGTCGAAGTCGGTGACGACTCCCCCGCGTACGCCCTCGAAGACCGGCGCATCGGTGGTGGCGTAGCGCTGCGACATCAGTGGATGATCTTGGAGATCGGCAATTCGAGAATGTCGGAGGCGCCGGCATCTTTCAACGCGGGGATGACCGTGTTGATGGTGCGCTTCTGTACCACCGACTCGACGGCGTAGTCACCCGACGCCAGACGGCTCACCGTTGGCGACTTTG
>JBJTYJ010000179.1:0-3875 GCA_046082705.1 Actinomycetota bacterium | reverse complement strand
GCGTCTACGAAATCACGACGCACCGTGCTGAGGCCTATTCACCCGATTCCCGCAAGCCCGATGTGGCCTTCGCCGATGCAATCGACGCCGACCTGTCGCGACGCGACTTCACCGTCAACGCGATGGCGCTGGAGCTCACGGGCGCGGAGCCCGCTCTCATCGACCCCTACAACGGCGCAGCCGATCTCATCGCTCGGGTGCTGCGCACACCACTGTCACCAGAGGAAAGCTTCAGTGACGACCCGTTGCGCATGCTCCGCGCGGCACGGTTCGTCGCCGCACTCAATCTCACGCCCGACCCGGGTCTTGTCGCCGCGGTGAAGAACATGGCCGACCGGCTGGAAATCGTCTCGCGCGAGCGCGTGCGGGCCGAACTCGATCGCCTCATCGTGCTCGATCACCCGACTACCGGACTGTGGTTCCTCGTCGACACCGGCCTCGCCGCCCATTTCTTTCCCGAACTGCCGGCGATGAGCCTGGAACAAGACCCGATTCATCGCCACAAAGACGTCCTCACGCACACATTCGCAGTCGTCGAAAACGTCCGCCGCGACGCACACCCCAACTTCGACTTCCGTCGCACGCGTCTTGCCGCACTGTTCCACGACATCGGCAAACCAAAAACGCGGTCGATCCGCAAGGGCAAGGGCATCACCTTCCATCACCACGAAGTCGTTGGTGCGCGCATGACACGCGAGCGCATGAAGGCGCTCAAATACTCGACCGAAGACGTCGACGCCATCACGTCACTCGTCGAACTTCACCTGCGCTTCCACACCTATTCGATGGGCTGGACCGATGCCGCCGTGCGCCGTTACGTGCGCGACGCCGGTCCATTGCTTGCCGAACTGAACGTTCTCACCCGCTGTGACTGCACCACGCGCAACGAGAAGAAAGCGCTGATGCTGTCGCGCCGTATGGACGAACTCGAAGCACGCATCGACGAACTCGCCGAAGGGGAACAGCTTGCGTCGATGCGGCCCGAACTCGACGGCCTCGCGGTGATGACTCTGCTCGACATGAAGCCCGGCCGCGACGTCGGCCGTGCACTCGACTTCCTCATGGAGATTCGACTGGAAGAAGGGCTGCTCGGCGAGGAAGAGATCACCCGTCGCCTGCGCGACTGGTGGTCGGCCCAACAGGCCTAGCGACTAGCTGCCGAGTTTGCGCGCGCGCACTGCAAGCGTGCACGGCACCACCGCACGCGGCTTGCTGTTGGCATACAACTCGTAGAGCACGTCGATCGCGAAGTTCGAACGCTGCAGCGACATGCACAAGTCGCCGATCGTGAGGTTGGTTGCTGTGCCGTAGCGACGACGCGCAATGGGTTCGTCACCATCGAACATCGCGTGTGCCGGATGCTCCAACACGGCGACGAACGCGGCCTCGGGCTTCAGCACACGGTGGGCCTGGCGCAACAAGCGGTCTACATCGTCGACGCCGGCCAGTCGTTCAACGCACAGCACCAGATCGAGCGACGAACTCGTGGCGAATCCCAACTGGAACAACTCCGCATGCTGAAATTCGACACGCACATCGGCCGATTCCGCGGCATGCCGTGCCGCTGCGATGCGGTCGAGTGAATTGTCGACGGCAATGACCCGCGCGCCGGCCTGGGCGAGCGCAACGGAATTCGGCGGCCCCGGCGGCAGGCCGAGTTCGAGCACGCGTTTGCCGCGCACGTCACCGACAAGACGCAGGTCGCGTTCGCCGGCGATGTCGTCTCCGAACCACACGTCAACCACGTCCCAAGTGTGCCAAGCGCAACGTTCCCGACGGGGGATCATCCGTGGCTAGCCTTCCGCCATGTCGTTCAGTGCGGGTTCGTTGCGCGGCGGAGGCGCCGTCGACCATCGCCTTGCGCGTCAACACCTGATCAACGAGTATCGACGCGGTCGCCTGCGTCAAGACCAGGTCTGCGATGCGCACCCCGAACTTCTTCGCGCTGCACGCAACTTCGGCGAGGAAACGAAAACGACGTGCCCCATCTGCACCGAGGACAAACTCGTTCTCGTTACCTATGTCTTTGGTCCGCATCTGCCGTCGCACGGCCGGTGCGTCACGCAGCGCAGCGAAATGGCCCAGATCCAACGCCGCGCGAACACTTCCACGGGCGAATACACCGCCTATGTCGTCGAGGCCTGCCGTACCTGCAAGTGGCACCACCTCTTACGCGCGGTGCCCATCGTCGGCCGCGCCCGCCGCAGCGCCTGACGCCGGTAACGTTTTCCCCGACGAGGCCACCGTGGGACATCGCGTTCCACGTCAACCGCTGGGTGAAAAGGTGCGACGCGCAAGCGCCGCCCTTTTTCTTTGCCGTGAATTGACCCGGGGTCGCACACATGTCGGTGGTGCTCTGATGGTGTAACGGCAGCATGCTGGTCTCGTCAACCCGGAGGTGCCGGTTCGATTCCGGTTCGGAGCTCCTCAAAACGAAAGATCGGGCAAGGTTGGGCAGACGTAGTCGCACGGCCGAACCCTCACCCGCCGTGACGAGGTGGGGACAGGCCAAGTAGTCAGAGCCGGTGGGTGACCACCGGCTCTGTTTTTTCCCTAACCTTTCGTTCGACGAGACCGGCGCAAGAGTCATCCCTTGCGAAACCTTCGGGTGCATGGGGCGGCGCGCAAGCGCCGCCCTGTGTTGTTTCCCGACTTTGGTGAGTGTCAGTCGGTGCGTTCGTGGGGGTACTGCGAGAGGCAGGAAATGCACCACTGCTCGACGTCGGGCAGCACGACCTGCTTGTGCTCGGACTCCCAGGTTTCGGGGGTCACGTACATCCGCCGGACGGGGGTCAGGGTGGCCTCGGTGCCCCCACAGCTTTCGCAGGTTTCTGCCATCGGCCCGAAATTAACGGGTTTCGGACGAGTTGCTACACGCTTGGCACACACTGGAGGCGATGGAAAGCCAGACCGATACCCTTCGCGGTTCCATATCCACCCTGCTCCGGTTAGGGGCCACGGTCCGCACCGTGTCCGAAGGGAGAACATGTCAATGACCCGTGCCTACGAAATGATGGTCATCATCGATGGTGGCATCGACGACAACGCTGCTCAGCAGCAGGTCAAGTCGATCACCGCGACCATCACCTCCGTCGGAGGTTCCATCCACGGCAACCCCGATTGGTGGGGAAAGCGCCGTCTGGCCTATCCGATCAACAAGAAGGAAGACGGCTACTACGTCGTCTACAACATCCTCGCGCCGGCAGGCGCCCTTGATGAGGTCGAGCGCACGCTCCGCATCGCCGACAACGTGGTTCGTCACAAGCTTCTCCGCTTGCCCGACCACGAAGGCCAGCGTCGCGGGATGCTCGCCAAGGCCTAGTCCGGATTCATCTCCACACGAACGGAGCACAACATGGCAGACAACACGATCACACTCGTCGGCAACCTCACGCGCGACCCCGAACTGCGTTTCACCACCGGTGGACGTGGCGTCGCGTCGTTCGGTATTGCCGTTGGTCGCCGCTACCAGGTCAATGGTGAGTGGCAAGAGCAAACGTCGTACTTCAACATCACCGCATGGGGCCAGCTCGGCGAGAACGCGGCCGCAACCCTCGCAAAGGGTTCGCGCGTCATTGTCACCGGCCGCCTCGAGCAGCGCGAGTACACCACCCGCGACGGTGACAAGCGCACCGCCATCGAGGTCGTCGCCGACGAACTCGGACCCAGCCTGCGTTGGGCAACCGCGCAGGTCGAGCGCCAGTCCGGCCAGGGCGGCCAGGGTGGCGGAGGCGGCAATCGCGGTGCGAATGCCGGCGCAGCCAACCGTGGCGACGACCCCTACATGGGCGACGAAGAGCCCTTCTGAACCATCGAGAACATCACAGGAACTGAGAGAGAAAAATGACCAGCAAGAAGAACAAGGCCCGCGTTTC
>JBJTYJ010000178.1:0-4012 GCA_046082705.1 Actinomycetota bacterium | reverse complement strand
CCGCATCGCCCGCTCGGCCGGTGCTCTTCTGGTTGGCCGACAGGGACGCAAGGATTGCAGCGACCTCAACGTTCTTCTCGTCGACTGGGACGGCACGTTTGCGTTCGCATGCACTGCATTCGTCGACATGGCGGGCGATGCGTTTGCGCCACAGCGGCGAGAACGTACCGTCCCAGTCGACGAGAAGAACGTTGAGGTCGCTGCAATCCTTGCGTCCCTGTCGGCCAACCAGAAGAGCACCGGCCGAGCGGGCGATGCGGTCGCGCACGCGCTGCACCAGTTTTTGCGCGTTGGCGAAGGTGAGTTCCAGGCTGGCTGCGATTTCGTCGTTCGACAGCCCCTGTCGGGCAAAGAGATGGAACACCTCTTGTTCGCGTTCGGTGAGACCCGCGACGGCCTCGTCGATGAGCGAGGCGAGTTCGCGGCGGTCGTGGTCGCCGGCGAAGTCGGGGTCAACCGACTGCTCGGGGGCGTACTCCTCGCGTACGTGCCGCGATCTCGCGCGGGCCTTGGCCCGCACCTCGTTGCGCACGATTGCATAGACCCAGGCGCGGAACTTCGACTCGTCGCGCAATTGGCCGATGCGGCTCTTCACGATGAGCACCGTGTCGTGCACGACATCTGCCGCAAGCGATGCATCGCGCAGTTGCCGACGGGCAAAGTCGTAGAGCTTGTCGGCATAGAGGTCGTAGAACGCCGCGAGACCCTCATTCGTGCCCGCGCGCAGTCCCTCGACGATCGCGCTGTGTTCGTTTCGTTCCACCATCTCGCTCCGTCGACCCCCCTGCGGCCTCGCGTCTCTCTTCGACCCATGCCGAACAGAGCCACGAGGGTGCGGTTTGCGGACACATTCCCGTCGGGAATCGCCCCCACCCCGCACCGGGGGCGTCTGCAATAGTGACAGTACATGGGTCGACGAACAGTGGGTTGTGTGGCCGCCGGCCTGATGGTTCTCGGTGTCGCACCCGCGGCGACGCACGCCGCAGGTCGGGCCGACGGCTACGTGATCGACCATGTGGTCACGAAAGAACCCGTCGTCTTTCTCACCGTCGATGACGGCTCGCATTTGTCACGCGAGACGAACCAGTACATCCGCAACCTGCGGATACCGATCACGACCTTCGCATTGCCCGAGCAGATCAACCGCCGCAGGCGACGCTTCGTGAACCTGCTGCGCCAGACCGGCATGACTTTCGAGAACCACACGCAGACCCACCGCATCGTCAGCGCAATGGACTACGAGAGTCAGCGCGCCGAAATCTGCGCAGGCAACCGTGAAGTCGAACGGGTCATTCGCCGCCGTCCCGCTTTCTTCCGTCCGCCGGGTGGAGGCTGGAACTCCGACACGGTGCGGGCGGCCAAGGCATGTGGCCTGTCACGGATCGTGATGTGGAACGTGATGGCCGACGGTGGACGCATCGTTCGCGCCGACGGCGGGACAGGCCTGCGGCGTGGTGACATCGTCTTGCTGCACTACCTCGATTCACTGCCGGCAAGCCTCGACGTGGTGCTCCGCGAGGCCTCGCGGGCCGGGCTGCGCTTTGCCCTTCTCCGCGACCATCTGCTGGGGCCAACCGGCACCCCGTAAGGGCTTGCATTGATACCCCAGGGGGTATACGATGGTGTCATGGAAATTCCACAGGACACCATTGCCGACCTGCAAAAGCGACTGCGCCGCATCGAAGGCCAGGTGCGTGGAATCCAGCAAATGCTCGAAGAAGACCGTGACTGCCGCGAGATCGTCAACCAGATCTCTGCTGCAGGAAAGGCCCTCGAGCAGGTCGGGTTCAACCTCGTGGCGGCCGGGCTCACCTGGTGCATCGGCAACCCCGAACGCTCACGCCGCGAGGGTTACTCGATCGACGACGTTCAGAAGATGTTCCTGAAGCTCGCCTGACCCGAGCCGCGCGATCGCACCTCACCCCGTCGCTACCATCCGCTCCATGTCTTCCGATTGCGCTGCGGTTCCCGCCGACACCTCGCTCGAGGTGTGGAAGATGCAAATCGAAGCCATCCGCAACAAGTCAGTAGCTGAACGTCTGCAACTTGCAGAACGGCGGCAGAACTGGTTGCGACAGACCGAGGAAGACTTCATCAGGCGTCGCGCGATGCGGCGCGGTTGGGCAGGAACACCAGCGTCAACATGCTGCCCACGACCGCGATGCCGGCGGCAACGAGTGATGCGCTCATCCAGCCGCTCATGAATGCGTCGCGAGCGGCGGTGACGATCATTCCCTGACCGGCTGCAGGTGCGCGCTCGGCAACGATGAGTGCGGCGGCCATCGAACTTTCGGCAGCGTCGAGGCCTTCCTTCGGAATCGGAAGTCCGGCGAGGTTGTCGAGAATTTTCGGTCCGTAGAGCGAGGCGAACACGCTGCCAACGACGGCAACGCCGAGTGTTCCGCCGACTTCGCGGGCCGTGTCGTTCACGGCCGAGGCAATACCCGCCTTTTCCCTGGTGACCGAGCCCATGACGGCCTCGGTTGCGGGTGACGTCACACAGGCAAGACCCGATGCGAGCAGCACCATCGACGGAACGATGAAGGCCCAGTAGTTCGTGTCGGGATCGAACTGCGAGGCGAGCGTGAGACCGAGTGCCATCGAGAACAGTCCCCAACTCACGACGCGCTTGGTACCGAAGCGCAGCGCGAGTCGTGCTGCCGAAGGCGCGGTGACACCGGCACCGACGGCGAAGGGCAGGGTGTGCAGGCCCGAGCTGAGCGTGGAGTAACCGCGTACGTACTGGAAGTACTGCGTGACAAGGAAGGTGAACCCGAAGAGCGCGAAGAACGCGATGAAGATCGCCGTCGACCCGGCGCTGAAGCGTGCGTTCTTGAACGTGCGCACGTCGAGGAGCGGATTGGCGACGCGCAGTTCCCAAGCAATGAAGGCGGCGAGCAGCGCGGCAGATAAGGCGAAGCTTCCGAGGGTCGCAGCCGAGGCCCAACCGCGGTGCGGGCCTTCAATGACGGTGAAGACGAGCAGTCCGATCATCGCAATCGACAAGACGAACCCGACGGGCTCGATGTGATGACCCGCCGGATCTTTCGACGTGGGTACGAAGCGTGCGCCGAGCGCGAGAGCCACGGCGACGATCGGCACGTTGATGAGGAACACCGAACCCCACCAGAAGTGTTCGAGCAGCAGTCCACCCGCAACGGGGCCGAATGCAACGGCGGCGCCCGACACGGCCGACCACACACCGATTGCCTTCGCACGTTCGACGGGGTCGGTGAACACGTTGGTGACGATTGCGAGTGTCGCGGGGAAGACGAGTGCTGCTCCGATGCCCATCGCACCGCGCCAGAAGATCAGTGAGCCCGTCGACCCGGAGAACGCGGCGAAGGTCGAGCAGATGGCAAAGAGCACGAGACCGATCTGCAGGGTTCCCTTGCGACCGAAGCGATCACCCACGCCGCCGGCCGCGAGCAGCAGGCCGGCAAAGACGAGGCTGTAGGAGTCGACGATCCATTGCAGCGCCGACGTGCCCGCGTTCAGTTCACGCGAGAGGGTGGGAATCGCGACGTTGACGATGAGGTTGTCGACGACGACGAGAAACAACGACAGACACAGGACGGCGAGGATGAGCCAGCGGCGCTCATGGACGCGAGAGTCGGAGACGTTCATACCTGACAGTGTCTACACTTTCCTAGACAATGTCAAGCGTCTGGACATAAATCCTGACCAAAGTTGTCGGGTTTGAGGAAACCAGCGTTAGCGTGCCGCTCATGGCATTACGACTTGGCGATACCGCACCCGATTTCACCGCCGACACCACTCAAGGACAGATCCACTTCCATGAGTGGCTCGGCGACTCGTGGGGTGTGCTCTTCAGCCACCCGAAGGACTTCACCCCGGTGTGCACGACAGAGCTCGGCTACGTCGCTCGGATCAAGCCCGAGTTCGACAAGCGCAACGTGAAGGTAATCGGACTGTCGGTCGACAGCGTCGAGTCACACCACAAGTGGGAGGGCGACATCGGCGAAACCCAGGGAACACCGGTCAACTTCCC
>JBJTYJ010000177.1:0-12472 GCA_046082705.1 Actinomycetota bacterium | reverse complement strand
TCACGCATCTGCAGTCGAACAGTGAGGCCGAACTGGTCACCGCCATTCATGCGGGGCGCGGAACCACCGATGCGATCATCATCAACCCCGGCGCGTTCACGCACTATTCGTGGGCCATCCACGATGCGCTTGCGGCCTATGAGGGGCCAGTCGTCGAAGTGCACCTTTCTCAGCCGCTGAAGCGCGAATCGTGGCGTCACACCAGCGTGGTGGCGCCCGTTGCAATCGGCACCGTGGCCGGTTTCGGCGGCGTGGGCTACGGCCTTGCCGTCGAGGCACTGTCACGTCATTTTGCCGCCGTGAAGTGAAACGGGATTCCGTGTTGTCGCCGTTGCACGTGACGTCACGATCAGGCTCGTTCGGGGCGAGGCTGGTCGATGCCGGAGCACGAGGTGCGGTCGTGACCTCGCGGGTGAACGTGCGGTGGCTGTCCGGCTTCACGGGTAGTGCCGGCACGTTGATAATCAGTGCCGAAGCCGGATCGCCGATGGTTCTCGTCACCGACGGCAGGTACGCAGAGCAAGCGACGCGCGAAACCGAATCCGCACATGCCCACGTCCTCGTCGTTGAACGTCGTTCGCAGGTCGATGTCCGCGCAACCGTCGCCACAAACATGGTTTCCATCGCCGGCCCGCAGGCAACCTGGGCCGTGGAAACCGACGACATCAGCCTCGCTGACTATGAAGCGCTCGTGGCGTCCTGTGACGCGGCGGGTGCCCATTTGTCGCGCGATCGGGTGGTCGATGCGGCACCGCTCTTGGGTGACCTGCGTCGTGCGAAGTCGCCGGCGGAAATCGAGCGCATCGTGCACGCCGCGCGGATTGCCGATGATGCACTGGCCGAGGTGGCGCCCCACATCGCGCCGGGAACGACCGAGGCGCAGATCCGCGATGCACTGGAAGGAGCGATGCGACGTCACGGCGCCGACGACGTCAGCTTCGCGACGATCGTCGCGACGGGAGACAACGCCGCATTGCCGCATCACCATCCGACGTCGCGTCGCATTACCGCAGGCGAGGCTGTTGTCATCGACTTCGGCGCCTTGGTCGAGGGGTATCACTCCGACATGACACGCACATTCGTGGTCGATGGCCCGGGTGCGGGGGAGATGCTCGAACGTCACGCCGTCGTGCGCGCCGCCTGCGAGGCAGGGGTTGCCGTCGTTGCGCCCGGTGTCGTGGCAAGCGAAGTCGACGCCGCCTGCCGCCGGGTTCTCGCCGCTGCGGGCCTCGAACAAGAACTCACCCACGGCGTGGGTCATGGCGTGGGTCTGCTCATCCATGAGGCCCCGTGGGTCAATGCGCGGTCGAACGACGTTCTGCGGGCCGGTGACGTGGTGACGGTCGAGCCCGGGGCGTATCGTGTGGGACTCGGAGGCGCCCGCGTCGAGGAACTTCTTCTCGTCACCGATTCGGGTCATCTCGTACTCAGCAACAGCCCGAAGGAACCCACATGCCCGCCATCTCCACGAACGACTTCAAGAACGGAATGACCCTCGAACTCGACAACGGCCTTTTCACCGTCGTCGAGTTCCAGCACGTGAAGCCGGGCAAGGGCGGTGCATTCGTGCGCACCAAGTTGCGCAACCTGCGCAACGGCAACCTTCTCGAAAAGACCTTCAACGCGGGAATCAAGGTCGAGCAGGCAATTCTCGACAAGCGCGACATGCAGTACCTCTACAAAGACGGTGACGACTTCGTCTTCATGGACACCGAGTCCTACGAACAGATGAACGTCCGGCCCGTGGCCCTCGGCGAAACGGCCGACTATCTCGTCGAGTCGGCGATGGTCATCATGGCGATCTACAACGGCGACATCGTAGGTGTGGAAATTCCGGCCAGCGTCGAATTGGAAGTCACCGAGACCGAGCCCGGCATCCAGGGCGACCGTGTGTCCGGAGCGCGCAAGCCCGCGACGTTGCAGACCGGCAAGGTGATCCAGGTTCCGCTGTTCATCAACATCGGTGACCGTGTGAAGGTCGATACCCGCAGCGGCGACTACATCACCCGCGTCTAGATGTCGACGCTCGAAGCCGCCGAGGCGCGCGAGCGTGCCCTTGTCCTGTTGTACGAGGCCGAGTCACGTACCGCCAGCGTCGCCGACGTGGTCGCCTCGGAAGTGGTCGCTCCGCCGTCGATGGCCGTCGACCTCGCGCTCGGCGTCGAAGCCGGAACGTCGCGCTACGACGCACTCATTTCATCGAAGGCCCGTGGCTGGCGCCTCGAGCGCATGCCGATGATCGACAGGGCGATCCTGCGCCTTGCCTTGCACGAACTGGTCGCGCGCCCCGACACGCCGACAGCCGTGGTGCTGAACGAGGCGGTCGAACTTGCCAAGCGCTACTCGACCGAGGATTCGGGGCGTTTCGTCAACGGAGTCCTGGCCGCATTGGTGCCCGAAGTTCGCTGACTGCTAGCCTTTAGCCAACAACACGACCGTCAAACGGGTCCCGTGAGGCCCGAACGGAAGGACACATGGCAAGCAACAACGACGCAGCATGCGTGCTGCCCGCGGATCAGGTGAGGCGCGCAATCAAGCGCATTGCCCACGAGATCCTCGAGAACATTGCCGGTGGCGGTCGTGAACGCTTTGTTCTGATGGGCCTCGCTCGTGGCGGGGTGTGGATCGCCGAAACCCTGCGACAGGAAATCAACGGCATCGACGGCGAAGCGCGGGTCGAGTGCGGATCGCTCGACGTCAGCATGTACCGCGACGACCTGGCACTGCGTCCGACCCTTCCGGCCAGCGCGTCACACGTGCCGTGCTCGCTCGACGACGTCGAGGTCGTTCTGGTCGACGACGTGCTGTACACGGGACGCACGGTTCGTGCCGCCCTCGACGCCCTCATCGAATACGGCAGACCAAAAGCGGTACGGCTCGCCGTGCTCGTCGACCGTGGCCATCGCGAACTACCGATACGGCCCGACTTCGTCGGCAAGAACCTGCCGACGCACGCATCGGATCAGGTCTCCGCCACGCCCGACGGCGTGTACGTCGCAGCAGGGGGTCGCCCATGAGACACCTCATCTCGCTCGACGACCTCGACGCCGCAGACATCGCGGGCCTGCTGTCCACTGCCGACCACATGGCCGAGGTTCTCGAGCGTCCCCAGCCGAAGGTGCCGGCTTTGCGCACGAAAACGGTGTGCAGTCTTTTCTTCGAGGACAGCACTCGCACCCGTCTCTCTTTCGAAACCGCGGCAAAGCGATTGTCGGCCGAGACGCTCACGTTCACTGCATCGTCATCGAGCGTGAACAAAGGTGAAAGCCTGCGCGACACGGTTGAAACGCTGGCGGCGATGGGCGTCGACGTGTTCGTTGTGCGCCACAAGACCGCAGGGTTGCCGCAGTCGATCACGCGCTGGTGCGACGCACGGGTGGTCAATGCCGGCGATGGTGCACACCAACACCCCACACAGGGCCTGCTCGACGCGTTCACCCTGTCGCGCGCGCTGCGGCGTGGGAACGATCTGTCCGGTGTGCGTGTTGCGATGGTGGGCGACATTCGCCACAGCCGCGTCGCGCGCAGCACGGTACGTGCACTCCACGTTCTCGGTGCGTCCGTCACGTTGGTCGCGCCGGCGTCCTTGCTGCCGGCGGCGTTCGTCGGCACCGACGTTGTTCCCGATGGGTGGCCGGTGAACGTCAGTCACAGCCTCGACGAGGTGATCGGTGACATCGACGTGCTGTACCTGTTGCGCATGCAGCGCGAGAGAATGGACAACGCGTTCATCTCTTCTCCCGGTGAGTACTCGGCGCATTTCGGTCTCACCGATGCGCGCCTCGCGCGGATGCGCAAGGGGAGCGTGCTCATGCATCCGGGGCCGATGAACCACGGCATCGAGGTCGCGGTCGACCTCGACTCGCTGCCCGACCACGGGGTCACCAATCTCATCACCCGGCAGGTGACGAACGGAATCGCCGTTCGCATGTCGGTGCTCTTCACTCTTTTCGGCGCCGGATCGGAGGCAATCGATGGCCAGTGACAACAAGCCGGTTCTCATCACGGGGGGCACGGTGATCAACCGTTCGGGCGAGGCCCGTGCCGACGCGCTGGTGTCCGGAGGAACCGTCGAGCGCGTCGAGCCCAACCTCGACTCAAGCCTGCCGGCAGAAGCATCCGGAGGGCCGCGACGACTCGCTGCCGACGGCTGCGTCGTGGCTTCGTCTTTCGTTGACCTGCACACGCACATGCGCGAGCCCGGCCGCGAAGAGTCCGAAACCATCGCCACCGCGTCGCGGGCCGCAGCGCTCGGTGGGTACGGCGCGTGCGTCGCGATGCCGAACACCGACCCCGCCCAGGACAACGTCGCGGTTGTCGAGTTCGTGCGACTGCAGGGCGAGCGCGCCGGTCTCGTCACCGTCGCGCCGTCGGGCTGCATCACCGTCGGTCGCGATGGAACCCAACTCGCTCCCTTCCACTCGATGGCGGCGGCCGGTGTGCGTCTCTTCACCGACGACGGCAACGGCGTGCAAGACCCGCTCATCATGCGGCGCGCGCTCGAGTACGCACGCGAACTTGGCATCACCCTCGCCCAACATTGCGAAGTGGCCAGGCTCACCGACGGCGCAGTGATGCACGAAGGCTGCTGTTCGTCGCGCCTCGGCCTGCCCGGATGGCCGGCCATCGCCGAGGTCCTCATGTTGCAGCGAGACATCGAACTCGTCCGCGAGACGGGGGCGTCAATGCATTTTCTCCATCTTTCGACCGCACGTAGTGTGGAAGTCGTGCGTCAGGCGAAGAACGACGGGTTGCCCGTCACGGCGGAAGTCACCCCGCATCACATCAGCCTCACCGACGAGAAGCTCGCCACCTTCAGCACGCTCTTCAAGGTCAACCCGCCGCTGCGCACCATGGAAGACGTCGAGGCGTTGCGCGCGGGTCTGGCCGACGGCACCATCGATGCGATCGCAACGGATCACGCACCTCACGCCGCCCATCTGAAGGACCAAGACCTGTCCGCGGCACCGCCCGGCATGCTCGGTCTGCAAACCGCACTCGGCGTCGCCCTCGCGTATTCGGGCTGCGCCACGAAGCGCATCGTCGAGACCATGTCGTGGGCGCCAGCGGCAATCGCGGTTCTCGACGCGACGCACGGCCGCGACGTCGCGGTTGGCGCCCCGGCGAACCTCGTGGTGTTTTCCACCGAGGGTGTGTGGCGCCAAACTCCCGAGTCGATCGTCAGCAAGAGCACGAACAGTCCGTACTTCGACGTCGACCTGGTTGGTGGTGTGCGGCACGTCGTGCACCGCGGGGCGGTCATCGTGACCGAGGGAGCACTGCAATGAGTGGCATCACGGAAGGCGCATTGGTTCTTGCCAACGGTGAGGTCTTCGAAGGTGAGATCATCGGCGCGGTTCCTGCCGACGGAGTCGCCGCGGGTGAGGTCGTGTTCAACACCGCGATCACCGGCTACCAAGAGATCGTCACCGACCCGTCATACGCGGGCCAGATCATCACGTTCACACAGCCCCACATCGGCAACTACGGCGTGACACAGCTCGACAACGAGGCACGGAGACCGTTTGCGCGCGGCATCGTGGTGCGAGAACTCGCGAGGCGCCACAGCAACTGGCGCGCCGAAGATTCGCTCACCGCGAGTCTCCAGCATTGGGGCGTGCCCGGAATCGCCGGTATCGACACGCGACGGCTGACGCGCGTGTTGCGCGACACCGGGGCAATGGCCGGTGCTTTCGGCACGGCTTCCGTTTCTGTCCTGCGCGATCGCGCAAACGGCGAACCGGGCACCTCGGGCGTCGATCTCGTCGGGGTGGTCACCACCGACAAGGCGTACCAAGTCGGTTCGGGTCGCTTCGACGTCGTCGCCTACGACTTCGGCATCAAGTCGACGATCCTCACGTGTCTGTCCGAAATCGCAACCGTGCGCGTCGTGCCGGCGTCGACATCTGCCGACGAGGTACTGGCAATGAAGCCGAGCGGTGTGTTTCTCAGCAACGGACCCGGCGACCCCGAGATGGTCGGCGATGCTCCGGGCAACATCCGGCGCATCATCGATGCTGGCGTCCCGTTGTTCGGGATTTGTCTCGGCCATCAGCTGCTCAGTCGCGCGATGGGCGCACGAACCTACAAATTGCCGTTCGGTCATCATGGTGCGAACCACCCCGTGCGCAACCTCGCCAACGGAACCGTCGAGATCACGAGCCAGAACCACAACTTCTGCGTCGACACGTCGGCCATCGACGACTTGGTCGAAGTCACCCACATCAACCTGAACGACCAAACCAACGAGGGAATGCGCGTCAAGGATGCCCGAGCCTTCAGTGTGCAGTATCACCCCGAGGCGGGTCCCGGCCCGCACGACAGTCGTTATCTCTTCGCCCGCTTTGCAGAACTGATGGACGCCCGCTGATGCCACGCCGCAACGACCTCTCCAGCATTCTCATCATCGGCTCGGGCCCGATCGTCATCGGCCAGGCCTGCGAGTTCGACTACTCGGGCACGCAGGCCTGCCGCGTACTGAAAGACGAGGGCTACCGCGTCATCCTCGCCAACTCCAATCCGGCGACGATCATGACCGACCCCGACTTCGCCGACCGCACCTACATCGAGCCGCTGACGCCCGAGGTGCTCGAGGGCATCATCGAACGCGAACGTCCCGATGCGGTGCTGCCAACGCTCGGTGGCCAGACGGGCCTCAACCTCGCGATGGAGTTGTTCCGTCGCGGCAAGGTGGGTGTACCCGGCACACCCGAGCTCATCGGTGCAAACGCCGAAGCAATCGAAACCGCTGAGAACCGCGAGCGCTTCAAGGAAGCGATGATCGAGATCGGTTTGTCGGTTCCGCGTAGCGGCATCGCCCACGACATGGCCGAGGCACGGCGCGTTGCCGACGAAATCGGCCTGCCCGTGATCATCCGTCCCGCCTACATCCTGGGTGGCCGCGGCACGGGTATCGCGAACTCGTTGGAAGAGTTCGAACACGTCGCCGCCAACGGTTTGGCTGCCAGCCCGATCAGTGAGATTCTCATCGAGGCGTCGATCGTTGGTTGGAAGGAATACGAACTCGAGGTCATGCGTGACCGCGCCGACAACTGCGTCATCATCTGCTCGATCGAGAACCTCGACGCGATGGGTGTGCACACGGGTGACTCCATCACCATTGCGCCGATCCAGACGTTGTCCGACGTCGAGTATCAGAAGATGCGCAATGCGGCGCTCGCGTGCATCCGCCGCGTCGGCGTGGAAACCGGCGGCAGCAACGTGCAGTTCGCCGTCAATCCGCAAACGGGTGAGCAGGTTGTCATCGAAATGAACCCGCGCGTGTCACGGTCGTCCGCGCTCGCATCGAAGGCAACGGGGTTCCCGATCGCAAAGATCGCCGCCAAGTTGGCCGTCGGTTACACGCTGGATGAAATCCCCAACGACATCACGCACAAGACCCCCGCCAGTTTCGAGCCGACCATCGACTACGTGGTCACGAAGATTCCGCGTTGGGCCTTCGAAAAGCTTCCCGGTACTTCGGGCGTTCTCGGCACCCAGATGCAAAGCGTCGGTGAAGTGATGTCGATCGGCCGCACCTTCACTGAAAGCCTGCAAAAGGGTCTGCGCTCGCTCGAACAGGGTCGCCTTGGCCTCAATGCCGACTCGGGTGAGGCCAACTATGCGGGCATCGGCGACGCCGATCTGCTCGACCGCTGTGCCGTGCCGACTCCCGAACGCATCTTCTTCGTCGGCGAAGCCATCCGCCGTGGACTGTCGATGGACGACGTGCGGGCGAAGTGCCTGTACGACCCGTGGTTCCTCGACCAGTTCCTGGCAATCATCGAGGAGCGCTACGCGATCGAGGCGAATCGCGGCACGCATCCCCGCGAGTTTCCCAAGTCGCTGTGGCGCAGGGCAAAGCGCCACGGGTTCTCCGACGGCCAGATTGCACATCTCATCGGGTCGACCGAACGCGAAGTCCGCGCTGCGCGTCTTGGTTCCGGAGTGCGCGCGACGTTCAAGACCGTCGACACCTGCAGCGCCGAGTTCGAGGCTTCGACGCCGTACCACTACTCGTCGTACGAAGATGAAAACGAGGTGCGCGACTCTCCGCGTCAGCGCGTCATCATTCTCGGAAGCGGTCCAAACCGAATCGGCCAGGGCATTGAGTTCGACTACTGCTGCGTGCATGCCAGCTTCGCCCTGCGTGACGCCGGTTTCGAAACCGTGATGGTGAACTGCAACCCCGAAACCGTGTCGACCGACTACGACACGAGCGACCGTCTCTACTTCGAACCGTTGACATACGAAGACGTGATGAACGTGATCGAAGCCGAAACCGCCGCAAGCGGTGGCAACGAGCCCAAGCTCATCGTCACCCTCGGCGGCCAGACTCCGCTGAAATTGGCATCGCAGCTGCCCGCGCATCTCATAGCCGGCACGTCGCCGAACTCGATCGACCTCGCCGAAGACCGCGAACGATGGAACGCACTGTGCGCCAGCCTGTCGATTCCCCAGCCTCCCGGTGGAACCGCCGTCACGTTCGAAGAGGCATGCACCATCGCACAGCGCGTCGGCTATCCGGTGTTGGTGCGGCCGAGCTACGTGCTCGGCGGACGCGCAATGCAGATTGTTCACGACGAGGCCCATCTCGAGCGCGCGATGCGTGAGCTTGCTCGCGACGGTTCCCTCGGCCGCGAAGGCGGTCTGTCGGCCGAACGTCCGGTGCTCGTCGACCGCTTCCTCGAAGATGCGACCGAGGTCGATGTCGACGCGGTGCGCGACAATACGGGCGAGGTGCTGATCGGCGGAGTCATGGAGCACGTCGAAGAGGCCGGTGTTCACTCGGGTGACAGTGCATGTGCAATTCCGCCGCAGAACCTGCCCGCTTGGGTCGTCGAAGTGATCTCCTCGTACGCAACTTCGCTTGCCAACGCCCTCGGTGTCGTCGGTCTGCTCAACGTGCAATTCGCAGTGTCGGGCACCACGGTGTACGTGATCGAGGCGAACCCGCGCGCCAGCCGCACGGTTCCCTTTGTCGCAAAGGCGACGGGTGTTCCGCTCGCGAAGGTCGCCACTCGCGTGATGCTCGGCGCAACGCTCGCCGATTTGCGCACCGAAGGGTTGCTCGTCGCACCGGTGACCGGACACGTCTCGGTGAAAGAGGCGGTGCTTCCGTTCAACCGGTTCCCCGACGTCGACACTGCGCTCGGTCCGGAAATGCGCTCGACGGGCGAAGTGATGGGTATCGACGCAACGTTCGGTGCTGCGTTCGTGAAGGCCGAAACAGCCGCCGGCACGATCCTTCCCACCGAAGGCCTCGTCTTCCTGTCGCTTGCCGACAAGGACAAGCCGGCGGGCCTGGTCGTTGCCAAGCGGCTGCGTGAATTGGGCCTTGGCATCGCTGCCACGTCGGGAACCGCCGACTACCTGTCACGCTTTGGCATCAACGTCGATGAAATCGTCGCGAAGGTGTCCGAGGCCAGCGACATGAAGACCACCGCGGTGGGCCTCATCGAAGCCGGTCGGGTTGCCTTCGTGGTGAACACGCCACGCGGCAGCGGCTCCCGTTCAGACGGCCAGGCCATTCGCATGGCGGCAAACGTGAACCGCGTTTCTTCGGTCACCACCATCGAGGCCGCACTTGCCGCGTTCAACGGTCTGCTCGAACAGCGCAACCGTCCGGTCACCGTGCGTTCCATCCAGGAATATCACGCGGCTGGAGTCAGATGAGACGTCGCCGGCTGCGTGCATCGGTTCTCGAGCCGGTTCGCATCGGCGCGGTGACGCTTGCCCAACCATTGATGACCGCATCCGGCACCGCCGGCCACGCTGCCGAGTTGGCGCCGTACATGAACCTCGGTTCGCTCGGTGCGGTGGTGGTGAAGTCGCTCTACCACTCGCCGTGGCCCGGCAATCCAGCCCCACGTGTGCACCCGTTGCCCGCGGGAATGATCAACGCGGTGGGTTTGCAGGGGCCCGGTGTCGAGGAATGGATCGCCCACGATCTGCCGGCACTCGAAGCGACCGGCGCAACGGTCGTCGCAAGTATCTGGGGGCGCTCGGTCGACGACTACGCACGTGCTGCAACAATGCTCGCGCCGGTCGCGCGGCGCATCGCTGCGATCGAGGTCAACCTGTCATGCCCGAACCTCGAAGGACGCGGCGGCATCATCGCCCACGACATCGACGTGAGTTCCGCCGTCGTCGCAGCCTGTGGTGTGGCGGGCGTGCCTCTGTGGGCCAAGCTCAGCCCCAACACCGACCGCATCGTCGAAGTTGCGCGAGCCGTCGTCGATGCCGGAGCCGATGCGCTCACGCTCATCAACACGGTCGTCGGCATGGCGATCGACGTTGAAACGGCGAGGCCATCGCTCGGCAACGGTGGCGGGGGAGTCAGCGGTCGGGCCATTCACGCGGTCGCGTTGCGCGCGGTGCACGACGCGCGCAAAGAACTTCCCGACGTCGCCATCATCGGGGTCGGTGGTATCTCTTCAGGTGTCGACGCCATCGCAATGATGCAGGCGGGGGCGAACGCCGTGCAGGTCGGTACCGCTTCATTCCTGCGCCCCGACGCGGCGATGCGCGTTCTCGACGGCATGCACAAATGGATGGCCGATCACGGTGAAACATCATGGGCCTCGGTCACTTCTCGGCTTCATCGCTGATGTTTCGGTAATGTGACAGCATGCAGGACGAAAGGCACGACGAACTGCACGGGTCACCGTCGCTCGTCGTCATCGTCTCCGGTCCGGGTGGGGTCGGCAAGGGAACCATTGTCGAAGCCCTCGTCGCCCGTGACGAACGCCTGTGGCTGAGCAGGTCGTGGACAACCCGCGCACGCCGCGATGGTGAACGCCACGATGCGTATCACTTCGTTTCGCGCGACGAATTCGAGGATCGCATCGCCAACTCGGGCTTTCTCGAATGGACCTCGTTTCTCGGCAACTACTATGGCACGCCGTTGCCCGAGGCCATCGATGGTCTCGACCTCGTTCTTGAAATCGAGGTCGACGGCGCTCGCCAGGTGAAATTGCTACACCCCGACGCCGTCCTCGTGTTCCTTCTTCCGCCCTCGCGCCTCGAACAACAGCGTCGCCTGCGGGGCAGGGGAGACGCCGAAGACAAGGTCGAAGAACGCCTCCGCAAGGCCGAGGAAGAAGAGCCCTTCGGCATTGCCATGGCCGACCACGTGGTGGTCAATGACGACCTGGAACTGACCCTCCAAGAGCTCGTACGGATCGTGAACCACGAGCGAAAGAGGCGGATTTCTCGGTAGCCTTGGAGTCCATGCGCGCCAACGACTCCATGATCACCCCTCCGGTCGAAGAGCTTCTCGACCGCGCCGAATCCAAGTTCGCCTTGGTCACCCTCGGAGCCCGTCGCGCCCGCCAGATCAACTCGTACTTCAACCAGTTGGGCGACGGCCTCGGCAACTCCATCCCGCCGCAGGTCAGCTCGGTGGCGCGCAAGCCCCTCAGCATCGCCTTCGAGGAAATTGCCGTCGACAAGATCGTGAAGACCGAACTGCCCGACGACGTCTACTACGACGCGGTCGATGGCAACTCGTACTTGAACGACTGGGCAACCCCCGCCGGCGAAGCCGCCGAGGGTGACGTTGCCGAAGGCGAAGCCGTCGCCGCCGGCGACGAGTCGGCCGAGTAGGCCGACACCTTCTTCCCATGTCGAACGCCGGCGATCTTTCGGGGCGTGTCATCGTCGTTGGCGTGTCGGGCGGTATCGCTGCGTACAAAGCCGTCGAGGTCTGTCGTCAACTCGTCGATGCGGGCGCCCACGTCGCGCCCATCATGACTCCCGATGCCGAACGCTTCATCGGCAAGACAACGCTCAGCGCACTGTGTTCCGAGCCCGTGCACACGTCGCTCTGGGATGACGCAAGTCCGATTCCCCACACCCGGCTCGGCCAGCGCGCCGATCTCATCGTCGTTGCGCCTGCAACCGCGCGGGTGATCGCCGCCTATGCCGCCGGCATGTCCGACGATCTGCTCACGGCCACACTCATCGCCACCCTCGCACCCGTCGTCGTGTGTCCTGCGATGCACACCGAGATGTGGGAACACCCCGCGGTGCAGCACAACATCTCCACCCTGCGGTCGCGTGGTGTGCACATCGTCGACCCCGAAGACGGCCGTCTCGCCGGTGGCGACATCGGCCGCGGCCGACTCGCTGCAGCCGAATCCATCGTCGCCGCGGTGCGACGCGTGCTGGCGCCCACGCAGTCGCAGCTTGCGGGCCGCCACGTCGTCGTGTCGGCCGGCGGCACGCGCGAACCCATCGATGCGGTGCGCGTCATCGCCAACCGGTCGAGCGGCAAGCAGGGCCACGCCATTGCCACCGAGGCTGCGCATCGCGGTGCGAAGGTCACGCTCGTCACCACCGCCGACTTCGCGCCGGTCTCCGGCGTCAGCGTGGTTCCCGTCGAAACCGCGGCCGAAATGAAATCAGCGATCGATTCCGCCGCGGCAACGGCCGATGTCGTCATCATGACGGCAGCCGTCGCCGACTTCCG
>JBJTYJ010000176.1:0-2788 GCA_046082705.1 Actinomycetota bacterium | reverse complement strand
CTGCGCTCGCGCGAACCGAGGCGCGGATCGCATTGCACAAGTTGGTCGTGGCTGCGCCAACGTTGCGCCTTGCGGGTGAGCCCGAACGCATCGAAACGTTCCTGCTGTGGGGCAAGCGCACGTTCCCCGTCACGTGGTGATGCGCAACTACCAGTCGATCGACGGGTCGTAGACGGCGTTCTGGTTGCCCATGGCGTTCCCGGCATCGGCAACGATCAGTTGTCCGGTGATCGAACGGGCGGCAGGTGAGCACAGGAAGATGATGTGCGCCGCGGTTTCTTCGGGGCTCTGCAGTCTGCGTATGGGTGTGTCGTCGATGATGCGCTGTGTGTAGGCGGCGACGTCGGAGGAGATGTTGGCAACTTCTTCCTCGCGAAAGCCCTGGGTGTCGACGGGCCCGGGTGCGAGCGCATTGACGGTGACCCCACGATGGGCGAGGTACAGGGCTGCGGTGCGCGTGAGGTTTACGACGCCGGCGCGTGCTGCTCCCGAATGGATGAACAGCGGTGCACCACGCTCGCCGACCTGGTTGTGAACGATGTTGACGACCGAGCCGTCACCGGCTTCGACGAGGTCGGGCACGAACCGGCTCATCATGTTCCACGTGCCGTGAAGGTTGAGGTCGACGACCGCCCGGAAGCCGCGGTCCGAGATCTGTGACGGTCGTGCGGGGAACTGGCCGCCAGCGTTGTTGATGAGAAAGTCGAGTTTTCCGAATGCGCGAAGGACGTGGTCCCGCAGAGCCTCGACACTTTCGGTGTTGCGGATGTCGGTGACGAACGAGGTGGCGGGCACGCCGATGTCGTGAAGGTCGTGAAGGGTCTTTTCGAGGTTGTCCGCGTCGCGTGCCGCGATCGCAACGGAAGCCCCGAGGGTTGCGAAGCCGATAGCGGTTGCGCGACCGATGCCTCGTCCGCCCCCCGTCACGAGAACCGTGCGCCCTTGGAAGAGGCCGGGAGCGAAGGTTTCTGCGGCGGTCTTCGGAGTACTCGTCATGGGGCGACAGTAGCGAAGTCAAGTACGGTACGAACCATGCGTGCCGTGGTGTGCAAGGAGTTCGGACCACTTGATCGTCTCGAAGTTGTCAACCTCGGAGATCCGGCGCTGTTGCTGGGTCACGTGCGGCTGCGCGTTCTTGCAAGTGGTGTCAACTACGTCGACGGTTTGTTGGTGCAGGGTCGATACCAAATCAAGCCGCCGGTTCCCTTCGTGCCGGGCATGGAAGTCGTCGGAGAGGTCGTCGAGGTGGCCGGCGATGTCGATGAGAAAATTCTCGGAGCACGCGTTCTTGCAAATCTCGGTTTTGGGGGATACGCCTCGCACGCGGTGGCCCGGGCGGATCGCCTCGTCCCGATTCCCGACTCGATGACGACCGGACAGGCGGCAAGTTTTCTGCAGAGTTATCTCACGGGCTGGTTCGCCTTCGTGCAGCGTCTCGGTGATGATCCGGCGAACGCCACGTCAAATGCCGACAAATGGTTGCTCGTCCTCTGTGCGGGCGGAGGTGTGGGTCTTGCGGCAGTCGACATCGGTGTCGCGCTCGGGTACCGCGTCATCGCTGCTGCGTCGAGTGCCGACAAGCGCCAACTCGCCCTCGATCGCGGTGCGTCACACGCGGTGGACGTGTCGCTCGGCGACGATGCGGTGAAAGAGGCTACAAAGGAACTGTCGGGTGGTGGCGTTGACGTTCTGTACGACCCGGTTGGCGGCTCGCTCGGTGAAGTGTGCCTGAGGGCTCTGCGCGAAGACGGCAACTACCTCGTGATCGGTTTCGTGGGGGGCATCCCGAAACTGCCCGCCAACCAGATTCTTCTCCGCAACAGGCGGGTCACCGGCGTCGACTGGGGTGCGTGGGCCATGCGCAATCCCGAGGCGAATGCCGCCATGCTGCGCGACGTGATCAGCCTCATCGGCGAGGGACGTTTGTCGCCGGTCGAGCCGACCGCCTATCCGTTGTCGCGCGCGGCCGATGCGCTGGCGGATCTCGAGGCGCGACGCGTCGCGGGCAAGGTCATCCTGCTTCCCGACTGAAGAGTCCCGACAACTAGGGTTGCCGCATGGCAAAACAGAGACCCTTCAGATTCGGTGCAAAGGCGAAGGTTGCAAACAGCGGCAAGGAATGGGCCGACATCGCAAAGCAGGCCGAGGATCTCGGCTACGTCAGTTTGCAGATCGACGACCACTACACCAAGCAGTTGGCACCGGTGCCGGCGATGATGGCGGCCGCGTGCGCGACATCGAAGTTGAAGGTCGGCACGTTGGTCGCCGGTAACGACTTTCGCAACCCCGTCGTGTTCGCAAAAGAGGCCGCGACGATCGACACGCTGTCGGACGGTCGTTTCATGCTGGGTCTCGGCGCGGGCTGGATGAAAGAGGACTACACGATCACGGGCATTCAGCAGGACGATGCGATGACCCGCATCCACCGCATGGAAGAAGCCATCGACGTGATGCGCGGTCTCTGGGGCGCCGGTCCGTACTCGCACTCCGGTCGCTTCTACAGCGTGTCCGAGATCGACGCCTGGCCGAAGCCGGTGTCGAGCATTCCGATCATCGTCGGTGGTGGCGGAGAGAAGCTGCTTGCCATGGCGGGCCGCAAGGCCGACATCGTGGGCATCAACCCGAAAATCGTCGGCCGTTCGATCAATCCGCGTTCGATGGCGACGGCTGCCGCCGATGTCGTCGACGAAAAGATCCGTTTCGTCAAGGCCGGGGCGGGCGACAGGTTCGACGACATCGAACTCTCGCTGCAGGTGTTCGTCACCGTCGTCACCGACGACCCGAAGGG
>JBJTYJ010000175.1:0-3700 GCA_046082705.1 Actinomycetota bacterium | reverse complement strand
CCTGAACGCCCCGAAAGAAGCCCTGTTCAGCAAGGTTGCCCAATACGAAGATGACGACGAAGCCGAGGGCATGCCAATCGACATCGCCGTCCAGTGGAACACCGGCTACTACAAGGGCATCCACGGCTACGCGAACGGCATTTCCACCACCGAGGGCGGCATGCACGTCGAGGGCTTCAAGACCGCCCTCACCTCGGTGCTCAACAAGTACGCCCGCGACAAGGGCATCTTGAAAGAGAAAGAAGAGAACCTCCTCGGCGAAGACATCCGTGAAGGCATGACCGCGATCATCTCGGTGAAACTGCGCGAGCCCCAGTTCGAAGGCCAGACCAAGGCCAAGTTGGGCAACGTGCCCATGCGCTCGTTCGTGCAGAAGGCCACCAACAAAGCCCTCGCCGAATGGATGGACGAAAACCCGGCCGAGGCGAACAAGGTTGTGAAAAAGGCCATCGCCGCCGCCCAAGCGCGACTTGCCGCAAAGAATGCCCGCAACGCCGTGCGCCGCAAGACTGCGCTGTCGGGGGCCGGCATGCCCGACAAGCTGAAAGATTGCAGCAGCGGCAACCCCGAAGAAAGCGAACTCTTCATCGTCGAGGGCGACTCGGCCGGCGGCACCGCCGTCGACGCCCGTGACCCGCGCGTGCAGGCCATCCTGCCGATCCGCGGCAAGATCCTGAACGTCGAGCGCGCGTGTCTCGACAAGATGCTGAAGAACAACGAAATCCAAGCCCTCATCACCGCCATCGGCGGCGGCGTGGGCGACGAGTTCGACGTCACCAAGGCTCGCTACCACAAGGTCATTGCTCTGGCCGACGCTGACGTCGACGGCAGCCACATCCGCACGCTGCTGCTCACGTTCTTCTACCGACAGATGCGCCCCATGGTCGAGGCCGGGTTCGTCTACATCGCCCAACCGCCGCTGTATTCAACGGAAATCGGCAAGGAAAAGATCTACCTCAAGGACGACGTGGCCAAGGCCGCGTTCCTCGCCGACAAGCCGAACCACAAGAAGGAATTCCAGCGCCTGAAGGGTCTCGGCGAAATGGACTGGCAGGAACTGCGCAGCACCACGATGGATCCGCTGTCGCGCACACTCCTTCAGGTCACCGTCGAAGAAGCCGCACTGGCCGACGAAGTGATGAGCGTGCTCATGGGCGACGACGTCGAGAGCCGCAAGAACTTCATCACCAGCAACGCCCGCGACGTCCGCAACCTTGATTTTTAAACCCGTGACTTCTCAGTTCGAAGGAACCGAACAATGACGAACGTGCCTTTGGAACCACCGGATTCGATCCAGCCCGTCCCGTTGCAAGACGAGATGGAGCGTTCCTTCCTCGACTACGCGATGTCGGTCATCATGTCGCGCGCCCTTCCCGACGTGCGCGACGGATTGAAGCCCGTGCACCGTCGCATCATCTGGGACATGGAGCAACAGGGCTTCCGCCCCGACCGCCCGTTCGTCAAGTGCGCCCGCGTCACCGGCGACACCATGGCGCGCTATCACCCGCACGGTGACGGCGCCATCTACGACGCACTCGTGCGCATGGCCCAGCCGTTCTCGTTGCGCCACCCGCTCATCGACTTCCACGGCAACTACGGCTCACCCGACTTCGGCCCCGCCGCCTCGCGTTACACCGAAGCGCGACTGCATTCACTTGCGATGTTGCTGCTGCAAGACATCGACGAGAACACCGTCGACATGCTGCCCAACTACGACGGCACCACCGAAGAACCCTCGGTGTTGCCCGCGCGGTTCCCGAACCTGCTCGTCAACGGCAGCCAGGGCATCGCCGTCGGCATGGCCACCAGCATCCCGCCCCACAACATGGGCGAGGTCATTGACGCCACGCTGCACCTCATCGAGAACCCCGACGCCACGCCCGACGACTTGATGAAGTTCGTGAAGGGCCCCGACTTCCCGACGGGCGGCACGATTCTCGGTCTCGCCGGCATCTACGACGCCTATCGCATGGGCCGCGGCTCGGTGAAGGTGCGCGCCAATGCCAGCATCGAAGAAGGCCGTCGCGGCCAGATGCAGATCATCGTCACCGAACTGCCGTACCAGGCCAGCTGTTCGGCCATCGCTGCACGCATCCAGGAACTGGTCGACGGTGGCGACCTCGATGGCATCGCCGACGTGAACGACAACTCCTCGGGCGGCCAAACCAACCTCATCATCACGCTGAAGCGCGACGCCAACGCCAACGTCGTTCTCAACAACCTCTTCAAGCTGACGCAGTTGCAGTCGTCGTTCCCCATCAACATGGTGGCCCTCGTCGACGGCGTGCCACGCACGCTCAACCTGCGCACCGCCATCGAGGGTTACGTCAACCACCAGATCGATGTCATCACCCGCCGGTCGGAATACCGCCTCGGCAAGGCCAAGGATCGTCAGCACATCCTCGAAGGCCGCCTCAAAGCCCTCAACGTCATCGACGCGATCATCAAGCTCATTCGCGCCAGCGACGACGCCGCATCGGCTAAAGACAAGTTGATGAAGAAGCCCTACGGCTTCTCCGAGCGTCAGGCCATCGACATCCTCGACATGCAGTTGCGTCAGCTCACCAAGCTGTCGCGCCTCGACATCGAAGCCGAAGTCGAGGCACTCAACGCCAAGATCAAGGAACTCGAGGAGATCCTCAACAACCCCAAGGTGTTGCGCGCCCTCATCTCGAAGGAACTCGCCGAGGTGAAGGAAGAATTCGCCACGCCTCGCGCCTGCAAGATCGTCGCCGATTCGGGCGAGATGAGCATCGAAGACCTCATCGACGACAAGGAACTTGTCATCGTGATGACCCAGGCGCAGTACGTGAAGGCCGTGAGCGCCAGCTCGTTCCGGACGCAGGGCCGCGGCGGCCGCGGCGTCGCCGGCGCGAAGTTGAAGGCCGACGACATCGTGCGGCACGTCATCTTCACCACCGCGCACGCGTACCTGTTGTTCTTCTCGAACCGCGGACGGGTCTACAAATTGCGTGCCGCCGACATTCCCGAACGTGAACGCACGGCGAAGGGCATTCCCATCGTCAACCTGCTGCCACTGCAGCCGGGCGAAGACGTGCAGGCAATCATCGACACGCGCGAGTTCCCGGGCGAGCGCTATCTCTTCTTCGCAACCAAGCAAGGCCAGGTCAAGAAGACCGCGTTCGACGAATACGACTCGTCGCGCCGCGATGGCATCATCGCCCTCAACCTGCGTCCCGGTGACGAACTCAAGCGCGTCATCGAAACCAACGGAACCGACACCATCTTCATGGTCGCCCGCAGCGGACAAACCATTCGCTTCTCCGAAGAAGACGTGCGTCCGATGGGCCGCGCCGCCGCCGGCGTGCGCGGCATGAAACTCAGAACAGGAGACGAAGTCGTCTCGTGCGATGTCGCCAAGGACGACTCGGCGATTCTCATCGTCACCGAGGCCGGCTACGGCAAGCGCACGCAGATCGACAAGTTCAACACCCAGGGCCGCGGCGGCCAGGGCGTCATCGGCATCAAACTCACCGGCAAGAAGGGCCGTGTCGCCGCCGCCTTCATGGTCGGCATCGAAGACGAAATCGTCGCCATCTCCTCGGGCGGGGTCACCATTCGCATGCCGGTCAAAGAAATCAGCAGCCAAGGCCGCGACGCCACCGGCGTCCGCGTCATGGCCCTCGATGAGGGCCAAACCGTCGCCTCGGTCGCGCCGATTCTCTCCAGCGATGACGAG
>JBJTYJ010000174.1:0-4588 GCA_046082705.1 Actinomycetota bacterium | reverse complement strand
GACGTCGTCGACCGAGGCGTGGTGCTTGCCACCACGCACACCCACGAAAGTCATTCCAACTCCGACCTTGTCTTGGTGTCGCTATTCAAGCTCCGACCTTCCTTGGTGTCGCTATTCAAGCTCCGACCTTCCCCCACGGGCCATGAGGTTGGCGAGAGCATCGCGGGCCGCCACACCGTTGTGGCACACCTCGGCAACCTGTTCGCAGATCGGCATGTCGACACCGTGATGGTCGGCGAGCGTGCGCACGGTGTGTGCACTCTTCACGCCTTCGGCAACCATCTTCATCGCGGCAAGAACATCGTCGATCTTCTCTCCCCGACCGAGGGCCTGGCCCACTTGGGTGTTGCGACTCTGCTGTGAAGAACAGGTGGCAATGAGGTCGCCCATTCCGGCGAGACCTGCGAACGTCGGCGGCTGACCACCGAGGACCGCGCCGAGGCGCGCCATTTCGGCCAGTCCGCGAGTGATGATCGTGGCGCGCGTGTTGTCACCGAAGCCCATGCCCGCCGCCATACCCGCCGCGATGGCGATCACGTTCTTCACCACACCGCCGACTTCGCAACCAACGACGTCGGGGTTCGTGTAGATGAGCAGACGCGGATTGGAAAAGATGCGCTGCAGTTCACGCGCGATCACGTCGTCGTCGATCGCCACCACCGATGCAGCCGGTTGACCATCCATGATTTCCTTGGCGAGGTTCGGCCCGGTGAGCACCGCCGCAGGGTGTCCCGGTAGTTCGTCGGCAACGACCTCGGTCATGCGTTTGCCGGAGTCGCGCTCGAGACCCTTCGTCAAGCTGACGATCGGCACCCATGGCCGCACGAGCGGCGCTGACTCGTGCATCACCTCACGGAAGCCATGCGACGGCACCGCCATCACCACGACGTCGGCGTCACGCACAACTTCTTCCAAGTTGCTCGACGCGCGCAGCTCCCCGGGAAGTTGACGATCACCCAAGTAGCTCGGGTTGCGATGTTCGGAGTTGATGGTCGCGGCCGTGTCGGCGTTGCGCGCCCACAACATGGTCGGGGTGTTCAGGGCCGCCATCGACGCCACCGTGGTACCCCACGATCCGGCGCCCACCACTCCCACGCGAATCGGCATTGGCACAGCGTATTACGCGCCACCCTCGTAGGCTTCCGCCGTGGTTTCGTCGGCGGCGCTCGTCATGCCGCTCAAGTCTTTCGGCAGCGGCAAGGGTCGCCTGTCCCCCGTGCTCGATGGCACCGCGCGTGAACGTCTGTCCCGCGAATGTGCCGAACGGGTCGTTGCCGCAGCCGCCGGTCTCACCGTCGTGGTCGTCACCGACGATGCGAACGACGTGCGCGAGTGGGCCCACCTGAGGTCGATCGCATGCATCGCCCAGTCGAGCGCGGGCCTGAACGGCGCCGTTGCCGACGGCGTCGCATGGGCCCGCACGCAGGGTTTTACAAACGCCGTCGTGGCCCACAGCGACGTGCCCCTCGCCTGCGACGTGCATCCCTTCATCGACGAAGGCAACGTCGTCATCGTGCCCGATGCCAACAACGACGGAACGAACCTCATGTCGCTGCCAACCGACGCGGCCTTCACGTTTCACTATGGCCCGGGTAGCTTCCGCCTGCACGTCGACGAGGCCATGCGACGCGGCTTCGCGCCGCGCATCGCACTGTCCGATGAGTGGTCGCTCGACCTCGACAATCCCGAAGACCTGAACGACAAACGAATACGAGAGGTGTTTCCATGGCTGCCAACGAGCCCGGCCAGCCCGCGCTGAGTTCCGTCGACCCTTCGACGTTCAGCACCAATCACGGTGTCCCCGGCCGCACGCTTGCGGTCGGTGCGCACCCCGACGACATCGAATTCGGCTGCGGAGGCACGCTCGCGAAGTGGGCGGCCGCGGGCTGTGTCGTGCACTACGCGGTCCTCACCGATGGCTCGAAGGGCACATGGGACGTCAATGCCGACACGGCTGCGCTGGTGGCCGCTCGACAGGCAGAACAGCGCGAAGCAGCGCGGCGCATCGGCGCCACCGGCAGCGTGACATTTCTCGGTGCGGTCGATGGTGAGTTGGAGAACACCCACGCACTGCGCGACGCACTCAGTCGCCTCATTCGCATCGTCCAACCCGAGGTGGTTCTCGGCCATGATCCGTGGAAGCGTTACCGCCTCCACCCCGACCATCGAGCCGCCGGGTTCCTGCTCACCGATTCCATCGTCGCCGCACGCGACCCGCACTTCTTCCGCGATCACTTCAACCTCACCGACCTGCAGACGGGTCAGCCCCTCGCCCATCACCGCCCGTCGGCGTTGCTGTTGTGGGAAGCCGACACACCGAACCACGTCGAGGACGTGTCGGCCACGATCGATACGAAGCTGCACGCACTCGAGGCACATGCAAGCCAGTTCGAGTCGACGATGAAGGCCACCGACGAAGCCGCACTCGCCGCGTTCCGCGAGCGCATGCGCACCCGTCTCGGATCACTCGGCTCACCCCACGGTTTCGCCGCCGCCGAGGTGTTTCACCTCATGCGCGATCTCTAGCGCGGTTGCCGACCGGGCCCTGCCGGACCCGCAAATGCCTGCGCGATGGTCGTCCATTCGCGAGCCATCGCACCGGTGGCAACGAGTGCGGTGTCGTCGACGTGTCGACGCTGTGTGACCAGCAACGCGAAGTCGAGGGCCGTACCGATGATCGATTCTGGCGCGTCGTCGTTGCCCCAGGTCCACGTCGCACCGTCGGGGGCGACGAGACGCACGACGATGTCAGCGTCGGGCACGGGAAGGTTGCGTGCGCGGTAACTGTTCGGTCGCGCGAGGAAGCCGATGTGGCAAACGTGCTTGAGACGAGCCGAGGTGACAACGGATTGGCCGAGCGCGTCAGCCACGTCGACACCGTGGGCCCACGTCTCCATCAACCGGGCCGTCAGGAACGATGCAAGGCTCATCGACGGGCCGTACCACGGCACACGTACCGATGCATCGGCGGCACGCCCGGCGGCAACGAGGGCGGCGCTGTCGGCGCGCCAGTCGGCGAACAGTTGCGCGCCGCTGACGGCACGACCGTGGGCAACCGACGGGTCGCCACCCTTGGCAAAGTTCGCCATCATCTCGGCGGTGTCGCGGGCAAAACCTTCGTGGTCACGAATCGCCAGAGCGGCGCGAATGTCGAAGAACCAGAGGTGAGAAATCGAGTCGGCGACACCCCAACCCTCTGCAGGTGTGGTGGTTCGCCATGCGGCCTCGTCGATGTTGGCGACGAGCGCGGCCAGGTCGTCGTGTTCGGCTGCCAGGTCACGAAGGACACGCTCGACGGCGTCGTTTCCGGATGGGTTCGCCATGGCGCGACCCTAAATGATCGTGCCCGTAAATGACGACTGGGGGGCTTTTGCCCCCCAGTCTCAACACTCCGAACCGAAGCTTTCTCGCTTGGGTTTTGTTACTTCTTCTTTGCAGCCTTCTTGCGGGCGGCCTTCTTGCGCTTCGGAGCGGCCTTCTTCGCGGCCTTCTTCGGAGCGGCCTTCTTGGCGGCCTTCTTCGCTGCCTTCTTGCGCTTGGGTGCTGCCTTCTTTGCTGCCTTCTTCGGTGCGGCCTTCTTACGGGCCTTCTTTGCTGCTGCCACTGTAATTCCTCTCTCTATTTGGTTACTTACGGTTTGGATTCAACTCTGCCTTGAGCGTTGAGCTCGCGGAGAACTTCATTGCGGTCGAAGCCGGGACCGTCACTGCTGCACCCGTTTGCGGGTTGCGACCAGTACGTGCCTTGCGCTTCGTGGTGCTGAACGAGCCAAAGCCCGGCCACGCAACCTTGTCACCGCTCTTGGTGATCTCGATGACCACATCAAAGAACGCTGCGACGGTCCTTTCAGCATCTGCCTTCGAGACATTCGCCTTCTGTGACACCGCATCAATGAGCTCTGCCTTGGTCATGTTGTTACTTCCTCCTCGGAATCGGAGCGTTGTGCAACACATATCTGAATACGTCGAAGCGGTGAATACAAGCATTTCCGCACTTCGGGGTGCGGTCGCGCACCTCGCGAGCATCGCTCGACAGGTCCCAAGAATTGGGATCATCGCGACGCTCGACAACGTGTGCGCGCGATCATCACGGCCTCGTCATCGAGTCGAGTGAGACTCATCGACGCAACCAACGCTCCACTCCTGCGAATCCACCAAACCCTTGTGCTACAAGGGTTTGGTGGCCATCACGCATCGGCCAAAAGGTGGGTCACGCGGCACCACGACGACGATTTCACATCATCGAAAACCTCGGTCGCGGCGCGTGACGAGGCAGCACGAACATGAACAACTCCGTCGTCGACGGAGGCGCGAAATGCGTGTCCAAAAAATTTCCGAAAAAAAATCTGCCGAGAGGCCCCCGAAAACCCGAAAAAACGGCGCGGGTGCGCTCGTGACGTCCAGCGACCGTCCACCATTCGCGCGGCGTGATCGGCAACACTTTGCAAGTTGCATCGGACACTCGCTCTGTCAGAAAGGGGTGGCGATGACTGAGACGCGTCACATGGCCGGTTTCAATTCATCCCCCCTTGAAGAAGAGAGAACAACGAGACAACGCACGCGCGTCGTGCTGGACACATCGGTTCTCA
>JBJTYJ010000173.1:0-22226 GCA_046082705.1 Actinomycetota bacterium | reverse complement strand
CCAATGCAAAACGTGGGTCGCCGTGTGGTGACGACGGATGTGCGAACGACGCACGTTGTCGATGGACGCGGTGACCACGTCGCCCACCCGTGCGATTCCCCGTACGGGGCGACACACGTGACGGCGAAGACCCGGCAAGGCGAACGTGGTGTCGATCACGTGAAGTTCGAGCGAGTTGGATCGCAGCGTGCCCGTGTCGCCGACCTGTCCGCCGCTTTCGGCGTAGAACGGCGTGACATCGAGGAACACCTCGACGGTGCCGTCTTCGTCGCCATCGACCAATGCGACGATGTTGGCGACGTTCTCGGCATCTGTGTAGCCCGTGAAAGTGGTGAGCCCTGCGTCGTCGAGGATCGTGCGGTAGACGGCCAACTTCTCGTCGGACACCGCACCGCCCTTCCGAGCCTGCTTCGCGCGCTCTCGCTGGCCCGACATTTCGCGTTCGAAGCCCACGAGGTCGACGTCGACCGAGCGTTCCGAGGCGATTTCCTGGGTGAGTTCAAGCGGGAAGCCGTACGTGTCGTGCAGCAGGAACGCGGCCTCGCCCGAGAGGCGTCCGCTGCTGCGGTCGAGTTCGGTGTCGAGAATTTGGGTTCCGGTCTTCAGGGTCTGACGGAAACGCTCTTCTTCGCGGGTCAGAACGTCGATGATGAAATCGCGATTCGCGTTGAGATCGGGATAGGCGGCACCCATCACGTCGATTGCGGTCGACACGAGATTGGGCATGACCAGCTTTTCGGTGCCGAGAAGGTAGGCGTGTCGCACCGCGCGGCGAATGATGCGCCGCAACACGTAGCCGCGGTTTTCGTTCGACGGAAACACTCCGTCGTTCACGAGCATCGTCGAGGATCGCGCGTGCTCGGCAAGCACACGCAGGCTGAAACTTGCCCTGTCGTCGTAGGCGCCGACCCGGTACGAACGACCGGTTGCGGACTGCGCCGCTTCGACCAGGGGGAAGAGAACGTCGCTCTCCCAGACCGAGTCCTTTCCTTGCATCAGCGTGACGATGCGTTCCAATCCGGCACCGGTATCGATCGACGGCTTGGGCAAGAGAGTGCGCGAGCCGTCGGGCGCCTGGTTGTACTGCATGAAGACGAGGTTCCAGAACTCGAGGAATCTGTCACCGTGCGGGTCGTTGAGCGGTCCACCTTCGGGCCCGAAAGCGGGACCGCGGTCGATGTGGATTTCGGAGCAGGGCCCGCATGGTCCGGTCTCACCCATCTGCCAGAAGTTGTCCTTGTCGCCGAGACGCTGGATCCGGCTCATCGGCACGCCCACCTTCTCGTGCCAAATCGCTTCTGCCTCGTCATCGCTCTCGTGAACCGTGATCCACAGTTGGTCGCCATCGAATCCGAAGATTTCGGTCACGAGATTCCACGACCACGGAATCGCGTCTTCCTTGAAGTAGTCGCCGAAGCTGAAATTACCGAGCATCTCGAAGAACACGAGATGTCGCTTGGTGCGACCGACGTCGTCGAGGTCGTTGTGCTTGCCGCCGGCACGGGCACACTTCTGCACGGTGACCGCACGGCTGTATGGCGCCACCTCGTCACCGACGAAGTACGGCTTGAACGGCACCATTCCCGCCACGGTGAAGAGAACCGTCGGGTCGTGGGGAATCAGACTGGCGGATTCGACACGGGTATGGCCGCGATCGGCGAAGAATGAACGGAATGCCTCACGGACCTCGTCGGCCGTGCGGGGGCGTTGCGGCGATGACATCGGGCGTCAGCCTAAGACAGTTCGTTCTCGCGGGCCCGCATCGCCGCCTTGCCCTCGGCAACGGCATCGGTGACACGGTGCTTCACGCGCTGCGCAACCTTGACGGGCGTGATCGATGTTGCCGCGGCCCGGACGCGGCGCTTTGCGTAGCCCCCGCCGACGAGCGCGACGACAAAACCCACGAGGAACCACGTCAGACGGCGCATGACGACACGCTACCGACGGCGGCGCAGAACCGAAAAGGCCCGCTTGGTTCCCGTTGCCGCGGCGGCAACCTTGATGACCGGTGCCGACAGCACGGCTCGCGCGACACGGGATGTGTCGGCAACGGCCTCGGCCACCGATTCGGCCGAACCAAGCACCTTGTCGAACCGTTTCAGGTCGCCACGTGCCGCATCGATGATGTCACGACTCTCGCGCGTCGCATCGCGCAGTTCGTCGACCATCGGCAGAAGTCTCGATTCAATGACCTCGAGGTCGGAACGCAGGTCGGCCAAGGCGACGAGCACGCGAGAGAGCACCAGCACGAGCGACGCGAAGGCGACAGCACACAACACGAGAACGACCACCAGTGCCGTGTTTGTGCCGGAGTCCGCCGCGAACATGTCACTCACGGTAATAGGTGCGTCCGCGCAGTTCCTCGGGGAGATAATCGTCGGCCTTTGCCGCCGGTGCGTCGGGAGTCGCCACGTGGGGCGACACATAACCGAGTCCGTGGCCGATTTGTGCCGCACCCCCGTAGTGGGCGTCGCGGAGAAATGCCGGCACGGCACCGATGTCACCCTTGCGAACGTCGTCCATCGCGGTCCAAATTGCCATCGACGTGGAGTTGTTCTTTGGCGAGCGACACAGGTGCACCGTTGCCTGCGCAAGGTTGAGCTGCGCCTCGGGCATTCCCACGAATTCGACGGCGTGCGCGGCGGCGGTGGCAATCGTCAACGCCGTGGGATCGGCCATGCCAATGTCCTCGCTCGCGAGAATCACGAGACGCCGCGCGATGAACCGCGGGTCCTCCCCTGCCACCAGCATGCGTGCGAGCCAGTGGATCGCCGCATCGACGCTCGACCCGCGCACGCTCTTGATGAACGCCGACACGACGTCGTAGTGATCGTCGCGGCCGTAGCGCAACGCACTCGAACTGATCGCGGCTTCGACGTCGGCAACCGTCACGCGGGTGCTTTCACTGCTCGACACCTGCGTTCGCGCGCGGGAGAGGGCGCAGGCCACTTCGAGTGACGTGAGTATCTGGCGCCCGTCACCCTGTGCCACCGACAGTAAGTGCGCCTTGGCGTCACCATCGATCTCGGCACGTTCCGCGTCAAGACCCCTGTCGACGAGAAGCATGAGATCGTTCTTCGCGAGCGGCTCGAGACGGAAGAGCGTCGACCGACTGAGAAGCGGTGCATTGACCTCGAAATACGGATTCTCCGTCGTTGCACCGATGAGGACGATGGTTCCGTCCTCGACGGACGGAAGCAGTGCATCCTGCTGGGAAGTGTTGAACCGATGGATCTCGTCGATGAAGACGATCGTGCGGCGATGATGCTGGCCGAGCCGATCGCGCGCAGCCGCAAGCGCCTCGCGCACGTCTTTCACACCGGAAGTCACCGCCGACAGCCGAATGAACTCGGCCTTCGTCGTGGCAGCCACGACTTCGGCTAGCGTCGTCTTTCCGGTGCCGGGCGGACCCCAGAACACGACCGACGTGAGCCGGTCGGTGTCGATGAGCGCACGCAACGGACCGCCCGGGCCGACCAAATGTTGTTGACCGACGACGTGGTCGATCGATCGCGGCCGCAGACGTGCGGCGAGCGGTGCCTGACGCCGCAGTTGATCGGCGACCGAGACGGAAAACAGGTCGTCGGCCGTGGCGCCCTACTTCGTTGCCGGCGGAAGGACGCGAATGCCCAACTCGGCCAACTGCGCCTGGTCGACCTTCGTCGGCGCGTTTGTCATGGGGTCGAGGCCCGACTGGGTCTTCGGGAACGCGATGACCTCACGAATGTTTTCCTCACCCGCAAGGATCGCCGTCAGACGGTCGATGCCGAATGCGAAACCGCCGTGCGGCGGTGCGCCGTAGCGGAATGGCTGCAGGAAGAACCCGAAGCGACGATCGGCTTCCTCGTCGCTGATGCCCAACTTGTTGAACACGGTGCGCTGCATCGCCGGATCGTGGATTCGGATCGAACCCGACCCGAGCTCCCATCCGTTCAGCACCAAGTCGTAGGCCAACGCGCGCACTCGCAACGGATCAGTATCGAGATAATGCAGATCGTCGGGGTGCGGATGACAGAACGGATGGTGGCCGGGGCGGGGCTTGCCCGTAGCGGCATCGATACCCACGAACAACGGGAACTCCACAACCCATACGTATCGGTACGGGCCCTCGTGCACCGGAGGACGACCGATGTCGTTGCGTAACTGGCCGAGCACCTCGCAGGTCGTCGTCCAGTCGTCGGCAACAATCAGAATCATGTCACCGGCGACTGCACCGAAGCGGGCAATGATCGCGGCGGTTTCATCGACGGAGATGAACTTCGCCACCGGTGATTCGAAGGTCGATTCCGCAGTGACCTTCAGCCATACCAGACCCTTTGCGCCGAGTTGCTTGGCACGATCGGTGATGGCGTCGAGACGTCCACGACCCCACGCGGCCTGTTCGGGGTAGGTGGCCGCATCCACACGGATGCCCTTGATCGCCGCCGCCGATGCGAACGCCTTGAACTCGGTCTTCGCAAACACATCGGTGAGCTCGACAAGCTCCATGCCGAACCGCAGGTCGGGCTTGTCGACACCAAAACGTTCCATCGCTTCGCGCCACGTGATTTGTTCGATCGGGGGAACCTCTTCACCGGTCGCCTCTTTGGCCGCGGCGGTGACCGCACGACCGATGGCGGCAAGCACGTCGGGCTGGGTGACGAAGCTCATTTCGGCGTCGAGCTGCATGAACTCGTACTGCCTGTCCGCACGCAGGTCTTCGTCGCGCAAACAACGGGCAATTTGGTAGTAACGATCGACACCCGCGACCATCAGCAGCTGCTTCCACAACTGTGGCGACTGCGGGAGTGCGTAGAACGAACCCGGCTCTTTGCGCGACGGCACGAGGAACTCACGAGCACCCTCGGGCGTGGAGGGCATGAGGAACGGTGTCTCGACTTCGACGAAGCTCTGGGCCTCCATCGCACGGCGGATTGCCGAGTTGATGCGGGCACGCAAGCGGACGTTGCGCTGCATGCGCTCGCGACGGATGTCGATGTAGCGGTGACGCAAACGCACGTTTTCATCCACGTCGTCGGCACGAGAATCGACGGGGAACGGTGGCGGCTCGGCGACGTTCAGCACTTCGACCCGACATTCGCCGATTTCGATTTCCCCCGTCGAAAGACCCTCGTTGATGGTGCCTTCCGGGCGTCGGCGCACCTCGCCCGTGATACGCACCACGTATTCGGAGCGCACGTCGACTGTGCGGTCGACAACGCACTGCACCACGCCGGAATGGTCGCGGATGTCGAAGAACGCCAGGTGCTCACCGTGCTCGCGGCGACGTGCCAGCCAGCCACAGACCGAGACGGCGGTGCCGATGTGCTCGGCGCGCAGTTCACCGCAGAGGTGCGTGCGCAGGGAGGTTGCGGAGGTGCTCATCACTTGGCTTTCTTCACGATGTCGGCAACGGTCGCAACGACCGCGTCGAGGGGGTATTCGAACTGCTCGCCACCGTCCATCGGACGCACGGTTGCGACACCGCGGGCGAGTTCGTCCTCGCCGATGATAACGGCGACGACTGCGCGGCTCTTGTTTGCCGTCTTCATCTGGGACTTCATGCTCTTTGCTCCGTATGCACGTTCCGCACGCAGACCCACTTCGCGCAACTGTGCCGCCAAACGCAGCGCCGTGCGACCACCCGTGGTGTCGACGACGAAGACATCGGCCGCTCCGTCGGGAGCGGGAAACGCCGACTCCGCATCACAGGCGAGAAGCGTGCGGTCGACGCCGATTGCGAATCCGATGCCGGGAGTGGGGTCTCCGCCGAGGTCTTCGACGAGGCCGTCGTAGCGACCTCCCCCGCCAACCGCGGTCTGTGCAGCATCGAGGGACGTCGACACGAACTCGAACGTCGTGCTGCGGTAGTAGTCGAGGCCACGAACAAGCCTTTGGTTGACGACGAAGTCGATGCCGAGAAGGGCAAGACCCTCTTGCACCGCCGCAAAGTGGGCCGCAGCCTGGGGACTGAAGAACTCGGAGATCGATGGTGCCTGGGCGACGACCTCGCGGTCTTCTGCTCGCTTCGAGTCGAGGATGCGCAGCGGATTGCGGGCAAGCGATGTCCGACTCTCTTGGCTGAGCTCGACCTCGCGGGAATGGAAGTACGCGGCGAGTGCTTCGACGTAGCGGGCACGGTCACCCGTATCGCCCAAGGAATTCACGTGAAGTTCGACGTTGCGCATGCCGAGGTCGCGGTAGAACGAGTGTGCGAGAGAGATCACTTCGACGTCGAGCAACGGATCGTCGACGCCCAGCACTTCGATTCCGACTTGATCGAACTGCCGGTAACGACCCTGCTGTGCCTTTTCGTACCGGAAGTTCGGACCCGCGTACCAGACCTTCCACGGCACGTTGGGATGATGCTGCACGAAGGCACGACACACACCCGCCGTTTGCTCGGGACGCAATGCGACGTGGCGGCCACCCTTGTCGACGAAGTCGTACATCTCTTTCGTGACCACGTCGGTGGCGTCACCCAAGCGTTGAAACACACCGAGGTCTTCGAACATCGGGAGGATGACCTGCTCGTAGCCGGCGCGCTCGACCACCGAGGCAAAGACGTCGACGAAGGCCCTCCAGCGGGCGGCGTCGGGGGGCAGGATGTCGCGCGTCCCGGGCGTTGTTTGGAAGGCAGGCACGCCCGCAGGCTAGTCGTCGGTGCGACGGGCCGACCCTGAATTGTCATTCCCCGCGTTGCGGACTTCATTCCCCGCGTTGCGGACTTCGAAAACCGAATCGATGTTCTGGATGGTGCGCATCACCGACTCGAGGTGGCCAGCATTCGCCAGTTCAAAATCAAAGCGCATACGGGCGACCCTGTCGGCTCCGGTGACCGTCGAACAGGCGACGATGTTCACGTGCTGGTCGGACAACGCGTTCGCCACATCGCGCAACAAACGTGTGCGATCGAGTGCTGCAACCTCGACCGAAGCCCTGGACGTTGAATTGCCACCCGACTCGACCCATTCGACGTCGACAACCCGGTTCGAGGGGTGACGCGCGAGCGATGCCGCCTCGGGACAATCCTCACGGTGGACCGCAACGCCGCCTTCCCTGGTGAGAAAACCGGCGACCTCGTCACCAGGCACAGGGTGACAACACGTGGACATACGCACGATGACGTCGTCGGTGCCCTCGACGCGGATGGTTCCGACGGAGAAACGTCGGAGCCTGTCGATGCGCAGGTCGCCGGCCAACTGCTCCGGATGTTCGTCGCCGCTCAGCACCTCGGAGAGATTGCGTGCAACATCGGACGCGAGGATGACTCCTTCGCCAATGTCAGCCAGGAACGCGTCGATCTCGGCGTGGCCCGATGCTTCGACCTGCGCCGCGAGTGCCTCCGAGGCCCAGATTCCACCGAGCGCAAGTCCGGCACGCCGAAGGGCGGTCGTGAGTTCCTCACGTCCGACTTCGATCATCTCGTCGCGATGCTCACGTGAGAACCATTGCTTGATCTTGTTTCGGGCACGGGGACTGCCGACGAATTCGAGCCAATCGCGCGACGGGCCGGTGTCGGAGTTCTTGGCGGTGAAGATCTCACAGGTATCGCCCGACCGGAGCAAATGATTCAAAGTCACGAGCCGACCGTTCACCTTGGCACCCACGCAGGCATGGCCCACCTCGGTGTGCACCGCATACGCGAAGTCGACCGGCGTGGAGTCGAGAGGCAGAGGAATCACGTCCCCCTTCGGGGTGAAGACGAACAGTTCGTCTTGCACCAAGTCGGCCTTCAATCCCTCCATGAACTGGTCCGGATCGAGAATGTCGGCCTGGGTTTCGATGATGCGGTTCAGCCAATCGATGTCGCCGGGTGCGGTACCGTCCTTGTACGAGTAGTGGGCCGCAACGCCCTGCTCGGCACGGTCGTGCATCTCGCGGGTACGGATCTGCACCTCGATCGGCTTGCCCTCGGGACCGATGACCGTGGTGTGCAGCGACTGGTAAAGGTTGAACTTGGGCATCGCGATGTAGTCCTTGAAGCGCCCAACCACGGGCTTCCAGCGTCCATGGATGCAACCGAGTGCGGAATAACAGTCCTTCACCGAGTCGACGATGATTCGAATCGCGACGAGGTCGAAGATCTCGTCGAATTCGCGGCCCTTCTCCACCATCTTCTCGTAGATGCTCCACAGATGCTTGCCGCGACCCGTGACCTCTGCACGAATGTTCAGCTCGCCGAGTCGTGCCTGAACTTCGGCGATCGTCTTCGCGAGGTAGACGTCGCGTTCGGGTGAACGAGTTGCCACCAGGAGGTCGAGTTCCGCGAAGCGTTTCGGATAGATCGCCGAGAAGGACAGGTCTTCCAACTGTTGCTTGATTTCTTGCATGCCGAGGCGGTGCGCAAGCGGCGCATAGATGTCGAGCGTCTCGTGCGCGACGCGCTGCTGCTTTTCGACGGGCATGCCCGCGATCGTGCGCATGTTGTGCAGCCGATCGGCGAGCTTGATGACGAGCACGCGGATGTCACGCGCCATCGCGACGAGCATCTTGCGCATCGTCGCCGCCTGCTGTGCCTCTTTTGAATCAAACTGCAAACGTTCGAGTTTCGTGACGCCGTCGACGATCGACGCAATCTCGGCACCGAACTCGGTTTCCACCTCGGCGAGCGTGATCTCTGTGTCCTCGACCGCGTCGTGCAACAACGCAGCGGCGAGCGACGTGTCGTCGAGGCCGATATCGGCGACGATCTTTGCCACCGCGATCGGATGGTTGATGTAGGACTCGCCACTCCCCCGCACCTGGTGCTGGTGCGCACGACGTGCGGTGAGGTACGCGCGATTGATCAGCGAGACCGGAGCCTTCGGATGGCGCGAGCGATATGCAGCCAGCAGGGGCGCGAGTTCGTCACTCGGTGCGGCTGCCTGCCGCCTCCAGGGAAGAACACGGTCACCGGTCGCCATGTCGTCCCCGCTAGTAGGTGATCACCGAGGAAACGGAATGCCCGGATAGTGCGCTGCGCCCGCCAAGTGCGGGAAGTTCGATGAGGAATGCAAGACCCGCAACGATTGCACCGAGGCCCTCGACGAGTCGGATAGCCGCTTTCGCGGTGCCGCCCGTTGCCAGGACGTCGTCGACGATCACAACCGAATCCCCCGGTGCCAAAGCGTCCCGGTGAATCTCGAGCTGGTCGGTTCCGTATTCGAGCGTGTACTCCTCGCGCACGACTGCCCAGGGCAATTTGCCGGCCTTGCGCACGGGAATGAAGCCCGCGTTCAGGTGAAAAGCGACGGGAGCCGCCATGATGAATCCTCGCGCCTCGATGCCGATCACCTTGTCGACTCGCTTGCCGTGCGTGAGTCCGACGATCGCCTTGACCGCCGCGTCGTAGCCGGCAGGGTCGGCAAGGAGCGGCGTGATGTCGCGAAACATCACTCCGGGAGACGGCACATCGGGAATGTCCCGGATAAGACGCTGAAGATCGGCGGAGGACACGCCCGCTACCTCTTTCGCTTCTTGCGCGGCCGCGGCGGATGCGACAACAACACCTCGGCGCGATGGGCGGCCGTTCCGACAAGCTCGATCTCATCGCGTGAACCGGACTCGCCTTCCGTGCGGGCAGCGGCGCGCGACGAACGACGCGACACCGGAGCACCGGTTGTGGCCAGCTGCGCCATCTCGGTACCGAGTGACATCTGTCCGATGAGTGTACGGTATTTCGGTTCGCGCTCTTTCATCACGGTGAGCAGCGGCGTGGCGATGAAGATCGACGAGTAAGCACCGGTGAGCAGACCGACGAAGAGCGCAAGCGCGAACTCTTGCAACGCAACGGCACCGAACACACCGGCACCAAGAACAAGGAGCGACAGAACTGGCAGGACCGCGGCCAACGACGTGTTGAGCGAGCGCATGAGCACCTGGTTCATCGACACGTTGGTGATATCGGCATACGAAACACGTTGAGCCGCAAAACGATCTGCGTTGTCCTTCACCTTGTCAAACACCACGATCGTGTCGTAAAGCGAGAAGCCAAGAATTGTGAGGAACGCAATCACCGTGGCAGGCGTGACTTCGAAGCCAAGCACCGAGTACGCGCCGACCGACACGACAACGTCGTGAGCCATCGCCGCGATCGCCGCGACCGCCATCTTCCACTCGAATCGCCACGCGATGTAGAGCGAAACCAACAGGAAGAAGACCAACAGTGCGCGAATCGCCTTTTCGGTGATGCTGCGACCCCACGAGGAGCTGACGTCGGACACGCTGACATCAACGGTCTCGACACCGGATTTGTCAGCCAAGTCGCTTTGCACCGCATCGCGGACCTCGGGCGTCTGCTCGCCGACCTGGATTCGGATGCGCTCGCCATCGCCGCTGCCCAGTGTCTGGATCTTCGCGTTTGACGCCTCGATCTTGTTCGCTTCGAGCACCTCGCGGGCCGAGTCGATGGTGAGATCCTTCGTCGCGGGTGCTTCCCATGCGACTCCGCCCTTGAAGTCGATGCCGAGGTTGAGACCCTGGAACACGAGTGAGCCAACCGTGACCACGAGAAGTGCGATCGAGAAGCCGAAGCCCCACCACCGACGGCCCGAAAAATCAACGGTGGTCTCACCGTTGTAGAGACGACGCCAACGACCGCTCATGACTGCGCACCTCCTGCGACTGTCGACTCACTACCCAGTACCTGGCGCGCACTGACGCCGAACATCTTGCCCTTGTTCATGAACTTGGAACGCGCGAGCAGGATGACGGTTGGTCGTGTGAAGAAGTACGCAACGATCATGTCGCAGAGAGTGGACAGACCGAGGAAGAAGGCGAAACCTCGCACCGAACCCACCGTCAGGAACCACAGCACGAGCGCTCCGAGCAGCGAAACGGTGTCGGCGGCGAGGATGGTTCGCCACGCGGACTCGAAACTGCGCGTCGCAGAGTTGCGCAGCGTGCGGCCTGCGAGTACGTCGTCTTTCAGTTTCTCGAAGAACACGACGTACGAGTCGACGGTGACACCGATCGAGACGATGATGCCGGTGACTCCCGCCAGCGACAAGGAAAGACCGTTTCGCTGAGAGAGCCACGAAATGGTGCTCCACTGCAACATGCCCGACACCGCGAGACCGCCGAGAACGACGAACGCGAGACGTCGGTAATAGAAGATGAGGAACAGCAGCACCAACGCGACTCCGACGAGGCCCGACACGATCGCAGCATCGAGTGAGTCTTGACCGAGGGTTGCCGAGACGGTCTGCGCCGTTGGTGCGCTGAAGCGCACCGGAACAGCGCCGAATTCGAGAATTTTCGCCAAATCGCGAGCTTCACGCTCGGAGAAATCGCCTGTGATTTGCACGCTGCCCGAGAAGTTGTTCGTCTGCACGACGGGCGCGGAGATGACTTCACCGTCGAGAACGATGGCGATTTGGCCCGTGGGACACGTCTGAGACTTCGTGAAGCATTCGTTCGCGAGTGCATTCCACGCACCCTCACCCTCGGAACCGTCGCGCAGCCCGACGGTGACGACCCAACCTCCGTTGCTGATTTCGGCGGCGGCATCGTTCTTGAACACCTGGCCGTCGGCGCCCGCGGGACCCGCGTAGTAAACGAGTCCGTCGCGACCGTTGAGAATCGCGATCTTGTCAGGTTCATTGGTGAGCGAGATGTCGGGCGTTACCGGGGCAACCGTGGTTGTCGTGGTGTCGCCGGTCGCCAACAACAAGTCAGGGGATGACGTCGTCGTTGCGCCCTCCGCACCGGCCAACGCCGTCGGCGGCAACGTTGTTTCGGGCACGGTGGTTTCCGGCAGCGTTGTTTCCGGCACGGTTGTGGAGGTGGCGGCGCTCGCGAAGCGCAGACCACTGCCCGGCGCAGGAACGGTGGTCGGCGCGATCGACGTTGCCGTGTCGCCAGCGATGGTTGTCGGCGATTCGACCAACGACGTCGTCGTGGCTCCGGCGACGGCGGTCGTCGACGGGTTGTCGTTCGGCACACCCGACTGAAGCACAGGACGCATCAGGACCTCGCCCGTGCGCCCAACGATGTCGAGCGCCCGCTTCTGATCCTTCACGCCGGGAAGGTTGACGACAACGGTGTCACCCTGACGAATGATTTCGGGCTCGGCAACGCCGATCGAGTCGACGCGCTGACGGATGATTTCGACGGCGACCGATAGGGCATCTGCGTCGTAGTCGCCCTGCGGTTCCAAGGTGACCGAGGCACCACCTTGGAGGTCGAGTCCAAGCGAAGGACTGTTGCCGGCGATCAGATTCGCCGACATCGCGCCAACAGCCACGACGACGAGGCCGATCAGAGAGAAAAGAAGACGACGACGCACGAGGCTTGACTACTTCTTGTCGTCGCTGTCGTCTTTGTCGGCAGCAGGTTCCGCAGCCGGCGTCGACGACGCGTTGACACGACGCGAGATGGCACTGCGCATGACGCGGATCTCGACATTCTCGGCGATGTCGATCCAAGCCACGTCTCCCGCCTGGTCTTCCGTGTCGAAACCCGTGATGAAACCAACGATGCCCGACGCCGTCTGGACCTCGTCACCCACGGACAAGGCTCGGTTCAGTTCCTGCGCCTCGCGGGTGCGACGACGCTGTGGGCGGATGAGCAGGAAATACATCGCCACGAAAATGAGACCGAAGAAGAAGAGCTGAAAAATCGCAGCTCCGCCGCCGGACGAGGAATCTTCAGCAGCGATGAGGCCGAGGGGGGTATGGAACATGGCGCAAAGCGTAGCCAGTACTAGCCCCAGACCCCCAGCACGCTCTCGCGGAGCGCGGGAAAGGAGCCGTCTGCTATGGCTGCCCGCATCGATGCCATCAACGCGATGGTCCATGCGACGTTGTGGTACGAGAGCAACCGCGCCGCGGTTGGCTCACCGGTCTGGAACAGGTGCCTGATGTAGGCGCGGCTGTGGCGGGAACACACCGCACACGCACAAGTCACGTCGAGCGGCGACTCGTCCCGTGCGTGGCGAACGTTCTTCATGTGCACCTTGCCCGTCGAAGTCAGGGCCGTGCCGTGTCGTCCGAGTCGCGTTTGCATGACGCAGTCGAACTGGTCGACCCCGAGCGCAACGGCCTCAACGAGCGACGCCGGGTCGCCGACACCCATCAGATAGCGGGGTCTGTTGGCGGGCAGGTGCGCAGTGGCGGCGTCGAGTGCCGGAATCATCTCCGCACGCGTCTCGCCTACCGACAATCCTCCGATGCCGTAACCATCGAACTCGAGACCGGCGGTGTGTCTCGCACTCTGCTCGCGCAATTCGGGCGAGATACCGCCCTGCACGATTCCAAAGAGCGACTGGTCGCTGCGCGAGTGATGTTCGCGCGCCCGTTGCGCCCACTCCGCCGTCCGTCGCAGCGCGAGGTCGATGACATCGGGAGGCGACGGCAACGCGGGACACACGTCGAGAACCATCTGAATATCGGCACCGATGAGTTGCTGCACCTCGACTGCCCGCTCGGGAGTGAACCGAACGAGGTCACCGTCGTAGGTGGACTTGAACGTGACGCCGTCACCGTCGATCTTGGGGCCGAGCGAGAAGACCTGGAATCCCCCGGAGTCGGTGAGGGTGAGGCCGTCCCAACCGGCAAACCGCCCGAGGCCGCCCATCTCCGCGATCAAATCGGCACCGGGCCGCAGCATCAGGTGGTAGGTGTTGCCGAGCACGATGCGCGCGCCGACGCTTCGGTAGTCGACGGCACTGAGGTAGCGGATCGCGCCGCGCGTGCCAACCGGCATGAAGCACGGTGTCTCGTACTCGCCCCGCGCCGTGCGCGCACGACCCGCACGCGCGCGGCCACTCGTCGCCTCGACCGTGAACTCGACGGGAAACACGACCCTACGACCCCGACCGGGCAAGCAGCATCGCGTCACCGAACGAAAGGAATCGGTACTTCTCGCGCACCGCTTCAGAGTAGATGTCGCGCCATGCGTCGCCGACGAATGCACCGATCATCAACAACAACGTGGTCCGCGGCATATGGAAATTGGTCATCAAAAGATCGACGGCTTTCCATTCGTAACCGGGCGTGATGAAGACATCCGTTCGACCCTCGAGACAGCCCGTCGTTGCCGCTGACTCGAGTGCGCGACATGATGTCGTACCGACGGCAATCACACGACGCGCTTCGCGTACCGCCTGCCAAGTTGATTCCGGAACGCTGTAACGCTCGGTGTGGATCTTGTGGTGGAGAGGGTTTTCTTCTTCGACCGGCTTGAACGTGTCGAGACCCACGACAAGTTCGACCGGCGCGAACCGCGCACCCCGATCAACGATGCGGGCCATCAGCTCGGGCGTAAAGTGCAGGCCGGCCGTCGGCGCAGCAGCAGATGCTTCGCGGCGCGCATAGACGGTTTGGTAGCGCTCCCGATCGGCCAGTGGCGCGGTGATGTACGGCGGCAACGGCATCGAGCCGACCGCGGAAATGGCGGCCCGACGCGACGCCGGATCGTCACCGCGGGCAATTCGCACGACGAACGTGTCGCCCGCTTCCGATCGTCCCTCGACGACGGCAAATGCCGACCCGTCGGCGGCAAGCAACTCCTCACCGTCACGCATTTTGCGTCCGGGGCGCACGAGGGATTCCCAACGCGAATCGATCTCGTCGAGCGCCTCGAGAAGCAGCACCTCGACGCGACCACCCGTCGAACGCACCAGATCGAGCCGCGCCGGAAGGACGCGAGTCTCGTTGATGACGAGCAGGTCACCCTCGCTGACCAGGGCGGAGAGGTCGGACACACGGCGGTGAACGAATCCGTTCGTCGCATCAAACAAACGTGCCGAATCGCGCGGTTCGACGGGGTGCTGTGCGATCAATTCGCCGGGGAGCTCGTAATCGATGTCGGAGAGATGCACCGAGTCAGGCTACGGGCGGCATACCAAGGTGTTCGTAGGCCGCAGGCATGGCCACGCGCCCGCGTGGCGTGCGCGAGATGAAACCCTGCTGAATGAGGAACGGCTCGTAAACGTCTTCGACCGTCTCGGGTTGTTCGCTGACCGCGATCGCCAACGTGGTGAGACCAACCGGACCACCAGCGAACCGCCTGCAAAGAGCGGAGAGGATTGCCCTGTCGACCTTGTCGAGACCACGTTCGTCGACACCGAACACACGCAAGGCTTCGGTTGCGGTGGCGTCATCGACAACACCCGATCCATGCACCTCGGCGAAGTCACGGACACGACGCAACAACCTGTTGGCGATTCGCGGAGTGCCCCTGCTGCGTCGTGCAATCTGCCCGGCACCGGCCTCGTCGGCGGGGATGCCGAGGATTCCCGCGGCGCGCACAACGATTGCCCGAAGTTCCTCTTCGTCATAGAAGTCGAGTCGGCTCACGAGGCCAAAACGATCGCGCAACGGCCCCGTGATCATGCCCGTTCGCGTGGTCGCGCCGACGAGAGTGAACGCCGGCAACGAGAGACGAATCGATGATGCGGCAGGACCCTTGCCGACGATGATGTCGATCTGGAAATCCTCCATTGCTGGATAGAGGATCTCTTCGACGGGACGCGCGAGACGATGTATCTCGTCGATGAACAGAACGTCGCGCTCGCCCAACTTCGTGAGGATCGCAGCCAGGTCGCCCGCACGTTCGAGGGCGGGTCCCGATGTGACGTGCAACTGCGCGCCCATTTCCTGGGCAATGATGCCCGCCATCGTCGTCTTTCCGAGGCCGGGCGGTCCGGCGAGCAACACGTGGTCTGTTGCCTGACCGCGCTGACGCGCGGCGGTGAGAACGATCTTGAGGTGCTCTTTCAATTCGCGCTGACCGATGAAATCGTCGAGAAGACGCGGTCGCAGGCCAACTTCATCACTTTCGCCCGAGCTCAACTCCGCCGAGACGAGGATCTCATCGGTGGGGTTCTTGTCGATGAATTCATCACGCACGGCGAGCCCCCAGGATCGCGAGCGCATCGCGCAGGATGCGGTCGAGTGCGATGTCGTCGGAGGGCGACAACTCGGACATGACATCACGGATCTCGTCGTTGCCGTAGCCCAGGCCGAGCAAAGCCTCGCGCAGGTCGGCGACGACGCTCGATCGACCTGCGGCACCCGAGCCGTTCGCTCCGTGCGCCGGCGCGACATCGAAGACGTCGAACTTGCCACGCAATTCGACGAGAAGACGTTCGGCCGTCTTCTTTCCGACCCCCGGCACCATCGTGAGTGCACCGACGTCGGAGGTGATGACGATGTTGTGCAGACCGCGCGGTGAGTGCGTGCCGAGAATGGCCATCGCCATCGACGGTCCGATGCCGTGCGCACCGAGCAGGATGTCGAAACACTGCCGGTCGTCGCGTGTGGTGAAGCCGAAGAGCGTCTGGGAGTCCTCGCGGATGTGTTGATGCACGTGCAAGAAACACGACGTCGTGGGTTCGAGTTCGGCAAACACACGTGGCGTGACGTTGACGAGGTAGCCGACTCCCCCGACCTCGACGAGCACCGTCGAAGGCACGATGCGCTCGAGCACTGTCCCGCGCAACGAACCGATCATTTGCGAACTCCGACAAGTTCGGGCGACATCGCAAGGTGGCAGAGCGCAATCGCGGCTGCGTCGGCCGCGTCGGCAGGTTTCGGCAGACCGGCGAGGCCAAGGCGCATCTGCACCATGCGCTGTACCTGTGCCTTGTCGGCCGCACCCCAGCCCACAACCGTGTCCTTCACCTGACTGGGCGTGTATTCCGCGACCGCACAGCTCCGTCGTGCCGCGGCGGCGAGCACGACTCCGCTTGCCTGTGCAACACCGATCGCCGTGCGCACGTTGTTCTGGAAAAAGACCCGTTCGACTGCAACCGCGGCGGGCTGGAACTCATCGAGCAGTGCCTCAATGTCGGCCTGCAAAATCGCCAGTCGTGAGGGTGTCTGGTCGTCTTTGTCGGTGCGCAATACTCCGAGAGCCAGTGCGTGCGCCGAGCCAGATGGCCCCGCCACCAGGACGGCGTAGCCACACCGCGTGAGACCGGGGTCAACGCCCAACACGCGACCCGAGACGCGACCAGGGGCAAGGGCGGGAACACGGTCCGTCGGGGCGAACATACGTTCTACCCTAGCCCCTGCAGGCGCCCCGGGGGCGGATCAGCCTGCAGCGCGAATTGCCCCGACCAGTTCTTCGACCGGCCGGAAGGTGAGGCCCGCAATGGCCCGGTGCGCGTAGCGCACGATTCCTTGGGCGTCGATCACGAAGACACTGCGACGGGGAAAGCCGAGCGGTCCGAGCGTGCCGTAGAGGCCTGCGACCGACTTGTCGGTGTCGGACAACAACGGAAATTGAAAGCCGTGCTTCGTGGCAAAACGTTCGTGGCTCGCCAGATCTTGGGCCGAGACCGCGAGCACCTGCGCACCGACGTCGGTGAACTGCGCGAGTTCATTGTTGTAGCAGTTGAGCTGCTTGGTGCACACCGGAGTGTCGTCGCCCGGGTAAAACACGAGGACCACTGTTTGACCCGCGTATTGGGACAACGAATACGACGTACCGCCGGTTCCGGGAAGCGAAAAGTCGGGGGCCTTGTCCCCCACCGCGACGCTCATACCGACGCCGCGGCCATCGTGTCGTCGGACATGTCAAAGTTCGAATATACGTCTTGCACGTCGTCGTTGTCTTCCAGCGCATCCATGATGCGCAATACCTTACGCGCATCATCGAGGTCTTCGACGGGCACCAGGTTTGAGGAGACCATCGTGCTTTCGGCGGACAGCGCAGATACCCCGGCGGCTTCGAGGGCCGCCTTCACGTCGAACACCGTCGAGGGCTCGGTAGTGACCCGCCACGCGTCCCCGTCACGGGCCACGTCATCGGCCCCCGCTTCGATGGCTGCAGCCATGACGTCGTCTTCGTCCAGACGGCCGTCGACCATGATGAGCCCGCGGCGCGAGAACTGCCACCCGACGGCGCCGGGTTCGGCCATCGCGCCACCGAACTTGGAAAAGATCGCCCGCACGTCACCGCTCGTTCGGTTGCGGTTGTCGGTCAGTACGTCGATGAGCATTGCCACTCCACCGGGCGCGTAGCCCTCGTAGGTGATCGACTCGTAGGACGCACCCGTCTGCTCGCCGGTGCCGCGCTTGATCGCGCGGTCGATGGCGTCGTTCGTCATTTGACCGGCCTTGGCCTTCAACACCATCGTGCGCAACGCGGCGTTCGAGTCGGGGTCTCCGCCGCCCTCGCGTGCGGCTACTTCGATCTGTCGTGCGAGTTTGGCAAACAGCTTTCCGCGCGCCTTGTCGACCGCAGCCTTCTTGTGCTTGATCGTCGCCCATTTGGAATGGCCGGACATTGCTATCTCCTGTTCGTGGTGAGGGAACCCACGACGCGGTCGACGAAGAGACCATGCAGTCGGGGGTCGTCGGTGAGCTCGGGATGAAAAGTGATTCCGACGATGCGGTCGGTTGCCACCGCAACCGGAACACCGTCATGGCTGGCCAGCACCTGGACGTCGGCGCCAACCGACTCGATGATCGGTGCCCTGATGAACACCGCGGGAAACGGCGCTTCGAGACCCATCACTTCGATGTCGGATTCGAAACTGTCGATCTGCCGGCCGTAACCGTTGCGACGAACGGTGACGTTCAGCGATGCAAACGACCTCTGGTCGTCGCGGCCATCGAGCACCGAGTTCGCGAGCAGGATCACACCCGCACAGGTTCCGAAGACGGGCATACCCGACGCGATACGGGCACCAATCGCGTCGAAGAGACCACTCGATTCGAGCAGCTGCGACATCGTGGTCGACTCGCCGCCCGGCATTGCGAGAGCATCCACTCCGTCGAGGTCGCGAGGGAGTCGCACCTGTCGGGTGGTGACACCTGCGCGCGCCCGCGCGAAGGCACGTTCGTGGGAACTAAATGCGCCCTGTAACGCGAGGACACCGATGGTGATGCGCGCCGTGTTCGCGTTGCCCATGTTCACGTTGCCCATGTTCACCTGGGGGCCTCGCGTTCACCATCCACGCTCCGCGTAGCGCTGGTTGATTTCGTCCATGCCGATCCCGGTCATCGGCGCGCCGAGACCGCGGCTCACCTTGGCGAGGATCTCGGGATCGCGGAAGTGCGTCGTCGCCTCGACGATCGCCTTGGCGCGGGGCGCCGGATCGTCGCTCTTGAAGATGCCCGAACCCACGAAGACTGCTTCGGCACCAAGTTGCATGGCGAGTGCCGCATCAGCCGGAGTTGCAATGCCCCCCGCGCAGAACAGGGGAACCGGCAACCAACCCGTTTCGGCGATCTCTTGCACGAGCGGCAGCGGAGCCTGCAAACGCTTGGCCCATTCGAACAACTCTGCGGAGTCGGCTTGGGTGATCTTGCGCATGTCGCCGATGATGTTGCGCAGGTGGCGCACTGCCTCGACGATGTTGCCCGTACCGGCCTCGCCCTTGGATCGGATCATCGCCGCCCCTTCGCTGATGCGACGCAGGGCCTCACCCAGGTTCGTCGCGCCACACACGAAGGGCACGTCGAAACCGAACTTGTCGATGTGGTGGGTCTCGTCGGCGGGCGTGAGCACCTCCGACTCGTCGACGAAGTCGACGCCAAGCGACTGCAGAATCTGTGCCTCGACGAAGTGACCGATGCGTGCCTTGGCCATGACGGGAATGCTGACCGCAGCCTTGATGCCCTCGATCATCTCGGGATCGCTCATGCGCGCCACGCCGCCGTCACGACGAATGTCGGCCGGCACTCGCTCGAGCGCCATGACCGCACACGCTCCGGCGTCTTCGGCCACGCGGGCCTGCGCCGGGGTGACGACGTCCATGATGACGCCACCCTTCATCATTTCTGCGAGTCCGCGCTTGACGCGGAAGGTGCCAGAGACGTTGCCAGTCATGACTTCATCGTACCGAGACGACCGAATTTGTCGTCACGGTGCGCGCAGTTCAGGGGAACTTGACCTTCGCAGGATCGGTGCCGGCGGGCACATCCGCACCCTTGTTCACGCGCGGCAGTTCGATCCACGTACGGCCCGGGGTCAACTTCACGGGTGCTCCGGCAAGGTCGGTGAGCGAAAATACGTCGGTCTCCTTCGCCCGCTTCCACTTGCCCTTCACGAGCGAGCCGTTGGTGTAGACCCAAGCCTCGCCCTCGCCCACGCTCTGCGCCTCGGGGCTGCGCGGGTCGGCTGCACTCGCCTTGTACGCCATGTAGAGAACCACGACGTTCTTCGCATTGACCTGCGATCCGTCGGCATCCATGTGCTTGTCCTTGCCGATCGAGCGCAGGTAGTCGCCCGTCGCCGAGTCCCACAGCCACTGGACCTGCACGCCGTCCATCGAAAGTTTCAGGCCAGCCGAAGCGGTTGCCGAAGACGGCATTGCGTCGCTTGCGGTGCGGTACAGGAACTGCTGCGGCGGACGTGTCGCGCCCTTCGGGGTGAGCGTGTAGATCTTCGACGCATCGGCGTAGAGGTTGTGCGGCGCCTTGCGCTTCGCATCACGCTTGTAGCCGCCCTGTTGGTACGCGACGAGCGCACCCATGTCGACGAGCACCGACTTGCGGATGAGCGACGTCGTCTTTGCATTGCCACCGCTCCAGACGAACAACGGGTTGAGGTACGCGCTGAAAAGGTTCACGTCCTGGGTACGACCAGAACGAATTGGTCCGATGTTTGTCGGTGCATTCGAGTGAAAGACCGCGGCGTAGCGTGTGAGCTGCTCGACGTTCTCTTCGTAGACGATGTCCGCTTGGTTCAACCCCGCCTGGGGACGTGCTGTCGGATGGTTGTCGATCTTCGCAACGAGAGCAGGACGTGTCGCGGCAACGGCATCTTCGATGGCGAGACCCGTCAACGGCATGACCTCGGGTGCCGGAAGCGTCGTCGTTGGCCCGGGCAGTGTCGATGGAAGTGCAATGTCACCGTATGAGGGCTCGGGAATGCTCTCGGGGGCATCGGCGTCTCCGCCTCCGCCGCAGGCCGCCAACGCGACTGCCGCAACCAATGCACCGGCGATCGACAACCGCCGGATCTTGCGTGAGCGGGTGGGGGTTCCGTTCATGCCTGTCATCTCCCTTTTCATCTGTCTGCTTCTTGCACCCGGGGCATGTGCCCCGGAGAACGGTTCAGACCTCGCGGAGAAGGGCCAGTCGCTCGGCGAGCGGCGGGCGGTCTTCGTCGGTTGACCTGTCGTCCGAGGACTCCACCCTAGAACTGGATCGCGTGCCACCCGCGTCATTCGGGGATTCTCCGGCCGGGTCGGCCAACCAGAGGAAGTTGCCATGGGAAACTGCACCGGAAACCCGCGTGGAAGTGTCGATCATGCGTTGAAAAGCGGCCGCAAGACCCGGCGGATACCGCGTGATGGCGACACCTTTCACATCGGCGTCGAAGATCGCCTGTCCCGACAAGGAGGCCTCGATCACGCGCCGGCGCACCGGTCCGGGAATGAACCACGGCTCGGTAGCGGCGAGGGCCGTGGCGAGCGTTTGCGCTTCTGCGAGTCCCGAACGCAGACGCGCCAGACAAACGGCGACTGCTCCTTCCATCTCGATGCGCCCGAGCGCATCGACGAACCCCTGCGTGACGACTACTTCCGCACGGGACTCGCCCGCCGGGTCTGCCGCGACGAGTGCATTGATCGACGAATCGTTGGTGACGGATACACGTGGCGCCGACACTCCGGCCGTCGCACAGAGTCCCTGAAGCAAATTGAAAAGTCGCGGCGCACGATCGGCATCAAGTTCGCGGGCCTCGATGCGCGCCATCGCGCTCGCCAGCGCTGAGTCGACGAAACGCCCGACCAGTGAGACGGCAAGCAGGGCGCCACCCGCCCCGAGGACGAGCGCACCCACGACGAGACCAACCACGCCGGCAAGAACGAGACCGACCACCGCGCCAAGGACACCACCGACGGCGGCCCACAGGATCGTCGCGCCACGACGCAAATCGGCATCGTGATTCGTCCACCCCGAGGCAGGAGTCGACGAAGCCGACGAAACGGAGGAGGCAGAAGAAGCGTTCATGGGTGTTGACTGCGCCGCACGCGGCGCTTTTCGATCATCGACAGCATACGGTTCGCCCTCCGAGACCGACGTGGATCCTCGGTCTTGCGACCGAAACCCGTCGCGTAGCCATCCCCGGCACCGCTGCGTTCCATTTCGAGGGCACGTTCGTACAACGCGACGTATTGCTGCGCGAGTGTGCGCATCGACGAGGCCTCGACGCGCCGATGTCCGGCTTCGACGAGCCGCTGCGACAGACGCGGGTTGGCCATCACTTTTGCGAGCGCGGTCGCAAGTGCCCGTTCATCACCCGGTTCGACCAGCAGCGCATCGACGTCGTGCGTCGCAACGTTCTGGTACCCGTCGATGTCGCTT